>MFPD01000014.1:0-20390 GCA_001784115.1 Candidatus Levybacteria bacterium RIFCSPLOWO2_02_FULL_37_18 | reverse complement strand
AACGCGTTAAGCGGACCGCCTGGGGAGTACGGCCGCAAGGCTAAAACTCAAAGGAATTGACGGGGACCCGCACAACCAGTGGAGCGTGTGGTTTAATTCGAGACAAAACGAAAAACCTCACCAGGACTTGACATGATACCGTTTACTCTCCTAGAAATAGGAGAGGATCCCCTCAAGAACAAAAGTAAACGGAAGTTAAAAATTAAAAGTTTAATTAGTTAGTTGGTTAGTTCGTTATTAGTTCATGGTAAATTACTGTGAACTGAACTTTGAACTTTGAATTACCCGAAAAAACTTCTGTTTTTGAGGGGGATGGTATCACAGGTGCTGCATGGCTGTCGTCAGCTCGTGCCGTGAGGTGTTCCCTTAAGTGGGGAAACGAGCGCAACCCCTATCTAATGTTAAATTATTCATTGGAGACTGCCCGAGCTTAGCTCGGGAGGAAGGAGGGGAAGACGTCAAGTCAGCACGGCCCTTATGTCCTGGGCTACACACACACTACAATGGCGAAAAACAATGAGTCGCAAGCGCGCAAGTGCAAGCTAATCTCTGAAATTTCGCCTCAGTTCAGATTGGGGTCTGAAACCCGACCTCATGAAGTCGGAATTGGTAGTAATCGCGGATCAGCATGCCGCGGTGAATACGTTCTCGGGTCTTGTACACAGAATAAATGCGCGCCTAGCAGCTTACTAAGCAAAATGGTTTAAATCCATTCTTGTAGCTAAAAAGATTTGGCAGGGACAATACTGGTGACAGATGTCCTGGAGGGCCTGAAGCAAAAGGCAGCCTAACAAAAAAGCAGATGATCGACCTCCTCGGTGTGTTTGAGGGAAGATTAACTAAAAATCTGGTTAGGATGTCTGGAACTGTTTAGTAAGTGACCTAGGGAGATCTTTTAAGGATTGAAAGTTATTGCCTTAAAAGAAGTCAGCTGTTTCATAGTAGTTATTGACAACAGTAATAATAGTTTAATTCTATAATAAAATTATTACCGCTGCGGTAATGAAGGAAACAACCTAATGATAGATGCTAACTATATTGTCGGCTTAACAGATGGAGAGGGATGTTTTTACGTTAATTTGACTGAAAGGGACAAAACAAAGAATCCTAAAGCACATATTAGAGCGAAATCACACTTTTATATTAAGCTTCGCGAAGACGACCTTCCAGTTTTGGAGAAGGTGAGAGATTATTTAGGATTTGGTTTTATTTACTTTCAGAAAGAAAAAAGAAGTAATCATTCAGCTTGTTATCGGTTTGAGGTCAACTCAAATAGCGATAAGTTGAGGTTGATTGATTTTTTTAACAAACACACTCTTCATAGTCCGAAAAAAGGACGTGACTTTGAAATTTTTTCTCAGGTCACAAAAATGATTATCAACCGTGATCATTTTCATGCGAAAGGCTTGTTAAAGATACGACAATTAAAAGCATCAATGCATCATTAGGGCTCGCCCGGTGCGGGAAATCCGCTCACCGGGTGGGAACGAGAAGAAACTTTTATCTATCTCGATCCGCCCGTCAAGGCAGCAAAGTCGGGAGTGGTCGAAGTCCCGCTCAGCGGGACGAGGCCAAGTTCGGCGATGAAGCTTAAGTCGTCCACCTATGTGAGCGACCTCTGATGGTGACATCAGAGAAAAATCCGACTGAAATCGGTGAAGTCCAACTATTTGATATACTCAAATAAAGGAGAATACCGAGGGAAGTTGCGATGCTTAAGCAATATATACAAACAGCAATTGGTTAAAAGATTACAAAAGAGATTTAGATTTACCTAGTATCCAGAGAGAGGTTCTCATAGGGACAATTTTAGGAGATGGTTCTTTTAAAATTTCTCGTTCAGGTAAAGCAGCACAATTACAAATCTGTCACTCATTTTCTTCAAGAGATTATGTCTTTTGGAAACAGCAGATCTTTGAGAATTGGGTTTTCGCTAAACCGAGATACCATCGAATTAATAACTCTCTGATTTTTAGAACAATTTCTCACCCTTTAATCTTTGATTACATGAAAGCCTTTTACAAAGGTAAGACAAAAATCATTCCGCGAAATATCAATGATATTTTAAAGAGTAATTTAAGCCTAGCTGTTTGGTTTATGGATGATGGTAATGGTTATCTTAAAAACAATGCATATAGATTAAGTACTTATGCATTCGGTCTAGATGGTAATTTATTACTTCAGGAATGTTTAAGCAGTAATTTTGGTCTCAAAATAAATTTGATAAGGGATAGTAAAGGTTTTCAACTCTACATCCCTATTGGAAATGGAAGTGCTTCTAAGTTTAGAAGCTTGATTGATCCATATATTCTTCCAACCATGAGATACAAGATTGAAAATCGTAGCCCCGTAGAGACTCATATAGAAGGTACCAGATAATCTGGAAACAAACTTCTATTAAACGTCGGCTCCCGAGTGCGTCTCGGGATGAAGATATAGTCCATGCCATCAGTAATGACTGGAGCAACATGAACAAGGTATCCTTAGCCGAAGCTGAGGATGGATCACCTCCTTTCTAAAAGAACTTAAAATGCAAAACTCAAAACTTGAGACATTTTGTTTTCAATTTTCAGTTTTCAGTTCATAGACTGGGGAAGACACCTAAGCCTCTCGCTTTGCGAGAGAATTTCCAATTTCAAATTTCCAATTTCCAATCGGAATGAGGATTGAGAATGGAAATAGTGCGAAAAAGTGTATAAAAGCCAACAGGTTGTAAGACAGTACCTGGTTTAGTTCGTTATACTGAGAACCAAACAAAATCTGTTATTAGTTTTTCCTAGTCAGCTTAGCTGACTAATTGGAGAGCTAAGCTTTCCTACCACTTTTTGGTTGTTAAGAAAGAAAAAAACCCTCGATTTTGGGGAATTTTGTTTTTATCGGTAAGCTCCTTATAGAGTTTTTCAAGCTGTATTGCATTTTTTGTAATAGAGAAATCACTGGCAATACTCTCACTTTTTATTCCATACTGCTTTCTTAGATTTTGGTTTGTCAGAAGTCTTTGTAATGCATCGGCAATGGCTTGAGTATCTTTTGGGACCAAATATCCATTTTTCTCATGTCTGACAATATCAACGACTGCTTTGTCGTATACAGAAACAACAGGTTTTCCTGAGGCTGCAGCTTCAATTAAAACAGTGGGAAGCGTATCGGTGTCTGATGTAAACAAAGCAACATCAGCGCTTTTATTTAAGCTTGCAATCATCGATTGATCCACAAATCCGGTTATAATCACATTGTTTTTTAGGTTATACTTATTCAGAAGCGATTCTATTTTTTCCCGTTCGCTGCCATCACCAACCATAATAAATAACACTTCTGGAATTTGTTTTTTTAATTTGTAAATTGCCCGAATTGCCAAATCTGCATTTTTTCCTTTGTCAATTCGTCCTGTCATAATAATGGTAGGCCGTTTCGTTTTGGTTGCACTGGTGAGTTTTGAAAGATCCATAGTTTTTGCTTTTTTAAAAGTTTTGATATCAATACCATTGTAGATAAGGTGAACTGGTGTTTTGACTTTTGCTTCCAAAAGCGCGTCGATTGCTTTGGAAGATGGAGCGATAATGGAATCGTATTGATTAAAATAATTTCTTGCAGCCCAATCGGAAATTCTGTATTTTATCTTTTTTTCTCCCCACGGCACCATCCAGTCTATATAGTGTCTCCAAAGCGTATGAAGAGTTACAACAGTTGGGATATTCTTTTTTTGGGCGATTCGAATACCCATAAATCCGGTTAATAAAAGATGACTATGCACAATATCAATAGGAGTTTTTAAAAGTTTATTTTCTATTCTTGGGTCGAACGGAAGCGTAAAGAGGTCTCCTTTTTTTAAAGGAAAGGGAATTGCGGTTGGCAGGCGAAATACATTGGGTTCTTTTTCAATTTTTTTTCGTGTTGGAGGCGCAACAATATAAATTGTATGTCCTCTTTTTTTTAATTCTTGTTTTATACTTACAATGTGTCTGACAATTCCATTTACTGTTGGCGTGTAGTGGTCTGTGACAAAAAGTATGTTCACGACTTTTTATTGTACAATATTTTAGCTTGGTAATCCAACTGTAATTTGGTATACTTATCTAGTTTGTGGTTCATAGTTTATAGAGTGACGCAGTGGTGAAGCGGTTCAACACGCCTGTCTGCAGAACAGGTATCTCAGGGGTTCGAATCCCCTCTGCGTCTCAACCGTTCTGTCATCTGAACTCCGATTGAATCGGGGTTAAAGAATCATGAGAAATCCTGAAAGTGAAAAAGCTGAAGGACGAAGTAAAGACGAGACCGCGTCAAACGCGGCTGAAGCAGGGTTTTCGGAAAAAGAACTTGATTTGGATATTGAAGTCAGAGCCGGCGAGTGGCAAAATCTTCGAAAATTCCATGCTTTCAAACAGCGTTCAAGACAAGGAAAAATAATAGCGACGTATCAGGCGGTTTCAAATAGGCTTAATCAATTGGTAGTGTTATATTATAAGTTTGTCAGCATTGAGCCAAAAAAAGCAGCAAAAATGCTTGAGGAACTGCGAAAACTTCGCTATATGCAGGAAGTTTTGCTTAATTGTCTTGTCTGGGAACCGCAGGGAAAATTAGATAGGGATTTTGTACCAAAAGACGTATGGGGCATCATCGAATAGTAAATAGTAAATTGGAAATTTAAAATTGACCCAAAAATGATAAGATATATTTTCAATTTAATATTTAACATTTTACTGGGTCGGTAGTTCACCGGTAGAACGCTTCACTGATAATGAAGAAGTAGATGGTCCGATTCCATCCCGACCCACTTTTTATGTCGCAAACAGGAGAAACATTTTTTACAATAGTTGGGTGCATGGACGGAAGAGTTCAAGAGCCAGTTGCAAAGTTTGGCCGGGAAAAGTTCCAAACTATATTCCCTGATACTATTACCGAAGCAGGACTTGTTGGTATACTCTCCAAAGAAACAATTGATAAAGCATTTTTGAGTTTGCTGCGATTTAAAATTGCAGATGTATCTCTGGGTAAGCATAGTTCAAAAGGGGTAATTGTATTTGGACACGAAGACTGCGCTGGTAATCCGGTTGATGAAAAAACCCATAAACAAAATGTTTTAAAATCCACGGAAGTAATTCGTTTACTTACCCATAATTCTGTTCCCGTTATTCCAGTTTTTGTCAAGCGAGATGGTTCGGGCAACTGGATAGTTGAAGAACTTTTTAAATAATTTATTTACTGAATTTCTTTACAAGTAGAGCTTCAACTAATGCTAAAACTCCAATTGTGAAAAAAAGTCCATGCTACTAGTTCCATAATCATCTCCTTATTGTCAATGTAACTACCATAAAATTACCCAAATCCATTAATTTCTCAGATAACTGTAAACGGAATTGGGAAGAAATCTTCCATTTTGCCACATGTCCAGACCAACAGTTTTATAAAAAAGATGCAATAATTTGTCATAATCGCTATAATTACTGCATGAAAGTTACAGGAATAAAAACACATAGAATTACTGTTCAGGATAATCTATTTGCAATTCTTGATCAGTATCTTCCTAAATTAGAGGAAAAATCAGTTGTGTGTATTACATCAAAGATAGTTTCGATTTGTGAGAAAAGGATAATTCCCACTTACTGTCATTGCGAGGAGGAAGCAAAGCGACCGACGAAGCAATCTGCTAGCAAAGAGATTCCTTCCTCTCGACGAGCTCGAGGTCGGAATGACAACTGTGAGATAGATCATAAAGACGATTTGATTAAACAAGAAGCGCAGTTTTATTTACCCCGAAGTTTGAATAAATATAACGTCAGTTTAACCATTACCAAAAATGTTTTGGCAGCGTCTGCCGGCATAGATGAGTCAAACGGCAACGGCTATTATATTCTCTGGCCAAAAGATGTGCAAAAAAGCGCTAACATGATTCGTTCATTCTTGCAAAAAAAGTTGGGCCTAAGTCATATCGGAGTCGTAATTACAGACAGCAAAACTACGCCTCTTCGATGGGGAGTGACCGGGTTTTCTTTGGCTCACAGCGGATTTGCAGCGGTAAATACCTATATCGGGAAAAAAGATTTGTTCGGACGCGCGTTTGAATATGAAAAAGTACACATTGCAGACAGTATGTCTGCTTCTGCTGTCTCTGTAATGGGTGAAGGAGCAGAGCAAACACCTTTGGCAATTATCGAAGAAGTGCCGTTTGTAACTTTCCAAAACAGAAATCCATTACAAAAAGAATTAGATGAAATTAAAATTGCAAAAGAAGACGACATCTACGCTCCGCTTTTAGTTAACGTGAATTGGAAAAGAGGTAAAGGCTAATGTCACTGCGAGCGATAGCGAAGCAGTCTTATAAGATTGCTTCGGAACTAAAGTTCCTCTCAATGACAAAAAGCTTCAGTTGAGACTTCGGAAGAGTAATTTTATTTACACGAAGCAATATATCCTTTTAATGGTTCGAGGGGAAAATTTACACTTGTCGTCGAAGGCGGATCATTCGACGGGTTGTAATACTCTATATTTTGCTCATTACTATATCTTCCAATTCTGCCGCAGTGCAGGTTTCGTGAAGTTACCTGTTGGTTTAAAGCGTTTAAAAAACTTTCTGCGGTGGAAAATCCTTGGGGAATTGCAAGGTAGTTTACATTACTTGCTGTTATTCTTTCCGCGACTTGGGTAAGCGTAGTTTGGGATGTGCCGTTTATAACCACTGTGGCAGGTTCGGTGCACTGCAGCGTAAATGCTTTTCCTCCCGAAAGTTCGGTAAGAGAATTAAGCACTGCTTTTGCCGGATCTGAAAAGTATGCTCTGGCTTGTCCGATTTGTGCGTTAAATCCAATTACGGAATAACATTTTCCTTGTGTTTGGTTTAAAAGTTCCTGCGGGGTAATGCTGGTTTCTACAGGTATTCCAATAAAGTTATTTGTGCTTGCAGAAAGAGAAATAGAAATAGAATTTGGATTGGTAGTAGGTACTGTGGTTGCGGACGGCTCAGGTGACGTTGGAATAAGAGTGGGTGGCGGATTGGTAGGTTGGGGAGAAGGAGAGGGATTTACAAAGGAAAGAGGTTGAATTTGCAGAGAAAGAGTTTTATCCAAGCAAGGCGGAGAGCTGCACGCTTTCGTGACAATTACCGATGGAATAGTAAGGGAGCCTTCGGAAGAAACACTCAGCGTAAGAGTTGCGATGTGTAATCTGCCTGTGATAACAGTTTCTCTGTTTGCGTTAAACTTAGCAAGCCGGACAGATTTATGATCAGGACTGACGGTGTTAAATAGAGAAGTATTAAATTTACCCGCGTCGGATCCTTCTGTCGCGTTATCGATAACCGCGCCGTTTTCGGCAGCAATAGTCACGTCAAATCCGGTTGTATTGTTAGAAAGCGTGTTAAGATATACAAAAATACTTTGTGGAGTAGGTGACGAGGAAAGAGACGAGACAGAAACCGGGTTGTTTTGGGCAAAATAGATACTTGGTTGGTCTTCAAGGTTTGCCCGCTGTCGGAGTTCTTGTCTCTTTTGCGAAACAAAAACAGCAATGACGACGCCTGTAATCAGAGCTAAAAATAGTATGCCGGCTAATAATTTTTTTCTGGCTTGTATCATATTCATTGACATCGCATGTTTACCGGTGTATCAAACCATTCATTTAAATCAAGTATATCTATTTTTCCGTCATTATTTGCATCGGGAAAGGTCCCTTGCTGTATGGTTCCGGTTTGTATTGCTGAAAGTATTATTGACAAATCGGAATTTCCCACGCATCCGTCTCTGTCGGCATCTGACGCAATTGGAGGCGTTGAGGTTGCAGTGGGTTGGGAAGTAGCAGTGGGTTGGATTGTAGGAGCAGAAGTGCTTGTGGGAAGAAGCGGCGCAAAAGTTGGAGTTGGGGCGTTGGTTGGAGGAATTGGAGTATTTGTCGGTGGAACAGGAGTATTCGTTGGTACTGGGGTATCTGTAGGAGGAATCGGTGTAATAGAAGGTCCTTGAAAAGGACAGGTGGCCTGTGGGCCTTGGGTAAAGCTGCTTTGCTGACTATTTTGTTTGGTTGCCATATCCCAGGTAATTTGGCTGCCTTGAGAATACGCCAATGTAAATTCTGAATTTGTTTTGGTATGAGTTGCGTCGAAAGAATTTATGTGCATATCACTATTTACAGTACCCGATTGAAGAATTCTTCTGAGTCTAAATCCGGTTGCTGAGTCAGGAAGGTTATAGCTTACTCGTGCCGTATATCCGGCTCCATTGTCAGTACAACTAATAACGGAAAGATTTTGGGGTGCTCCAATTGATAGATTAATTGGAATTGTTGGACTTACTTGGATTCCAACAAAATAAGAAGTTGTTTGTTCTTCGTGATCCAAAGGAAGATCATTATTCATTGAAAGAATTGATCCTCTTGCTGTTATGAGCGAAGAGCCATCTGTGGTTGCAGTTGTACGAAGTGTCACCAAGGGAAGATAAAAATTGCCATTTATTTCCTGTGGTTTGACACTGTTTTCGATTGGATCTGAGTTAATTTTTTTAATTCGTACCGAATGATCGTCGTATGTTTTTACAAGAGTTACGTCAAATTGCGCCGACTGGGTGCTTTCTTCTATATAGTCAATTTTTAAGTTATTGCCGACTGATATATTGAGATCATATCCATTTATCTGTATTGGTTGGGGAAGTTTAAGAAATACGTTAAGCGTTTTTTGTTGGTTAGGATTTAAAGAAAGGGTAGGAGTAAAATCAACAGAATTTTCATCTGTAATATATAAAGATGCAGACGCAGACTGGGAAGCGCGTTGCCGAATATCTTGTTGTTTTTGAGAAATAAATACAGCAAGCCCGCTGCCAATTAAAAGAAGACCCACGATTACAAACAGAAGTGTTTTTTTGATGCCAAAACGATTTACAAGAGTTTGAATGTTTTGCATATTATTGTCTGCAGCGATATCTCGTGTTTGTATACATAGCCCGCGCCAGTGAATTATAGTCGTATAAATCTACTCTATTATTTTGCGTAACGTCTAAAATTACATCAGGAGTTATTGAAGGATTTACTTCTTTTTCTTTGAGAAAATTAATAATTGGAATAAGGTCTTTTTTATCAAGACAGTTATTCCTATCTAAGTCAAATCGATAAACTTCAAAGGGAAGTTGCGGTTGCGGAGTGGGTGAGGGAGTTGGGGTAAGAGTTGGCAGCACTGGTGCTTGTTGTGTATCTTGGCAAAATATTTTATATCCGTCTCCTTGTGTAATTTGGAAATTATCCTGGTTGCCTCCTTTTATATAAGGAGTAGGAGGATACCACGACCGCTCGGCAATCTCCGAAGTGATACGGATTTGGTTTGTTTGAATTTGCGTGCAATTGAATCCGCTTTGGTTAGAAAGATCTGTTAAAAATTGTTCGGCTGAATAGGAATCATCTTGAGAAACAATAGGAGAGGAAATATATTGCCAGCCGGATGTGAGAACAAGTTTTATGTCGTCAATGGTTATTTTTCTTCCGTTATAATAAAGCGAAACAACTTCTTCTCCCGGCTCAAAAACGTCGTCGCATATAACCGCGTATCCTCTTGCCGGGATAAGCGGGGTTGTAGTATTTAATACTGTGCTTGGAGAAGTGATACTGGAAGCATTTGAAAGTGATTTGATTTGAAAGCAAGAACCATTGGTTTTTGATAAAAAATCACCTACTGTTATTTGCTGGGCAGGAAATATGGGAATGCCGATTAAATTGGGAACTGATTTTGTAATCATAAACCATTGTTCCAGTGTACTTGACGTCACATTTGGAGACTCAACAAGCGTATCTCCCCAGCAGGAAAATCGAGGACCATCGACAAATTCGCTTACTCCGTTCGGATACTTTACCGCCATGGACCAATCGTATGTTGCATCTCCTGTTAGTTTTGAAAGGGTTGACGATGTTTTCGTATTGAGCTTGTCGAAGAAATTTATTGTATGTTCGGTAGAAGAACCTGTATTTGTGCCCCTGCTTTTTATAACATAACCCGTTGCGTTTTGGGGAAGAGTAAATGTTACGCCTAGGGAGTAATCATAGCATCTGCTGGCATGGAGATTGTAAGGTGGAGAGAGTGTCGTATTTTGACTTGCGGGACATTGGACTTGAGTATTTGACTGCTGTGTTATTTCTCGTCCGTTTGCATCCAAAGCAACTACGGCAAGAGAATAACTATGTCCGGGGGCGCTAACTTGAGAATAATACGTTGCCGCGACTGTTGCTAAGGACGGTTGCAGGGAGTTTGCGGCGTCGGTTATGGCAACTTTGTAGGTAAGCGCATTTGGAAAAGAATACCATTGTAAAATAATTCCTCCGTTTACACAGCTGCCTGTAAGAATTTGTACAGAGGAAGTAGTTTGGGCGTAAGCCCGAAGAAACGATGCGGACATAAGCCCAGTAATTAAAATACATATTAGAAGTTTAAACGTAGTATTCATATCAGTCGCCGCGAATAGAGCTTCGGCTTCTCAAAAATATATTTAAATCAATCGGGCCGACAATTCCGTCATCATCTAAATCAGTTGCCGCTGAGGTTTGTCCCGGGCAGGAAGACGATCCTGCTCTATTGCCGTAACAGGAAATAATCGTATTATAGTCTTGCGCGTCAACCGCATTGGCACTATCTCCTTGAATATTTACATTTCCGACAACTAAATTGCTTACCGTTACGTTTACATTTCCAGGTCCGCTGACGGTTTGGAATCCCGGAATGAGTTTTCTTATATGTTGGGGCAGAGCGATAATAAGATAGTATTGTCCGGCTTCTAAATTACCCGCGTTAATATATCCTTTAAAATTTTGCGAAGAAGGGTTGTAGTCGATGGTGCCTTGTATATCTTGTCCTTGCTGCTGGTTGTTTGAGTTAAATATTTGGATAGCAATATCTCGTGAGCAATGTTTTGGGCCAGTATTACCCTGCGTGCCAATACTGGGGAGATTAACAGTAAATGTAAATTGAACCGTATTTGCGGCAGGAGTTGGAGCAGTTGGAAGAGGACAGGAGGTTACTATAGTTGGCGCGGCTGTGGGATGAATTGTTGGAATAGATGTGGTTGTAGGACTTGTCTCTGTCGGACTTGGATTTCCGGTTGTGGATGGTATAGGAGTTATCGAAGGAGTGTCGGGGGTAACGGTATACGTTCCTCCGGAGTTATTGTTAGTTTGTAAAGTTATAGCTTGATTTGAGGCAGATATTGCTGTTACTGTTGCAGTCTGGAAAGCGACTGTGGCACTGCCTAAAGATTTACCTCTAAAAATGATAGAACCAATAAATATGTTTGATCCAGTATTTGGTGAAGTTCCAAGACTTGCTCCAATATAATTGAATGTTCCGGATTGATTTGCATTAGATACTGTTGTTTTTCTAACTTCAGAGAAAGTTGCCGTTGGTTGAAAATCGATATATTCAAGGATATCTTTATCAAAAGTCATAGTAAAATCAATACTTTGGATATTGTTTCCACCGGCTGAGAGCGTGATTCCTACGCTAATTGTTTGGTTTAACGGAACTGAGTTGTTCCCAGGAAGACTAAAAGAAACATCAGAGGCGCTTGCGCGTTGCCGAATATCTTGTTGTTTTTGCGCAATAAATACAGTAAGCGGGATGGCAATTGCAATTAATAAAAATCCAAGAATAAAAAAGAGTCGTTTATGAGGGTTATGTAAAAAATTATTCATAACACTTTGTCATTCAGAACACATTCGATGTCATGCTGAACTTGATTCAGCATCTAGACGCTCTCCCGAATTTCCGAAACAAGTTCGGAATGACAGGGATCATTATCACTATATCATATTCGTAAATATCGCAAATATCCAGTTTTCCATATAGTAAAATCGGTTAAAGTTACACTACCATCTCCGTCTATATCTCCATCAAGTCTACTTGGAGTAGGCGTTGCCTGAATTCCGGAGGTTGGTGTATTTGGAAGAGAGGTAAAAGATGCGAAGGCAAGGCCGGATTGTTTCATAACCAAAGAATCGGCAGTATAGAGTCCCCAGTTATTACTTCCGTTTCCGCCGGTCATGCTGTCTATCCACCCGTACCATATTACAACCGGTACGTTTATAGAAGACGCAAGAGTAAAACTTCGCCGTACATATTCTGCTTGAAAGACGCTATCATCAAGTCCAAGTCCAATTTCCGTAATCCAAATATCTAAAGGAGCACTCGCCGCCCGATACAAGATGATACTATCGCTTAGTTCTCCAAACGGAAGATGTTCTGCTCCCCAGCCGTCGGGTGTTTTGCCGTATGGATGAATACCAACCGCGTCTACCTGAGAAAGGGAGGCGGGATCGGCGTTTTTAACATTGGTAATATAGCCGGGTTGTCCGTCTGCTAACCCTCCCATAATAACTTTTATAGAGGCGTTCTGAGTTTTTATTATGTGGGCGGCATTTTTAATAAGATACGCATAGGCTGTCTCCGGAATACGGGGGCAATACACACCCGAAGAACAGTGGTCCTCTTCGTTCCAAATTTCAATCGCGGAAGTATTCGGATTGCTTTCGACAAATGTCCTAAGAGCGGGAAAATAGCTTGTATCAAAATAGCTTTTCCACGCATTAAAATCAGTGCTCTCAAGAGGTACGTCTCCTCCGGCTGATTCATGATTAAAAATAACAATGCTTTTTCTTCCGGAAGAGAATGAATGAATTGGTTTGTCTGGCCGATATACAAATCGGATCCAAGAAGGATTAAGTGCTGCAAATTGTGCGCTGCTTGGGATTTTTGTATCTTCATTAAGGTCAATCTGAATTCCAAATTCTGTAGTATTATTTCCGGTTGCTTTTTGTTTGAGGTTTTGTTGTTTTTGGGAGATAAAGACGGTTAGCGGGACGGTGAGGACGAGGACTAAAATAAGAAAAAAACGAGCTTCTCTTTTTTTGAAGAGTGTTTTAAATAAATTCATTGTCTCTACTGAGTATAGAGAGGATTGAGAATGGTTGTCAATTATTAGTCTTGTCTCATGCAAGATGAGCATGTAAGAAGCTAAGGTCTTGTAAAATCATGGGTTATGAATATTACTATGATTGATACAAACTTTAAATGACTTTAATGCTCATTATTCAATGAGAAAATACTTTATTTTGTAAGTTTTTTGAGGCGGTTGTCAAGCGTTAAGAGAGGGAAATTTTTTCCTTCGGCAAGAACAAGGTAAGATGCGTCGTAAATAGAAAGATCTTCTTTGAGAGAAAGTGATAGGGTATCTCTTATATCGATTTCTAAAAATTCAATCTCGATATCTAAAAATATCATTAAAATTTTTGTTACCTCTTCTTTTGTAATTCTTTTTGATTTTACTGCATATTTTAATCCATTTGCGACTTCAAAAGGGAGAATCGGAGATGAGACAAACTGAATTTTGTTATTTTTATATTCTTCAAAAATTTCTATAACATTTATAGATTGTTCATCTGGCAGGAGAAAATCTAAGGTAAAAGAAGCATCCAGTATTGCTTTCATGACTATTTTTTTAAAACATTCCAAATATGCTGCGTTCGTTCTTCTCTCATCTTTCTCACAAGTGTGATAACACTTTCTTTCTTTCTTGTTTTTTTGGAGTGTTTTCTTTGATACTCCTCTTTTAATTTCATAATAGAATCAACTGTTTTTCGTTTTTTATCAAGATCAGTTTTGATTGCATATTTTTCTTTTGCTGCTTTTCTTACTAAGTCTCCAACTGACGTATCATTCATTTTTGCAAGTTTGGAAAGATAATTCCAAAATTCCTGATCAAATAAAATATGAGTTCGTTTATTTAACATACACATACATATTAACATACACATGCACACGTGTCAAGGATAAACGGTTCAGCCTCTAACATATACTTTATTGTTTGAGCGCAGTCGAGAACGGAGATTCTGAAACAAGCCGCCGAAGGCGAGCCTCGCTTTCAGCGGGTTCAGAATGACAAAAATAGATAACAATTAAAGACTTAGGTATTTTAGAAAGCCGATTTTCCAGATTGTAAAGTCTAACAAATCGCTTTTGCCGTCGTGATTTAAGTCTGAATTTCCTGTTGGAGTTTGTCCTCCTAATTCATTCAAAAAGTCTATTTTCCAGGTTGTAAAATCTAACAAATCTATTCGTCCATCTCCGGAAATGTCTCCTTCGTCGCGTGTAGGAGTAGGCGTTGCAACAGGAGGAGTATTTGTAGGCTGTCCGGGCTCAGTTGTTGGAGTTGGAGAAGGAGCAGGTGTTGCACTGAGAGCAGCAGTCGGGCTCGGTTCGACAGAAGGAGTGGGAGTCGGGGTTGGAATAGGTGTACTGGTGGGAGGAATTGGTGTTGGAGTAGGGGGAGTGATGTCTTCTACTTCCACATCGTCCCAGTAAGTAGCAACGGTATAGGAAACGAGACGAATTTTTATCTGGGTAGCCAATGGAGTTGTTTGGAACGTACACGAAATTTTATGCCAAGTATTTATTTGTGTTTGAGTTGCTTCGCATTCGCTGATTACACCTCCTAAAATATTATCTCCTTGATCCATGAAAGCAAAACCATCTGTCTTTAGCCACGTGGAGAGTTCGTACTGTTTATTCGGCAGGACTGTAATGGTTTGATAAACCGATCTGCCGGCTGCATAAGAAAGGTTTCCTTTAAGGGACCAAGTTCCTGAATGAGCCTGTTCGGAAGTCCTCACGGGTTGTCCCGCACTGTCCCATCTGCTCCAATGCTCTGCAGGGTCCCCATTTCCAATTTCAAATCCGCAATTTCTTATTATGCCATCTGTACAAACAGAAGGCGTAGGGGTGTTAGTTGGTAGTGGAACTGGTGTTTCGGTGGGGACCGGGGTCGGGGTGGAAGGGGCCTGGACAATGTACGAGCCGTTTCCATTTCCGCCAAATGGAAGAGAAGTATTTTGCCCCAGGGCGGTAACCTGCATAGCGGAATCATTAAATACTACGGTGCCTGTTCCAACCGCTTTTGCCTTAAGGCGAAGAGTTCCAACTAAAACATTTTGCGAAATTTGATTTGGCGTAGTGTCGACCGCGACATATCGCAGCACTCCGGTTTGGAGATTATACGAATTAATAAGACCGCTTGTGTTAAATACAGTGCTTGGAGTAAACGAAACGAAATCAAAAATATCCTTATCTATAGTAAGATTTGCATCAATTCCTGTTATATTATTTCCTCCGGCTTGCAAAGTAACTGTTGTGTCAAATTCATTTCCAAGGGTTATAGGAGGAAGTTCTGGAAGCGTAAGAGCAACTCCGGCTTCTCCACCTGCTCGCTGTCTAATATCCTGTTGTCTTTGCAATTGCCAAAGAATAAAAGGCAGGGCAATAATCAAAACTACAATAATGAGAATGGTAAGGAGGCGTTTAGACAGCATCTTAATTTTTCTATGGATTAAACACGTTTCTCCACATGCTAAAGTCTATAAGGTCAACTTTTGCATCGGTATTAATATCTGACTGTCTATTAGATCCGGTTGAAGCACAAATGCCATTTCCTACAAATTCGCATCTCCAAATATTAAAATCCAGAATATTTACAGATCCATCATGGTTTATATCACCAGGAATCGGAGTAGGCGATGGGGGAATTGGCGTGTTGGTTGGGATGGGAGTAGGAGTTGCAGTTGGAATTGGGGTAGCTGTTGGTAATGGAGTAGGAGTTGCTGTGGGGACAGGCGTTGGGGTCGGGGTAGGAGTAGGCGTGTTGGTTGGAATGGGGGTATTTGTGGGTTGGGGAATAATCGTGTACGAACCGTTGGTGTTGTTATCAATAGGCAGAGATCCGATTGTACCTAGTGCGGTAATCTGGTTTGCGGTTTGAGAAAATACGACATTGGCTGTACCCGGAGCTTTTCCTCTTAGGCGGAGTATCCCAACCTGCACAGTCCCTGTAATCTGAGCCGAAGTGGTATCAACAGCTGCATAGCGAAATACTCCGGTTTGTACGTCATACGAACTGACAAGTCCGCTGTTATTAAACAAAGCACTCGGAGTAAAGCTGACAAAATCCACTACATCTTTATCAAGAGTTAATCGTGCGTCAACGCCTGTAATATTGTTTGCGCTTGCCGAAATTGTAAGCGGGACATCAAATACGGTTTTGACAATCTGAGGAGAAACAGTGCCAAGATTAAGCGATACGGAATTTCCGGTTGCGCGCTGCCTAACCTCTTGTTGCCTTTTTACAAGATACAAGGTCATTATCAAAGCGAGTATCAAAAGAGCAATAATGCCTATTGTTAATAGCTGCCTTGATGAGTAGCGCGAAAATATATCCATGCTTCTTAATTAATAATAGCCATTTATGGCACAAATGCAATACGCCAAATACTAAAGTCAATGATATCAATAACCCCGTCGTTGTTGATATCTGCATTTTTATTCGATGGCGGATTAGCACAAATGCCATTTCCCACAAATTCGCATCTCCAAATATTAAAATCCAGAATATTAATTGTTCCGTCTCTATTTATATCAGCCGGTATTGGAGTTGGCGTTGGTGGAATTGGCGTGTTGGTTGGGATGGGAGTAGGAACAGTATAGTCGGGATCAACCGCCCAATTGCGGCTGCTTAGATAATAACCGAATCCGTTGGGGGTAACCTGCCGTATGTTTGATCCGTCCGCGTTTATGGTAAAAAGAATCCAATAATAATTTGTTGTAGATCCGGATCCTGAAAAAACAATCTGAGCGCCATTGGGAGAAAAAGAAGGATAGTATGGCACAATGTCCGGAAAAGAAACAATAAGAGTTTTGACCTGGGTTGCAATGTTTATTTTATAAAAATCTTTATTCGTAACAAAAACAACAGAAGTGTTATCGGGGGAAAAGATAGGATCCCATTCTGTCACTGTTGGATTGTTTGAAATGTTTTGCCTGTTGGTTCCGTCGCTATTGGCAACAAAAATTTCATTTGTTCCGTTTACCGGATATATATAGACTAATTTTGTACCGTCGTTGGAAATATCTCCAAGTTTAAAATATCCCGAAAGCTTCGGTTCATCAATAAGGAGTGTTAGATTTGTTCCATCTTTATTCACTTTATAGATACGAAATCTCTGCTGACCGTTTTCACTAAAGTAAAGGCTGTTTCCGTCAGGAGAGAAGACGATATTGGTAGGATAAAACTGAGAAGGAAGGGAGAGTGTCTGCGGCGATTGTCCAAATCTGTCCGTAATCATAATTCTGGCAGGATAGAAAGCAGTCGTAATATAGGCAATGGTTGTTCCGTCTCGGGAGATAGTTATTGTAGCAGCAGCAGCATTGGTGATAATCTTTCTTATTTCTGTTGTATCAGGATTGATCATATATACATTACTTGTACTATTTTGATAGGAAGTTGCCGCGATTTTTCCATTTGCAGAAGGAGGACCGGGAGTCGGTGTGGGAATAATAGGTGTGGGTGTCGGGGTAGATGTAGGAAGAGGGGTGGCAGTTGGAATTGAAGTTGGGACCGGAGTACTGTTGATGTCGCATGCCGGAGTTTTATGTTGAACTCCCGTGCAGATGGCTCCGGCTTGTTGGGTACTGGGTTGTTGATCCAATTCTGTTGCTTCGGCTGCTTTTTTGACATTAATACACGTAGTAGACGTGGAGCCAAATAAATCATTACAGGATTGATTAATAGACGTATACATAGATTTAAAATTTGATGAAGGAGTAAGATAGGTAGTTAAGGCGCGGTACATGATTGCATGACTATTAATAACGCCTACTCCGGTTATGCTGCAGCCGTTAAAATTTCCTCCGGCTACCATTAGATAAAAGGTCTTATTTAAAACTCCGCTGTTATAATGGACACCGCCGGAATCTCCACTACCACAATAGTAGTAGGAAGAAAAAAGCCGATCCGGCTGCCAGTAAAGCGGGGGATTGGAAAAATCGCGAAGCGCTTCTCTTTCTTCGCTAATTCCTTCGCCAATGGTCCAATTTCCCTGATCTATTGCAAAGCCAAAAATATCAGACATGCTTTCATTTAATGCCCCCGATTGATTTGAATAGTTAAGATCTGCTGTATATTGAGTAACAGCATGAGTAAATTCGTGTCCGAGAATATCTTTTGTTGCCCATCCAGGGCCAAACCATAGTCCTCCCGTTCCATCCCAGTACGCATTTTGCTCATCTAAATGACCAAACCCATTAATTGTTGCACCCGCATTATTATAACTATCTCTACCATAGGTATTTTTGTAAAAATTGTAAATAAGACCAGAGTTGTCGTATATTTGGTTGCTATCATAATCTAAACTTGGAGACGATCCTTCTTCCCTTCGAATAAGACACGAATATTCATCATAGGGGTCACTGCAGCTTCTAAGATCTCGTACAACCCTATATAATGCCTCCAGAATAAGTGATTGGGAAAAGACGGAATTACCGGTTGACAGATCAATAAAATATTGCTTTTTGAATGGTTTTTGTGAGCTGTTTTTTAATCCAACAGTTACGGCAAGAGTAAGATAGTTTTTCTGATCATTAGTAAGGCCAAGGAGAGCTTTGTTTAAAATATACTTTTTTGTTTCGAGCACTTCAAATGTTCCCTCCTGAATTTCTTTTTGCGCTTCTTTAAGGGCTGATTCTTTCGCTTTGTCTTCCGAAACAGACTCGTTTTGCAGCCTTGTATTTCTAATCAAGTCGCCGTCAATTCCATAAATTTCATTATCATTTTTTACATGGATTGCCAGAACTCCGCCAAATACCGGAATATCTTCAACTGTCTGATTATAGTAATAATGATCCATGTTAAGACGAAATCCTCGGGATTTTAAGTAGGGATCTTTTTCATCATCCTTGCTCCTGACAAGATCGGCATTCTCGAGAAGTTTATCCGGCAGTAATTGAACAGGAGCAGGCTGAGGATTAAAAAATTGAGTAAAAAAACCTTTGGGTTTTTGTTCTTCGGCGTATTTCGGATTCTCAACTATTAATTCTTGGGCTGCAGCGTCATTTTTACCATCTGTTTTATAGAGAAATCCTTCTTTCTTATATAAAGAAATGTGTTCTACGTCACCTTTTTCTACCTGTGATTCACTTGAGACTCCTTGGGGTTGTATTACGTTTTCCTCGGCTGCTTTCGACCTGGTTGAAGTAGTATAGGTACTTACATAGTATCCAAGAAAAACAGCAGAAAGAGATGAGAGAAATATAATCAATACAATTTTTTTGTTTCGTACTGCTTTTAGTTTCATGGATATGTTTGCTTGTATTCAATAACAAAAGCACGTATTGCAAGTACAAAAAATAGTATCACCTCTTAATTTAATATGAAAGTATGACTGATGTCAATGATTCGGAAAGCTCAGATAAATCGGAAATTCAGATGATCGGGAAAAGGCAGGTATCCATTAAACTAGACACATATTCTCATTAAACGATAAGAAAATGGCAGAAAGTGAGGAGGTGAAAAGTTTATGGGTACATTCAAATTTATACCAAAAGAAGTTAAAGAACAAATCCTCAAACGGATAAAAGAAGAAGGAATCACTGTTTCTCAAGCAGCGTCTGACGCCGGCATATCTTCCAAAACCATCTATAACTGGATGAGGAGCAAAAACTTATCAGACGGATCAGTTTTAGAGATAAGCCGTTTAAAAAGAGAGAACCGCGAGCTGTCAGAAATTATTGGTAAATTAACACTTGATTTAACCAGATCAAAAAAAAATTAAAAGGATTCGTATGATTGTTACAGAGCAGAAAAGAGAAAACAAAACAGAATTGGCAAAAAAGCTAGGAGTTTGCCGGTCTTCCCTTTACTACAGGGCAAAAAGAGATGAACTTGATGAAGAAATGAAAAAACAAATACTGATAGTGCTTGGTTTGAATCCAAGCTACGGACATAAGAGGATTGCCCTTGAGTTTAAACTCAATAACAAAAGAATACGCCGATGTATGAAAAAATATGGAATAAAACCATACAGAAGAAGAGCAAAATCACCAAGGAAAAAAGATGATGAAGGAAAACCTAAATCTAAATGGAAAAATGAGATTATTGCCTTTTGCCCGGTTAAACAGAATATTGTTTGGGCTAGTGATTTTACCTACATTAAATTCCGGGGAGATTTTATCTATCTGGCAACAATAATTGATATCTATACCAGGGAGATTATCGGTTGGAATATTTCAACAGTCCATGATACGGCTTTAGTTTTGGGCGCAATAAAACATGCAATCGAAAGAACCGGAAAAATTCCTGTCTATCTGCATTCAGATCAAGGGTCAGAATATGACGCAAAAGCATATGGGGCTTATGTTTTGGGAAAAGGCATTATTATATCCATGAGCCATAAATCATCACCATGGGAGAATGCTTTTCAAGAATCATTTTATTCCCAATTTAAAGTTGACCTTGGATATGTTAGCAGATTCCAGACAGTGGAGGAATTAATTGAAGAAATCTATCAAACGATTTATTATTACAATAATGAGCGGATACACGGTAGCT
>MFPD01000013.1 GCA_001784115.1 Candidatus Levybacteria bacterium RIFCSPLOWO2_02_FULL_37_18 | reverse complement strand
AAATGGAGTGGCGGTACAATAACAGAGATATCAACTTTACTGATCAAGCCAACGAGATTATGAAACTATTGATGACCTATAGAAATGGAGTTTTTGTCCGGTCTTGACATAAGACCCTAAATATACTATGAATATCCAAACTGTTAATTTTAATGATGCGTCATTTGTGAACGTAACGAATCCGTCAAACCTTGAAATCAAATACCTCAAAAATAACTTTGGATTTGACTCACTCCATTTAGACGACTATATATACAAAACCCAGGTTCCTAAAATAGAAATCTTTAAAGACTATACCCTTTTAGTGCTTGATTTTCCCTATTTTCCCCAAAGTGAGCCTCTCTCTGGAAAAAATGGTGAAAAAAACGGAGTACTTTCCTTTCCTCAATTTATTCCTTTCGAGAAAAAGAAACGAATCTTTAGCTCCCAAGTTGATTTTTTTATAGGCAATAACTACCTTGTTATTCTCTATGACGGATCCCTTACTCCCATAAATTATATTTTTTCCCAATGTCAAAAAACCCTCCGAAATCGTGAGGAATACATAGGTGAAGGATCGGTTTTTTTGGCGTACCGAATCATAGACGCGCTGGTTGACTCCTGTTTTCCGGTGATAAATACGCTCTCCTCAACAATCGATAGAATCGACCGAGAACTCGAAGACAAACAATCTCAAAATACATTAGAAGAAATCTCAACTACCCGAAGAAATATTGTCGTGTTTCACACCATCATAAAGCCTATTATTCCGCTTTTTAAAGGTCTGGAAGAAGGAGTATACAAACAGCTCAATGGAAAAATGCAGCCTTTCTGGGGCAACATATCCGACCATCTTCAAAAAATAATGGAACGAGTAGAGGACAACCGAGAACTTCTCGAAGGAATCTCCGAAAGCAACGAATCCCTTCTTACCTCCAAAACGAATGAAATAGTAAAAGTCCTAACTATTTATTCAGCTATTCTTCTTCCCCTTAACCTTTTAGCAAGTATTTATGGAATGAATATTCCGGGACTTCCGTTTGCAGAAGATCATGTCGCATTTGCAATTATAATGGCTTTTATGTTTGCTATAGGAGTTTCGATGCTTACTATTTTTAAGTTTAAACGATGGTTTTAGTCTTCTTTTTTTGTTATCGGCTACATTAGCTTGATAAAATCGGATATGTGTTTATTTTAAACATATATCTTCTGCCCAAAGGCCTCGTTTATTCTCTCTTGCGTCTTTTTCTGCAGTTTTGAACTCCAGTTGATATCTGTACGAGTTGCTTTGATACGTATATTCATGCGCGTATCCTTGTTCAATCAATAACTTATTGAACAATGTCCCATCCTCCAAAAAAACATATCGCAAAGGTCTTTGATACTTGTCTCTATTTGATTGCGTTGGGTCAGATTCCAATCGAACTTTTTTTCCAATTAAAATTTCTTTGGTTTTATTCGAAGCTTCCCTGCCAAAACATTGTACAGGTTTTCTTGGATCAACAACTTCCGGAGTATCCACGCCAATAAGCCGAATAGTTTCTTTTGAGCCATTTATATCAACCTGAATAGTATCACCATCAACAACATGTACAACTTGGTACAAAGTAATATTTGATGTTGAACCTGGAACTGGCGTTGCAATTATTTTTGTTCCTTTAATTCTTTTCTCAACGTGTAAACTTTGATTCTTAGTAAATGGATAAATTGAGATGTAAATAAAAATTAAAACTATTACATACAGAATTCTTTTCATAATCGTCATGCAAAACATTAAAACATGTCATTCTGAACTTGATTCACCGCGTCTGAAGCGGTTTCAAAATCTCATAATTTATTTCTTTTGAACGCTAAGAATAGTTTAGTATTATCAATTATTGTTTGAATAACTCTTATAAAACTAAAAAATTGCGATTGTCCAAATTTTCTTTTATAGTGATGCACTCCGACTTCTGTAAATCCTGCTCCCTGTTTTTGCAGTTTTAAAATTAGTTCTGTACAAATAGTTCCCGATGAAAAGGTGAGTTCAATTTTTTTCATCAACGAACTTCTTATTAATCTAAAATCACAATCAATGTCAGAAATTGGAATTGGGAAAAATGCATGAACAAGAAAGTTATTTAAATTTCCAACAATTTTTCTTATTAATGAGTCTTCCCGTTTTAACTTATAGCCATTTACCACATCAACACCATTCTGTAGAACATTTACTAACGAAGTAAGTTCATTCGGATCATATTGTCCGTCTCCATCAGTATAAAATATCCATTCTTTCGTTGAGTTTTCAAATCCGGAAATAAGCGCTCCTCCATAGCCTTTGTTTTTTTTGTGATGAATTATTTTTAATCGTGAATAGTTTTCCTGCAAATGATTAAGAACTTGGTAGGTAGTATCGGTTGAACCGTCGTTAATGCAAATAATTTCATAATCATCGGTTATCTCTTGGGCTGTCTTATTAGCTTTCTCAACAAGCACAGGGATTATTCTTGCATCATTAAACACAGGAAAAAATAGCGAAAGACTTGTTATTTTTTTCATTAAAACTAGGCTATAAAAAAACCACTCGTAAACAATATTATAGAGAAAAAAGCAATAGTCAAAGAGATGGCGAAATATAAAAACTTAAAAATTTTTCCTCTATTACTTAAAATCAAAACAAAAGAAAGAAAAAAAGGATATAAATGAAGGCCATACCGTGGCATCCCTTGAAATGTGCCAGTAAGCGAAGGAATAATTATTGATATAACAAAAAAAATCCAATATGAAAGTCTTATTTTTTTAAATGAATACGTAATTCCCACAAGATACATAATTACAGAAAATTGCTCATTTAACGCGACCAAATAAGATATATTAAAAGTAGGGTATAAAACAAGAATTTTATAATATCGCCAAAATACCTGAAGAGGAAATATTATCTTATCCTGATCCCATTGCTTCATAGAAGAAAAAACGAGACTCCAACCACCGTAAGATATATGTATATAAGCAAGAAACGATAAAAAAGCAAAAGGAATAAGAATTATTGCTACTATTCCACTGTGAAAAATATTTCTAAATGAGAATGCAGTAATAAAGGCTTTCTTAGAATCTCTTATGTTCCACAGATCTTTGTCTTTATTAAAGGATTGGATGTATTCAAGAAATATCAAAAAAATAAGAGCAAGACCATTTAATCTCGTGTATGTCGCCAAGGCTCCTGCAAAACTTGCTAGAATCCATTTTTTTCTCCGCGAAAAGTAGATAGTGAGTGTAGCAAAAAAGAAAAATAAAGAATCGTTATAAACTGCTCCATAAAAAAACGAAGAAGGAAAAAACAAAACAATTGCCATAAAAATGACAAAAAGATTGTTTTTCTTGTCAAGATGTAAAAGCTTATAAACAACCAAACATGCTGCAAAAAAAGAGATATGAGAAATAACTTCTCCGGAGATAATATGAGATTTAAATAAATACGGGGTAGTAATCTTAACAAGTAAAGGATAAAAAGGAAAGAAAGGATACAAAAAATCATGATATCCGTTTCTCGCTACTTCTATATAATGTGCGCCATCAAAATTTGCAAAAATTAATATTAAAAAAGAAAGGCCTTTAGTATAATGCACGCTTGGAGTAAAAAAGGAATTTTTTACTAAAAAAAAGGAGCAAGCAAGGTACATGCATAGACAAGTATTTTCCAGAGCAAAAAAAGTAATATTATTTTTTTAATCATTGAAAATACACCCCTTTTTTCCTCTCAGGATGGATGAATATATGAATATGTCTGAAGTATGTTTCCAAGGATCATACTATAAAACAGTATATTTGCAAGCGCATATATCCATTTTTTCTTGATTAAAAAAATAAACAGAAATGGAAATATTAGGAGTACAAAAAGAATTCTGTAATAAGCAGGCGTTAAACCAAACCAGACTTGATAGATGTTTTGAATGTGAGACATTCCGATAAATAAAAGAAATATTGCTAAAATAAAGCTTCCGGCTTCAACTGCTTCTTTTAAAACTTCCCCCATCGCAATTGCCATAAAAGGAAAAAGTGGAATCATATACCAACCGGAATGTCCTTCTTTTGTCATAGAAATTAAAAGTAAACACAAATAAAAAAGACTAGAAACAATGATGTATTTGTTTTTTTTAAAACTTGTAAACTGTAGAAATAAGCTAAAAAACCCAAAAAAATACCACCCGTCATAAAATACTTTATTTACAATTACTGGGCTGCTAAGTATTAATCGTAATGTTTCTGGTCCAATGTTTCTTCCTCCTTGAGAAAGCTGAACCTGCCAAAACAATTTAAAATCATAATAACCCGCATATCCGAGCAACAATCCGACGAACACAAAAAATGCAGTACAAAACATAACAATATATTTTGTTTTTACCCTGTCTTTTAAGAAAAAAAATAAAAGCGTTAGAAAAATACTGATACCCATAATCTTTGTCCAAAGAGAAAACCCACTAAGAATACCGAGTATTATTGCTTTTCTAGTCGTCATGTTTTTTATAAAGTATGCGTATGCATAGAGACTTCCCAAAAATAGTACCGTCAAAAGGTTTTCTGCTACCACAACTCTCATATTCATCACAAATAGTGTCGAAGTTGAAAAAATAAGAAGCGACCACACTGCGGTTTTAAAAGAATACAAACGATTAGCTATTAAAAACAACAAGAGAGAAGAGATCATCCCGAAAAAAATTGGAACGATTCGTATTGTTTTTAAATCTATTTTTGTAAACGTATCTTGTCCCTTTAAAACTGCCCAACCACCTACAAATAATCCATTGAGTGGCGGATGATCAAAATAAGGATACACAATAGGAAAATAAATATTATTAATTGTCAAATCCGATCTATTATCGTATGCAAAATAAGACCACGAAATTGGAACACGTTTGGTAATCAAACTCACTCCAAGAAAAGAATATGTATACTCATCGCTTGTTGCTCCCCTCTGTGGATAAAGTTGATAGTTATGAACCCGAATAAAAAAACCGAGAAGCAAAATAGAAAAAACAATAAAAACTTTCTTCATCCAGAAGAATTGTACATCAATTGAATTAAATCAGCCAGAGGTTATTGAACTGCTTGAGAAAGTTTGCCGACACTAAAAAGTGCATTCCAAATATGAGAAATTATCGTATTTCCCCATATCGCGTGTCCTAAATCAGACGGATGAAGACCATCATCAGAAACCAATTCTTTATAACCTTTTAATACCAAGCTATGAGAATGCAGATCAACTAATAAAGCTTTTGAGTTTTGAACTTGATACTTTATTTCTTGATTAAATTTTTTTATCATCATTTTTCCATAGAGCTTTTTATAAAATGGGATTCTTGCCAAAGAAATATCGGGAATAGTATTTATAACAACTAGACCGTGAGTTTTTGTAGATAACTCTTTAATAACCTTACTCAAATTATTTTTAAAATCAGCTATTTTTGTTTTCCCCACTACATCATTAAACCCCATAGAAATTACAATTAGATCCGGTTGCAGTTTAATAGCTTTTTCTACTTGAAGATTTAAAACATCCAAAGCTTTAGCTCCGCTTTTGCCAAAGTTATAATATTTTGCATGTTTATTCCTTTGTTTAATAGCGGTATGAACTAAAAATGAAAATGATTTAGAAGGTGTTGAAGCCCCAACTCCTTCAACTGTGCTATCTCCCAAAGCCACATACACAAACCTCTTTTTTGTAAAGAGTTTCTTAAATAAGAATGTAAACCAAAACCGAAATGTTGAGAGTATTGTTTTGGCCTTCATGGTAACGTAAATATACCTTAAAACTACCCAAAAAGTCAAACCAAAAAGGGTTTGTGCTCGAAGGCCAATTTTGTTAAAATAACATTACCCTTGGGAGATCGTCTAATGGTAGGACAACGGACTCTGAATCCGTTAATCATGGTCCGAATCCATGTCTCCCAGCTCAGGCCTAGCAAATGAGGAATCTAAACGTCACGAGTTTCGCAGTTTGTCATTCCGCACCCCGTGAGTACGGGGCAGGCTTTGATGCGAAATCCATACAAATAATTATTGATATATAGATTCCCGCTTTCGCGGGAATGACATGGAAATAATTTCGCTGATCTGCGAAACTCGTGTAAATGAGCAATTTTTTTAAAATTCTTAAAGGAAGACATCAAAATTGGGATGCAAGAGGAATAATTGCTTTGGATGGAATTTCCAACCAAAATGATGAATTTTGATTATTACCGTCTAGCGTGTTTACAATTAGAAGATCTTGCGATGCCCAACCGGTAATTTCCAAAAGTCTATTTGTTTTGTTTTTTTCCTTAAATATATCAAGAACACTAAGATAACGCACCTGATCATTTGTGAACAGTTCCCCACTTGCTTTAAAAAGCAAAGCATTGGAATCATTTTTATAAATAAACAAAAACTTATTATCAGGCGACCACGCGTTAAATGGCAGGCCCATACTTTCTGACTCATGCAAAGTTTGTTGGAACAACAATTTTTTATCTTTATCCAAACTGTCAGAAACTGTGAATATGTAGGTTTTTGTTAAGTCTTTATTGTGCATAATTTTTAAATGAAGTTTTTTTGTTCCATCCGGAGAAACCTGCGAAGCAGTTTCAATATCTAAAGTTGAGCTTGGAACGGGTGAAACAATAGTATTTTTACTACCTGCTAAAATTGGAACGCTTGAGAAGAATTTCTTTCCAAAATCTTTATTGCTTTGCCAAACAAAAAAGCTACTTACAAAAACTGCCAGAAGGCATACATACACAGTTTCCCACTCTGTTTTTTTATCTATTTTGATCATATATTACTGTACCGGGTTATCCTGTATACATTTATTCGGTTTTATAAAATTATTGCAGATTGAAACCGCAGTCCCCTTTTCTCCATTTGTTGGGCCGTTGGCCCAATTGAATAAAGCCTGGGCATCAACTTGCCTTAAATTCACACATCCGTGGCTCATGGTATGACCAAAATTATCGTGCCAATATGCTCCATGCAGCCCAAAATCACGAAAAAAATACATGACATATGGCACATTCGGCAAGTCGTATGCATCGTCTCCTGCTCCTCCTGCCATGCGCGTTGCCCGTAATTTCTGCCAGATATGAAAATTACCAACAGGCGTTTTACCCCATCTTCCAGTAGAAACATACGTTTCTAAAACTCTAGTTTTCCCCTGATAGGCATACAAAGACTGTGAGGCAAGATCAACATAAATGTGTTTTTCACCAATAGGAAAACTTACCCCCAATACATTTGTTGATGTATCCAGCGCAAGATCAATAGCCGGAGGAGTGACTTTTCGACCCTGGAACATACCTATCGAACCATTTTCAATTTTTAAAGATAAATCAGAAACACACGTCAAGGAATTTGCGCATGGAATAGGAGGTTTTAAAAAATGCTTTCCGGTAATAAATACTGCAACGCCAAGCATCATCGAAATAAAAATACGAAGCGCGTAGTGGTAAATAGTTTTTTGGGGAGATGTTTTCCTTTTTTTCTTCACAAATTTAGCGTAGACCAGTTGGTCTAAAATGTAAATACCTGCAAATGATTAAACTGTTGTCTAATTTCTCATTATTTGACAAGTTAAATCGAAGAAGTCTGCAGTATAAGCGCAAAACGTATTAAATCTGTTCTTAAATAGTTTTTTCCAGTAAAAACGATACTCCAACAATCAAACTAAATACGGCGGTCAAAACTCCCAAAAGTGCGTATGTTCTAAAATTCTGCCGGGCTCTTAGATAACCATACGATGTTAAAAATGTTACTATCACGTTAGAAGTAAAAATTCCAATCAAAAATATACCTAAAAATAAAGCTCCGGGGGCTACTCCGATTCCGGCAAGCGTTGATAACGCAACCACCTGAGTCGGAGTTTCCGCTCCGACTCCATGAATCATTCCCATACAAAGTGTTGCAATCGAACTGTATTTTTCTTCCTTAAAATTCGGATGATCGTGCTCAAGTTTTAAACAATGAAGCAATCTATGTTTCGCGTAGTTAATAAAAGAAAAAATAATCATCCACCTGCTTTTTAATCTAAACTTTTTTTTGTTTTTAAAAAGAGAAAAAAATACATATACTCCTAATATAATAAGCGTTATTCCAACTATTGCTTCAAAAAATCTATCATAATTTTTTGGCAAATATTTTCCTAAAAATATTGCAATACCTCCAAGTAGTAATACCACTAATCCATGACCTGCTATGTAATACATGACGTATTCTATGCCTTTTTTTGAGGAAGTTTGAGAACTTGTTATATCAGAAATTGCAGCAACGTGATCTATGTCCACTCCATGTCTTAGTCCCAAAAGAAATGCAAGTATAAATTCCATTATCTAAAAAGCTGTAAAACATGCGGCATAAAAATCAAGACGCCAACTATTACAGCACCAATAGAAGTAAGTAATACCATTCCTGCGGAAACATCTTTGGCTATTTTCGCTTCTTGTCTATGTTCTTTGGTAATTAAATCTGTCATTTCTTCAATAGCCGTGTTAATCATTTCGCAACAAACAACCAGTAAAATCGTAACTCCCAAAATTCCCATTTCAAAAGGAGTCACTTTAAAAAATACACTCGCAATTATTACAAAAAATGCCACTATAAAATGGATGCGCAAGTTTTGGTTGTATCTTAACGAAAACAGAATGCCTTCGAAGGCATGCTTAAAAGAATCTAGTAATGTCCTATGATGAATCATAAAGAATAGATATACTTTCCCAGTATAAAGGTGATCGCCGCGATTGCCACCCCCAATACTCCTCCAACAAATACCTCAGAAAATGTATGTCGCTTTAATGTGATCCTTGCCCACGCAACTAATGGCACAATCCACCCAACTTCTGTTATTGATCCATTTCTGTATAAAAGAGCAATTGTCGCAACAAACGCCGAAGAAACAGCAACATGAATACTGGCTTTTACATAATGACTTACAAAGGCAAAAATAATTAAACCCAAAACAATTCCCAAAGAAATAATCGACAATGGAAAAAATATTCCTTTAAAATAAAGGGCTGCAAATAAATAGGTAGCGCCAATCACAAAAATAATCATATAAAATTTCACTCTTTGCTCTTTGTGTGAAATATCAAAATCGGAAAAATCTCCTTTCAACGTTTCAAACAATATCGTCATAACCCCAAATAATATAAAAACCGAAGAAAATACCATCCATTTTATCGCATACATACCGCTTTCAGTCTGACGATATACAATAAAAAATGGCATGATTAAAAAAAACAGGACTGGATGAAAAAGATAGGATATAAATTTTGCAAATAATTTCATGTGCTTCTTATTAATTTCTCAAGGGTTTTTTCTTTTCCTACAATTTCCAGCATATCAGAAATTGGAAGCCCGCTCTCTTTACCTGTCAGTATTTTGTATAGTATCGGCATTCTAAGCTTTTCTCCTTGCATTATTTGTTTTAGAACAACAAGTATCGCCTCATTGTTCCACACCTCTACATTTGCTAATGATTGAACTAGAGTATGCGCAACTTCTTTTTCTTTGTCATCCAATTTAATCTCAACCTGTTCAAAGAATGGCATCACAAGTTCATTAAACTCTTTAAGCGTCTTCATCCTCGTCTGGGCTATCGGAATAATTTTTTCTAGTTGCGCATCTGAAATTTCTGTAAGTTTTAAGTTCTGAGCTAAGATTTGAGATTTGAGATTTGAGATTTGAGCTTCTCTTATGTATACTCCGTTCATCCATTCAAGTTTTTTTGCATCAAAAACCGGACTTGACGAATTAATATCCTTAAGATCAAACAGTTGTATCATTTCTTCCATACTCATTATTTCCCTATCTCCTCCCGGATTCCATCCCAAAAGCACCATAAAATTGAGCAAAGCTTCTTTTAAATACCCCTCATCTCTATAATCAAGAACAGATTTTGCACCATGTCTTTTGGAAAGTTTTTGTTTATCCGGACCTACAATAACAGGAAGATGGACAAAAACAGGAGGAATCCAACCGAAAGCCTGATACAACAACAGATGTTTTGGTGTTGATGAAATCCACTCTTCTCCCCGAAATACATGGGAAATGTTTGTATCGTTATCGTCAACAACACTTGCTAAATGATAGGTAGGAAAGCCATCGGATTTTAAAATAATAAAATCCTCAACATCATTTGAATGAAAAGAAATTTTTTTATTGCCGACTGCGTCTGTCCACTCAAGAGTTCTGTTATTTGGAATAATAAATCGTACGGCACCATTCTCTTTTTTTGTCAATCCTTTTTGTACTAATTCATCTGCTTTTTCTTTATATAAATCCAAACGCTGTGATTGAACGTATCTCTCGTCTGGAACAAGACCTAACCAATTTAGGATTTCTTCTATTGCTTCCACTGCTCCTTCAACAATCCTTGCTTGATCTGTATCTTCGATACGCAAAATAAACGCTCCATTATTATGCTTTGCAAATAAATAATTAAGCAATGCCGTCCTGGTATTTCCAATATGGGGAGTGCCTGTAGGGCTTGGCGCTATACGAACTCGGATTGAACTTTTAGTATTGTCTTTCATTTCATTTGTTTATTGGATTATTTGTTTATTTTCTTGATTGTATCCCAAACTTACTTTATACTCAAGACATGACTGCTCTTCATAGAGTTTTAGTAAGCACTAAAAAATTATTAGTAATTGGTGGAATTTTTTTTCTTATTTTATTATTTTCTCCGCTTTTGTTTGGATTTTCCAAATCCCTTAAAGAATCTTTTTTTTCAACTCCTCCCAAACCTCCAACAGTTGAGTTTGGAAAAGTACAAAAAATTCTTTTCATTCAAAATAAATTTCAAAATGAAGTTACAAATACTTCCTATATAATTGACACTCTCAGCGGCACACTGCCAAATTTACCAGACAGGGTATCTGTATATAAATTGATGTCAAATAGTCCAACACTTTTTTCTCTACAAAGAGCCGAGAAAAAAGTAGCTAAACTCGGTTTCCCTGCTAAAGGAATTTCTCTTTCGGAAACTCTGTATCAATGGAACGACCAAACCACTCTCAAAAGAAAACTTGTATTTGATATTATTTCAAGTCACTTTGACCTTACTTCTTCCTTTTTGAAAGATTCTACGGTTTTGGAAAAAAAACCATATTTGTTAAACGAGCAAGCAAGCAATATGTCGAAAGCACTTTTTAATCAACTTGCCTTACCCCTTGATGATATCGATCAAAAGAAAACAAAAATAACAAATTTTTCCATGGTTAATAATGATTTAGTTCCTTCAATCAGCATTTCCGATACCGATATTATACGGGTTGATTTTTTCCAAAAAGACATTGACAAACTTCCTATTGTGTACCCAAACCCTCCATTTTCTTCTACCTATACTCTAATCGCAGGAGGAGACTCAAACGGACAAATTGTTGAAGCGCATTATCATCATTATTCGATTGATAAAACATCCGCAACGTATCCTATAATTACCTCTTCAGAAGCCATCGCTAAGCTTCAAAACCGTAAGGCATACATTGCCTCTTATAATGGTATTGATACGGAAATAAAAATAAAAGACATATTCCTTTCGTATTATCTAGGCGTTGAAGACCAACAGATGCTTTTACCAATTATTGTCTTTCAGGGCACAAACGGTTTCTTTGCGTATGTTCCTGCGGTAAAAAACGAATGGGTTCAAAAATAAAAATTTTTAAAATACAAATCCTAAGCACTAAATCCTAGACAAATTCCAAATTCAAATGCTTAAAACTGTTTAGAATTTTTGTATTTTGAATATTTAATATTATTTAGGATTTAGATATTAGACATTGGAAATTATTTGGAAGGATAATAAATTGGCTTATAAACAATACCTTCTGATACAAGTTGCAAAAGATAATTAGTATCCGCAAACCTGTCTTTACTTCGCATAACTACTATTATAATAGTATGTCCAGATTCATTTTTGGATGTAACCAATACTCCTTTTGCCTCTTCTGTAAACCCTGTTTTTACACCTGTAATTCCCGGTTGATCTAAAAGCTTATTTAAGTTAAATAAAGAAAATATTTCTAAACCTAGGGTATCTGAAATTATCGTATGTTTTGTTGAAACCACTTGTGCAAAAGTAGGATTCTTCAAAGCAATTGAAGTAAGACGTGCTAAGTCATATGCGGTTGTATAATCTCCTTCATCAGTAAGCCCAATCGGATCTGAAAAATGAGTATTTCGCAGATAGAAACTTTGAGCTGCTTCATTCATTTTTGTAACAAAAGCTTCTTCTCCATCCAGGTAATTTTGAGCAATAGTAAGCGCTGCATCATTTCCTGATGGCAGTAGCATTGCATATAATACGTCTCTAAATCTATACTTCTGCTCTTTTTTAAAACCCACGTTTACTCCCTCAATGTCTTGCTCGTATACAGTTAAAATGTCGTTGAGCTTAAAATATTTAAGTCCAACGAGGGCTGTCATTATTTTTGTTGTAGAAGCCATGGAAAATCGTAAATTCTCGTTTTTAGAAAATATCAAAACTTTTGAGTCACCGTCCATTACGACTGCGGCTTCTGCCGAAAAGAGGTTTTTTTTAAACGAAGATTCTCCGAGAACAGTTTTTTTTAAAATTGGCACGATTAACTTATTAGCAAGAAAGTATGGAGGTGCTTTAATAAACATGTTGGCGACTTGTTTGGACAAATTATTGTTTATAGTTAAAAGCTGAACAAAAATAGCCATCAAAATAATGGGGACTGCAAATACACGAAGTTTAAAGTAGAGCTTAGAGAGAAAGTCTTTCATCTATGCGTTCCATGTCCCGGGGAAACAAACTCGCCTGTCTAATATTTGCCAATTTCAAAAGCTTCATTGTCACCCGTTCGAGACCAAACGAAAATCCACCTTCAGGCGGCATACCGTATTCAAACGCCATAAGATACATTCTAAAATCATCAGGATTTAATTCCCGGTTTTTAATACTTTCCAAAAGCATTTCATAATCATGAACTCGTTGGCTTCCGCTTAATACCTCAACTCCGCGAAATAATAAGTCATAGCTTAAGCTCAATGTCGGATTCTTGGGATCCGGCATGGTATAAAACGGTTTTGCAATGGCAGGAAAATGTGTGACTGTGACAAAATCGCTTTTGTGTTGTTTTTTTGCCCACTGGCATACATCAACTTCATCTTGCGGAGATAAATCTTTTTCACGAGTTTGGTCTCTGCCAAATTCTTTTTTAATTATTTCCTGAGCTTGTTGAAGCGTTATCCGCGGAACTTTTCCATACAACACTTTTTCCTTCGTGAACTGAGAAATAATATGAGAGCATTTTTTTTCTGCATGTCCAATCATTGCAAACGCAACGTACTCCAGCATATCCAAAAGTTCTTCAAATTCAATAAATCCGATTTCACAGTCAAGCTGGGTTGTCTCTGACAGGTGACGGGTGGTAACAGATGGCTCTGCCCGGTAGGCTTTTGCAATCGTCCATACTCTCTCAAACACACCAACCATCATTTGTTTATACAGTTGCGGGCTTTGGGAAAGAAATGCTTTGTGGGTATAATAACCAACTTCCAAAAGCTCTGCTCCGCCTTCTGTTGAACCTCTAACTATAGTTGGTACAACAATTTCTCTGCAATCAATTTCTGTGGCTGCTTTTCGAAATCCTTCCAAAAGCGCTGCCTGAACTTCAAAAATCGCCTGTTGTTTCGGGTGGCGAAGCGAAAGACTGCGATGATCAAGCAGGGTGGGAAGTTCGAGGTTAAGATCTTGGGCTCCCATGTCAAAAGGAAGAGTTTTTGCTTTTGATACAATTGACACTTCTTGCGCTTCCAATTCTACTATGCCTGTTTCTAAGTCTTTATTAACAGCACTCTCAGGTCTTTTTTTAACCAGTCCTTTAATTTTTACAACGTATTCTGGCTTAAGTTCCGAAGCTAGTTTATAAGCATTCTCAGACACTTGCGGGTTTACCACAACTTGCAGTATTCCGCTGCGGTCTCTGATATCAAGAAAGATTAATTTTCCATGATCCCGCCTAAGCCGCACCCAGCCTTTTATTAAAACCTCTTCGCCTGCATGCTCAACGGTGTCTATATTAAGTGTCCTTTTCATATGTGACCTCTCTTTATTGTCACTGCGAGGTCGCCTGAGGCGACCGAAGCAGTCTCTTTTTGGATTGCTTCGCGGAGTTTACACTGAGCTTGTCGAACGTGCTCGCAATGACAATTAATCTTGAACTCATTGTAATGTAATTTTTCCCTCTTGACAAGCAGGTTTTTCTATAGTAGAATTGGCCTATAGTTATGAACGCCTTGGCGAATCAAGCTATTTTTGCATACATTCTCCTCTTTACATAGAGGGAATGTTTTGTGCAACGAAGCTCAGAACTCCCTTACTAAGCATTTAGTAACCGGGAGTTTTTTATTTTAATGGAAAATATATGAAACGAGAAATATTAAAACGAGCTGGAGTAAGTTGGAGGGTTTAGGCTCTTGAAACAAGACGAGCTGTAAATGTTGTTTCAGCAGCTTACACTCCTTCCAATCAAAGAACTTCTTCTCAAGGAAGATTCTTATCAGAAGCAGCATGGGAAACTAGAAAAAGAGCAAGTAGAATAAGTAACGCAGGAATCGCTCATGGCAGAATCCATACCTCAAATGGACAAATGACATTTATTAGAAGAGAAAAAAGGATATAAAACTATGGCTGGAAATAAATTCGAGGAATTACCAAGATCAAGGTTACCAATAATTGAACCTGCGACAGATATTCCGGTTCCTCCAGATATTCAGACGATGCCTGGAATACAACCTCATGAAGCCAGGTTGTTAGCCCGTGCATTTGGAACTATTGTAATTTTCAGAGATCGCATATTCTCCCGAAGAGGAGAAGTATTATTATCACAAAGAGTAACTAAACCTAAAACAATAACAATAATTGAATTCCCAAATCCGCAAGACTCCCAAACTTCCCTGAATGAAATCAGATCATTTATAAAAGCTGCACAAGGAGAAATTCCGGATATTGATACTTCAGTTGTAGCAATATATACAATTGGCAAAATCTGGGAAAAAATAGGTGTTGATAAAAAGGTCAGACAAGAAAGAAAAAAAGAGTTAGAAGAAAAATTATATGCCGGCACTGCACAACAACAAATCGAAGCATCAAACACTCTCGAATTATTATTAAGAGTAGTAAATGCAAAAGACTATATAGATCGAATATGGGAAGTTGCAGGAATACCGGAAAAAGAACGAGAAAAACTTCTCGCCATGTATGATAGAAATGTTTTTTCGGGTTCTGTAAACGAACAGGTCGGAAAAGCAAGGCAAATTAATAATTTTTTACAAATAGCTGCCGGTACAGAAAGGGCAATTATGAAAGCAACTTGGAAATTTACAAAAAAATAGAAACGGTAAAGGTAAAATTATACCTTCTTAATATCCTTAATTTTTAACTGCAGCTTAGTACTACCATTCCAGGTATTTTCACCAATAACATACGCAATATCAACCATGTCCCCAATTTTAAATTCTTTTGACAAATTTCCCATTCCAAACCCAATCGCATCAAATTCAACTTTGAACTTTGAACTTTGAACTTTGAACTTTAGTTTAAGGTGCTTTCCATCCCTTCCAATCACCCGCATATCGCTAATGCCAACATTTTTACTTACAAATGTTGGCTCCGGATTTCCCATACCAAATGGCGAAAGTTCTTGCAGAGCAGAATACAATTCTTTTGAGACATGTTCTAACTCCAACTCACAATCAATACGAAGAGATCGCATTAAAAGCTCATCAGAAAGTAATAATGTAACTCTTTCTTCCAAAGCTTTTTGAAGCAAAGCAAGTTTTGCTGTTTCAACCGTAAATCCAGCAGCCATAGGATGCCCGCCGGCATCGACCAGAAATTCAGAAGCGCCTCGGATGAACTCAATAATATTAAATCCATGAATTGACCGTGCTGACGCTTTGCTATGTGTTTGCCCAATGGAAACAACAATTGACGGCCGGTAGAATTCTTCCACCAATTTTCCTGCCACAAGTCCAATTACGCCCTGTTGATACGACTCATGCGAAATAAAAATTAATTTGCCGAGTTCTGATTGAGTTCTGACTTCCGATAATGCGTGTTCTGCGCTTTGGGCTGTTAACGATTGCCTTTCTCTATTTGTTGTCCCTAATTTTTCTGCCAGAAGTTTTGCGCGATCTTTATTTCCAGTACATAAAAGCCGAAGAGAATCCATGGCAAACTCAAGCCGTCCCATCGCGTTTAAACGCGGTGCTATAATATGGCCAATTTCATACACTCCGATGTTCTTCTGAATAATCCCAGATTCCTCAAACAGCTCCAAAAGGCCAATTCTGTTTGTCTTTTGAAGAACTTCTGTACCAAATTTAGCAACTGTTCTATTTGCGCCAGTTAAGGGAACCAAATCTGCAATAGTCGCCAAAGCCACAAGACCCAAGTGGTCATTTTTCATTTTTTGAACATTTGTATTTTTGATTTTTGATTTGTTTCGAATTTCGAATTTTGAATTTTGAATTTCCTGCGATAGCAGATATGCTACTCCGGTTCCACATAGTTTTGTCGTATGAACAATAGCATATGCTTTTGGATCTGTTTTGGCGCGGACATGATGATCTGTAATTATCACATCCATACCTTGATCATTTGCATACTCAACTGCATCGTGAGCAACTATTCCGTTATCAACAGTTATAATGAGTTTTGCTTCATCCGTTTTGAGTTTTGAGTTTTGAGTTTTGAGTTTGTCGATTCCACGAATCGACAAGCCATAACCCTCGTCCATTCTGTAAGGAATGTATGGAAGAACTTTTGCGCCTAGTTGATGTAATGTTTCCCACAAAATCGCAGTGCCGCTTATACCATCAACATCATAATCACCGTATACAATAATCTGCTCCTTATTTTCTACAGCTTTTGCAATTCGATCAACAGCTTTTTGCAATTGCATTCTATCTGCCCCTACGTTTTCTGTCGTTACCAAACTAATATCCGGGTGTAAAAATTCTTCTCTTTCTTTATTTGTCTTAATTCCCCTATTTTCAAAAAGAACTTTAGTTAGTTCGTCAATTTTGACTTTTGACTTTTGACTTTTGACTTTATTTTGAATCTCCCATTTCTTCATACAATATTTGTTGCTATACTATACCAGATATGATACACGCTATTCCAGACGAAATTATTTCTATTTATAAGTCTATCGAATCGGCACGTTTTGAAGTCTATCTTGTTGGCGGATGTGTAAGAGGCTTGCTTTTGCAAAAGGCTGTAAAAGACTGGGACTTAACAACTAATGCTTCCCCCGATAATATTTTATCACTTTTTCCAAACGGATTTTATGATAATCAATTCGGAACAGTTGGTATTCCCGTCACGGATTCTGGACAGAGAGCTCAACTCTCTCAAGCCCCGCTGAGCGGGGCAATCCAGAATGACGAAAAAAATATTGTAGAAATTACAACATTTCGAACCGAACACGGATATTCAGACAAGAGACGTCCTGACAAAGTTTTGTGGGGTAAAACCATTAATGAAGATTTATCAAGAAGAGATTTTACAATCAATGCGATTGCCCTAAAACTAAACTTAATTGTCGTTGCGAGCGGAGCGAGGCAATCTAATCCTGAAGGGATTGCCGAATCCGCCTTTGACGAGACTCACAATGGCAGTTCTTTTGAACTTATCGATCCTTTTAACGGACAAAAAGATCTTGAGAGTAAAATAATTCGCGCAGTTGGCGATCCAAAGCAACGCTTTAAAGAAGACAGCCTTCGTCTTATGCGAGCAATTCGTTTTGCAGCTGTTCTTGATTTTAATATCGAACGAGAAACATGGCAAGAAATTATGAATGATGCGTCATTAATAACTCATATTTCTTTTGAAAGAATCAGAGACGAGCTTTTAAAAATCTTGGCCAGTGAAAAACCCTACGAAGGAATAATCCTTTTACAAAATGCAAAACTCTTAGAACATATTATTCCCGAACTTTTGGAAGGAACTGGTGTTTCACAAGTCAGGCCCGGAAGACACCACACAAATGATGTCTTTACTCATAATTTGTTATCTTTAAAATTCTGTCCTTCAAAAGATCCTATTGTCAGACTAGCAACACTTCTTCATGATATTGGCAAGCCAAAAGTTGTCGGGACTGACCAACAAGGACTGGTGGTATTTCATAACCACGAAATCGTAGGAGCAAAAATGGCTTACGAAATTTGTGATCGACTAAGACTTTCCAAAAAGCAAAAAGAAAAAATTACAACCTTGATCCGCTGGCATATGTTTACGGTTGACGAACATACCACAGATGCGGCTATCCGAAGATTTATCAGAAGAGTCCGTGTGGAAAATATCAAAGATATGATTGATTTACGAATTGGCGATAGACTTGGCAGCGGAACAAAAACTGCAGAAAGCTGGAGGCTTAAGTTATTTAAAAAAAGAGTAGAAGAACAACTTACTCCCGGTCCTTTTTCGATTAATGATCTTGCGGTTGATGGAAATGACGTTATGCGAGTTCTCAATATTAAACCGGGGCCAAGAGTAGGTGAAATTTTACAAAAACTTTTTGAAGAAGTAGACGAAAATCTGTCTTTAAATAATAGAGAACATTTACTTAAAAGAGTGAAAGAGTTATCGTAATTTTATTCTAGAGTATGTCATTACGTAGTGGTACACTTTAATGATATATATTATTAAAGTGACACTACGACACTAAAATTTTCTCTGTTTCATAACTTCACTTAAAGAAAATGAATTATTAATATATGCAACATCCAGTTTTAGAAGTAAAAAATCTCACTAAAAAATTCAATAATTTTACAGCTGTTGATAATCTAACTTTTTCCATTGCAGACGGAGAAATTTTAGGCGTTTTGGGACCAAATGGCGCCGGCAAAACAACAACTATTCAAATGCTTCTAAGTGTAATGGAGCCAACCAGCGGCGAGATATTCTATTTTGGCAAACCTTTTAAAAAACACAGAGAAAATATCTTAAAACAAATCAATTTTTCTTCTACCTATATTTCCATGCCCTGGCTTTTTAAAGTTTCGGAAATTTTAAAAATTTATGGAATGCTGTATGAAGTTCCCGACAGAAAAAAAAGAATAGAAAAGCTTGCAAAAGAATTTGAAATCGATCACTTATTAGAAAAACAATTCCATATGTTATCTGCCGGTGAACAAACCCGATTGTTTCTGACAAAAGCGTTTTTAAATTATCCAAAACTTATTTTGCTAGACGAACCAACCGCTTCTCTTGACCCGGATATCGCGATAAAAATTAGGGAATTTCTTAAAAAAGAAAGACAAGAATACAATGTGAGTATTTTATTTACATCTCATAATATGAGCGAAGTCGAAGAGATGTGTGACCGGGTTATGATTTTAAATCACGGAAAAATTATCGCCCATAATACTCCGCAGAATCTGGCAAAAAACATTTCCATCTCCCTTGTTGAACTCTTGATAACAAGAGATCAAAAAAGGGCAATTGGTTTTTTTACAAAATCAAAGATACAATTTTATCAGGAGAGATTTAGTTTTAAAATTCCGATTGCCGAAAAGAAAATTGCTGAGTTTCTTACAGGTTTGTCTAAAGACAATATTGAATACCAGGAAATTAGCATCGAAAAACCAACGCTTGAAGATTACTTTTTGCAAGTAATAGGAGATACAAATGAGAATTAATGTTAACAGGGTTTGGGCAATGATCATTAGATACACTATCTATCTTCGTCATAATTATGATAGATTAACTGATTTATTTTATTGGCCGGCTTTAGATTTATTTATTTGGGGATTAACAGGCCTTTATATTGCAAAATTAAGCAATAATTCATCCCATTACCTGCTTATTATTTTAAGCGGTTTGGTATTTTGGATAGTTGTATGGAGATCGCAATACGAAATTACCACCAATCTTTTATCTGAAATGTGGGACAGAAATATCGTAAATATATTTGCTTCTCCCCTTAAAGTAAGTGAATGGATACTGGCGGTTATGGTATTCGGATTTTTAAAAACAATAGTAAGTGTTTCGTTTTCTGCGATATTATCTTTTATATTTTATAGATTTAACATTTTTTCTTTTCATTGGCTTTTAATTCCTTTTATACTCAGTCTTCTTGCAACTGGTTGGGCAGGAGGTTTTTTGGTTGCAGCGTTTATTATTCGATATGGCATGAAGCTTCAAACTCTCGCTTGGGCCGGCATTGCTTTAATTGCCCCCTTTTCCGCCATTTATTATCCTGTTTCTGTCCTGCCCTCGTGGGCGCAAACTGTATCTCTCCTTATCCCATCTACGTATATTTTTGAAAGCATTCGAGATATTCTTTTTACAGGAACTGTACACTATGATAAACTAGTCACAAGTTTTATTCTAAACGCAATATATTTAATTTTGTCGCTTTGGTTTTTTGTTGCAATGTTTGGCAAAAGCAAAAAACTTGGACTTTCAAGACTGATATAGTTTATCCATGTCATTCCGAACGAAGTGAGGAATCTTTCAATCAATGTTCAAAAGAAGATTCTTAGCTATCGCTCAGAATGACATTTGAGAACAATGACAAAGCAACAATTACAAGAAGAATTAAAACAATCCATGCTTGCAAAAGACCAGTTAAAAACATCGGTTCTTAGAATGTTATTATCGACAATCAATTATTATGAAATTCAAAAAGGCGGAGCAGGATACCAAGCTTCGGAAGAAGATGTTTTGCAAGTTATTCAAAAAGAAGCAAAGCAGCGAAAAGATTCCATAGAGCAGTTTAAAAACGCAGGGCGCAGTGAACTAGCAGAGAAAGAAGAAAAAGAACTTGAGATCTTGCATAATTACCTTCCTAAACAAATGAGTGAACAAGAAATCCGAACTCATGTTCAAAACGCAATAAAAGAAACAGCAGCAACAACACTGCAGGAAATAGGAAAGATCATGGGTTCCCTAATTCCCAAAACCAAAGGCAAAGCAGATGGAAGTCTGGTAAGCAAAATCGTCAAAGAGGAACTACTAAAGAAAAACTAATATACTAGTATAATACTAAACAATGTTTTACTTTCATCTCAAAATGCCCCAGTTTTCTTAGTTCTTCCAAAGAAATATTTCCACTTTTGTAGAGAACATACATTCCTTCCTTAAGTGTTGATCGAACATCCCCGGTCGATTTCGCTTGTGAGGGACATTAGCGATTATATAATCAATGACTTCATCTAAAATTCTATTATCTGTAATAAGTGAAATCTTCCTATTTAGTTCTTTTAAAGTTACTAGTTGAAAAAATTTTGGTGGTGTAGTTTCTGTCATACTTTTTTCGTAATTCTAGAATTCAGATCCTGGATGCGGCCGCCTCGGCGGCTTTACCAAGATGACGGTTTCTTTATTCTCGTCATTCTGGATTGCCCAGAATCTGGTTGTAAAGATCTTCAAAAATGGGATTAAATTTCTTTATCATTTCTAACTTATCTATTTTGTTCATATCCTTAATTTTCTTTTCTCTAATAATTGCCTCTTCGATTGTATCAAAAATTTCATAATAGACAAGTTTATGCAGGTTATATTTTGATGTAAATCCTTTAACCAAATTGTTTTTATGTTGATATACTCTTCCAATCAAATTACTCGTTACGCCAGTATATAAAGTCGGACGATCATTCGCCATTATGTAAACAAATCCACCTTTTTTCATACGATTCTGGAGTCGTCGTGTTCACTCCTCCCCAGAATGACGCTTGACTCTTCGTCATTCTGGCAACTCAGAGCGAAGCGTGGAGGCGTCCAGAATCTGATTCTGGATGCGCTCGTTACACTCGCTTACCAGAATGACGCGAAAACTCATCCCATAAAACCAACAGCGGGGCGGCGTTAAAGATGGAAGAATAGGTTCCACTTGTAATACCTACTAAAAGCGCGACGACAAACCACTTGGTACTTTCTCCTCCAAATAATAATAATGTAAACAATACAATAAGCACTGTTAGTGATGTGTTAAGCGAACGCCCCAAGGTTTGCAAAATCGAATCATTGGTAATTTTGGCAAATGATACTCCGCTTGTTCTTTTGAGATTTTCTCTGATTCTGTCAAATACAACAATAGTATCATGCACGGAAAATCCTATGACAGTCAAAACTGCTGTTACAAATAAACTGTCTACTTCAACTCCGAAAAAATGTCCCAAAATCGAAAATACTCCAACCAACACCAATACATCATGTAACAGTGCGATAATAGCACAAATGCCAAACCGAATACTTGAAGCCGGTTTTGGTACAGATCGAAAAGACCACGCAATATATAGGATAATTAAAACCGACGCATATAAAACAGATTTAAACGCATTTAAAGTTGTCTCATTTCCTACAGTCGGCCCGATGGTCTCAAAACTTATCTCTTTTATCTCTCCAAATTCTTTTTTAAGTTGAGAAATAATTTTCTGATGAGCATTCTGATCAATAGGTTTTGTCTGGACAATATACGTATCTGTTCCTGATTTCCCAACAGACTCAAGCACTAGATTTTGTTCTTTTAATATTTTTTTTATTCTTGTCTCTGAATTCTGAATTCTGAATTCTGAATTCTGAACTTCTAATCTAGACCCTCCGGTAAAGTCAATAGAAAGTTTAAGTCCGTAAAACAACAAAGACAATGTTCCCGGAATAATTACCAAAAGAGAAATAATAAAATACAAATTTTTTTTACCAATTATATTCATAATCTTTAAATCCGAATATCGAAACTCGAAACAATTTTCAAAACTTAAATTTACGAATGTTTAAAACGTTTTGAATTTTGTATTTTTGAACATTTAGATTTGTTTCGTATTTCAAATTTCGTGCTTCGAGTTTTCTCTATATATTATTCGCAGTATTGTCCGTGTTACATTTATTGCTGTAAACATCGACACCACCACACCCAAAAATAATGTTATCGCAAATCCCCTGACTGTCCCCGTACCAAACTGAAACAAAATAAAAGCAGTAATAATACTGGAAATATTTGAATCCCGAATTGAAGACCAAGCTCTTGTAAATCCAAGCTCCAAAGCAATATAAGGTGTCTTTCCTTTTCTTTTTTCCTCTCTCATTCTCTCAAAAATTAAAATATTTGCGTCAACCGCCATGCCAATCGAAAGAATAAATCCGGCAATTCCGGCAAGAGTCAGAGTTATAGGAATAAGCTTGAATAAGACAAGCGTAAACAAAGAGTATAATACCAACGAAACACTTGCTACAACTCCAAGCCATCCGTACAAAACAGTCATAAAAATGACAATTGCTAAAAATCCAACCGCAGCGGCAAACAAACTTTTTTCAAGAGACGATTGTCCTAACGTCGCGCCAATCGTTTTCTGTTCTAGAATTGATAACGGAACAGGCAATGCTCCGGCATTTAATTGAGTTGCCAGCCGTTTTGCTTCTTCGGTTGTGAATCTTCCGCTAATTTGTCCGCTGTCTCTGATGGCATTTTGGACAGTTGGCGCTGAAATAAATTGATTATCTAAAAATATTGCCATCCGTTTACCAATGAGTCGAGTGGTCGTGTCAAAGAATTTTTTTTGACTTTTATCAGCAATCGTAAAAGCGACAACAGGTTCTCCGCTTCGTTGATTGTCAAATGAAACCTGAGCGCTTTTAATATCTGCACCGGTAAGTCCTGTCGGAGTGCTTTTTTCTTCAATCTCGGCAGACGCAGTTGCATCCCCAACTTTGCGAAACTCCAGTTGCGCTGTTTTTCCAACTAAAGCAGCTGCCTGCTTTACGTCTGCTACTCCTGGAAGTTCGACAACAACTCGTGCGTCTCGTGCCGAAAAAACACTTCTTACAACCGGTTCTCTTACGCCAAACAAATTTACCCTTCTTTCTATTACGTCTTTAGCACTATCAAGTGCCTGTTTTTTTTGATCGTTGGGAATTTTACTCATGTCTGCTTTAAGTGTTACGCTTGTCCCGCCTGCCAAATCTAACCCTTTATGAAAAGAAATGTCCCGATTAATTTTTAACCAGGGTACTACCAAAGCAGAAGAAGTATCAATATAAATAGATAAAAAGGTCAATAACGGTATTAACCACGGTAGGAGTCGACTTTGTTTCATGCAAGCATGCTTTCTTCATCACCTATAAGCATGACCCGGGAACCTGCCAATATGGAAGAAATAAACGGGTCATTTTTCTTTTTTCTAAAATCAAATTCATCTTCTGACATAACAGTGTAATTTATTTCTGTTGATAAACGTTTTTCTTCATTTCGAATCAAAAGTGCAAGTTCCGGCAAAACTATTGTACCTACTACGAGTACGTCTACGGAATCGTTATTTTTTTTAATTCTTTTTACAAATCCTCCGGAAAACATTATGTATTTAATTTTTCCTAATTTTGGTCTATTTTTTAATATTTCTGACCCAAGACCGACAATTTTTGCCCCAAGTCTTAGTAAGTCATTGTAAAACGGATAATTTCGAGACAGAAAATAATATAACCTGTTTGCCCGCTGCTCTTTGCTAAAGATTCCTTTTTTTTCTAAAAACGAAAGCTCCCGTCTGACTGCGTTTATCTCATCTCCCGTCCTTCTAACAAGCTCTCTAACATGAAGCATGTCGTAAGGACTCGTAAGAAAAACAGTAAGTAACTTTATTCGTGACTGTGAAGTAATTAAATCCGATAACATAAGCCCATCTGATATGATCGCACACAGTATATCAGTTTTTTATAATTTGTAAACCCCGAATTTACTGTACTGTTGCAACTCCGTCTATGGGCAGTATATCAAACCATAATACTCCTCTATCAAATTTAACAGGCAATCCTGCTGAGTCAAAAATTTGCATGCGAGAGGTTCGAGTTTCTTTTCTCCATGTACCTGTTATTTTTTGTCCATCCATAAATATGGTTGCTCTTCCTATTCCCTTTGTCTTATACAAAAGATGGAGATTATTTTCATACCCGTCATTTGCACTGTTTTCCTGCATAAACAATACAACTATGTTCTTTACGGTTATTTGCTTGTTGTTATCGCGGTCAATATGCTGTTTACCGCCGTTGTTTCTTTTGTATATATTTGCTTCTTTATCGTATATCCAATCTACGAAGTAGTTAGAATAATTTTTCCAAAATTCCAAATGGATTGTTTGGGGATTTCCCCGCTGTGTCGGAGAAGCATCGTCTTTGAAAGAATACGGTACAAATTTACCGTCCCATGGGTTTCCTTTTTTATCAACATTGGTTAATCCTCGCAATTTTGCCAAATCCCACAATTTTTTAGTAGTCGAATACATCGTATGCTCGGTTGCGGTTTCATGTCCAAGTCTGTCGTAGTCTCTCCAAAAAGTAGGAAATCCAACAGAAAATTGATTTATATCATTATACCCAACCCAACCATACTGCTCTATTTGGCCCAACGCGTTTGCCGGCCCATCTGTATTTGCTCCTCCGACGTGAACATATAAGGGTGAGTCTCCGTATTCTGAAATAATGTCTAAAAAGTACGTCCGAGCAGACCTGATTGGTCCAACTTGCCCGGCGTCTCTGCAATAGAATATTGTTAAGAAGCGTGTAATGCCGCCTTCTGAAATTACTTCGTACACTACGTCTGCGCCTATAATTCCCGATTGCGGCCGGGAATTTTCGTGGTTTTCTACCATAATCCCTAGCGGTCTATGCGTCTCCCACCACTGTCTTTGGTCCTTTGAGTATAAAGCTCCATTTAAAGGACAACTTTCTGTCTTTGGCTTAGTATCATCAAAACTTAACGCACCATTACTATTTGGGATATGAGGCTTCACAACTTGTTTCTGAAGATTTAGCGTTGAGCCCAAAAAAAACCAATATGACAATAGGGTAGAAACAACAAAGACGACAACAAGAATAAGGATTGATTTTGTTTTAGTCATAAGTATTACACTTTTGCGGATTTGAGAGCTTGTTTTTCCTCATCTGAGAGTTCGTGTTCGATTCCCTTTCCTTCAATAACTCTCTTTGCATACCATCGTGTCCCCAACCGGGAATAAATTCCAGAAATGACAACGCCTGTATTTTGTCCATCTACTAAAGCCAAAACAAAGCTTTGATCTCCTCCTGTATCTTTAAAAGGATTGAATCGCAAAAGGCCGATTTTTTGGATGTGTAATCGTCCTTCTTTTTCGATTCTATCACAAATTATCTTTAATCCGTCAATATCTTTTCTATTTTTTTCTCCATCTTTTACCAAGGAATCTAAAACATGTTGAAGTGTTTTCCCTGAAGCACCTTTAATAAGTGAATTGTAGTGAGTCCAAGCTTGAAAAAAGAAAACGCTTAATATTATCAACCAAACAATTGTAATTGCCAAAACTAATAATTCAAAATTAAAAACCATAATAAGATTCATATTAGCCTCTTGACAGCCTCGGTGTCAATAGTGTAATCTTTGCCTATCACATGAGTAAGCACAGGAAAACTCGCCTTGAGAAAGAGAAAACAGATAGTAAGCATATATCTCTTTTACAAACGCAAAAGACATCGCTTCATCTTCAATCAGATGCAAAAGAAAACAGTACGGCAGGATTATACGATACGTCTCATATAGTATTTGATCTTTTTAAAACGCTTATTCTTACCTTTGTAATAATCGCTGTAGAAATTTTCCTTTTTTACGCATTAAAAAACAACGTATTAGCTATTCCATTTATTTCTTACAGGTAAATAGTCGAGTTTTACTCGATGGAGGGAGGTGAGTCTACCCATGGCATCCATGTATTGTGTAAAATGCAGAGCAAAAAGAGATGATCCAAATGCTCAAAAAGTTACCATGAAAAATGGTAAACCGGCATTAAAAGGTAAATGTCCAGTTTGTGGTACGGGAATGTACAAAATTGGAGCATCGTAAACATAAGCTCTGGTTCTTGAAAACTCTAGAGTTTTTTAATCAAGAAAAGATTCCCCTTGCCAACATGGTGAGGGGTTTTCTTTATTGACAAATTTTTTTGCTTCTTTTATACTCACAATATAAACTAAATCAAGAGTGATGGGGGAGGGATCTTGCCCGTTGATCCATCCAGCAACCCTAAGGGAAGGATTCGCATTTCAACCTCTCTTATTGAGAGGTTTTTTTGTGGTTTTCACATTTTGGATTTAAAAGAGGCGAAACAATGACACAGATTACATCAATTCCTCCAAAAGCAGAGTAATATCACGGTTGTCTATAGTGTGTTTTACGAGCGGTGTCGAACCCAATTGCGGGGTTACATCTTCCCATGTCGGACGATCTTCTTGATAAAAAATTCCCGTGGCAACTTTCTCTTTTTCTCCCTCTGATAATGGTCGTCTCAGAGGCCATTCTTCTGCTCTTTGAAATGCCTTTATTTTATCTTTTATATCATGCCCCTCTTGTTCTAATGTATATACTCGCTCATAAAACCAAGAAAATGTGTTTTTGTGATTAAACGTAACACATGGTTGCATGATGTCAATCATTGCAAACCCTTTATGCTTAATGCCTGCCGTAATCAGCTCTGTTTCCTGCTTGTGGTCTCCAGCAAATCCTCTGGCAACGTAGGTTGCCCCAGCTGCTAAGGCAAACTCAATTGGATTAACAGGCGCTTCCATAATTGGGTTTGGATTTGCTTTGTTTTTTTCTCCGATATCAGTTGTTGGAGAAAACTGGCCTGTGGTTAACCCATATACTTGGTTGTTGTGAACTATTACTGTCAAGTCTATATTTCTCCTGGCAGCATGCAATAAATGATTTCCTCCTTCTCCATATTGGTCTCCGTCTCCTCCAATCACAATTACCGTCAAACCATGATTTGCCAGTTTTATTCCTTCTGCAACCGGCATGGGTCTACCATGAAGACCATTGAACCCATATGTTTTGACCCAATAAGGAAGTTTGCTTGAACACCCAATTCCCGAAACCAACACAACTTCCCAAGGATTTAAACCAAGTTGTACTATTGCATTTTTTAAAGATACCCACACGCCAAAATCACCACACCCCGGACACCAGTTGGGTTTATCATAGGTAATTTCTAAATCTTTTAGCTCTGTCATATGTTCTAAAATGTCATTCCGAACGAATGTGAGAAATCTCTTTCCTTATTCAGGGGATCCTTCGCATGCGCTCAGGATGAAAGCATAGCTTTCACCTTTTCCACTATTTCTTCCGGATAAAATGGCCGTCCGTCGTATTTTCTTAAATGATCATCCGAAACAAACCCCGTATGCTCTCTTAGTAAACCCTGGAATTGTCCTTGATGATTATTTTCAATAACCAGTGTTTTCTTTGCATTTTTTATAGCTGAATTGAACTGATCGGGAATGAGGGGATTAAGATATGCAACTTGGACAAAATTAATAAAAATATTTTCTTTGGCAAGCCATTTCATTGCTTCTAAAATCGGCAGTTTTGTAGAACCAAATGAGACTATTGTAAGTGGTGCGTCTTCTAAACCGTACATTTGAGGTCCTGGAATTTCCGGCAAACACATTTCTAATTTTTTAAACCTTTTATCTACCATTTTTTTTCTATTTTCTGCCTCTTCGTCATATAATCCCCGCTCGTCGTGTTCGTCCGAACCTGAAAGCGCAATCCCACCCTTCTGTCCTGGTAGAGAACGAGGAGAAATTCCATCTTCGACAAACACGTATCTCTTATAGTCAGTTTGGACTCCCGCCTCTTCATCTGAAAGAATTTTTCCTCGTTCAATCTTGAATCTTGAATCTTGAATCTTGAATTCTTCGATCGCAATCGAAGAGTGTCCCTCCATATTATATTTATCTACCAAAATAATAACCGGCAACTGATATTTTTCAGCCAAGTTAAACGCATGCAAGGTATACGTAAAACATTCAAGTAAATCCCCAGGAGCAATAATAATTCTTGGGAAATCTCCCTGAGCAGCGTGTAACACAAATCGTAAATCTCCCTGCTCTGTCCATGTTGGCATTCCTGTTGCAGGACCTGGCCGCATTCCTTCAACCAGCACTAATGGAACTTCTGTTTGAGCTGCCAAACCAAGACTTTCCACCATTAAAGAAAATCCGCCGCCTGAAGTAGCTGCAAGTGATCTAACTCCGGCGTAGGATGCACCAATTGCCATATTAATCCCCGCAATCTCATCTTCCGGCTCTTTTATTACAAAATTATATTTTGAAGCTTGAGCAACAAGCGTTGTCATAATGCCATTAATTGGAGTCATGGGATACATTGCAGCAAAACCAACTCCTGCCCGAATTGCACCTAATGCCACAGCTTCTGCGCCGCCGATTAGTAAATTTTTTTGTTTTTGTTTTTCTATGTGAACAAAGAACTTGTTTTGGAAATTTTTTTGCACAAAATCAAACCCGGCTTTTGAGGTATTTATATTTAGTAAAACTACTTCTTCCCCTTTTTTATTAAACACATCTTGCATGATTTTTTCTAAAACAGAAAAATCGCTATACAGCAATGCCAAAGATGATCCAACCGAAACCGTATTAATCATAAGTCTGTCTGCGCCAACTTGATTGGCAAGTTCTAATAAAGGAACTGAAACTTGGAGTATTGTTGAAAACAATTCTTGCGGATCTACTTTTACTAAAGTTGGATCAAAAATAACAGCAGCGTTTTGCGATAATTCACTTTTATGTTTGTCTATTGTTTCTCTATTTAAAGCAACTAATATATCAACCCCTCGTCTTTGTGAATAGATTTCTTCATCTGAAGCTCTGACATAATATGCATTATGTCCTCCCCGAATCAAAGAAGGATATTCCACATAATCAAAAACAGACAATCCAAGCCGGGTAAATACTTTTGACATCATTACCCCGGTTGTCATAATGCCGTAACCCGCTTCTCCACCTATAAGCCACTGTATGTCGGTCATATTACAATACTCCAACTACCATGCTATCAATTTCAGGTATAAATTACAAATAAAAATAAAGTAAAAATAGTAATTTCTAATCTCCGCAATAGGGGTCTTTAAATCCGCAGTTTTTACAATACGCATCTCTGCTTCTTGGCGTATCACGCATCGGACTTCCTTAGCATTTTTAATTTGTCTACCCTATTCATACCTTTAATTTGTTTTTCTCTAATAATTGTCTGTTCTATTGTTTCAAAAACTTCATAATAAACTAATAAGTGAAGATTGTATTTTTGAGCAAATCCTTTTATGAGATTATTTTTATGTTCAAAAACACGACGTATTAAACTATTTATTGCTCCTGTGTAAAGCGTTTCCCTAATATTTGCCATTATGTAAACAAAACTACCTTTATTCATATAGGAGACTGGAGCGGTCGCCTGGTCGACCTTACCAGAATGACGTAAGAAAGTTTTATTGGGGCCAGACTTGGCGGATTTCTTTACCTTGCTCATCAACTTCTATAATCACAACAGCATTTACAGGACAGGATTTCGCAGCACGTTCTATGTTTGTTTCGGTGTCATTAATATCTGAATAACTTACAAACTCTGATGTTTGCGAACCATCTTTCTTTTTAATTACAGCTTTTCCTTCCGAATCAAGCTCAAACGTATTCGGCGCGACAGCAACACAAGAAGCTGCTCCGATACAAAGCCTCCTGTCAACTTTTACTTTTAACGGCATAAATGCTTATTCTATTTTCCCTGGTTCATTCATAAATTTTTTACACCAAGCATTCTTTGAGAACCGAAAATGCTAACAACGCGCATTTTTTCCGAGTTTCGGAAACTTCTATTCCAAGCAAGTCAAGCATATCTTCTTGACTAAACTTTGTCAACTCTTTTTTTGTTTTTCCTTTAGCATAATCTGTAAGCATTGAACCAGCAACGATGCTAATTACGCACCCTACTCCCTCAAACCCAATTGTTTTTATTTTCCACCCTTGGGGTGGAATCGTAGCTCCACCTGCGGATTTTTCTTCAAATTCGACAAACATTTCAATCTCGTCTCCACAAAATGGATTTGTTTGTCTGGAAGAAATAGCAAATTTATCTGGTTTTCCAAAATTAAGAGGGGTTTTATAATGTTCTAAAATTTCTTCCCGATATACTATGTCTTCCATCTCTAACTAGTCTAATGATTTAGATCATCAGACTTTAAAAATTTCTTTTACTTTTTTTAATCCGCTTATAAACAGATCAATATCTTCTTTTGTGTTGTAAATATACACACTAATTCTTGCACTTGCGACAATTCCCAAGTGTTTATGAAGCGGCATTGCGCAATGATGACCGGCGCGAATACAGATATTCATGTCTCCCAAAACCTGAGCTATATCATGTGCATGAACCCCCTTAATATTAAATGAAATAACACCACTTCTGTCTTTAATGTCTTTCGGTCCATACAGAGTAAGTCCGTTGATTTTTTCCATCTGCGAAAAAGCATGTTCTAGAAGTTCTTTCTCGTGATTTTTAACTATTTCCATTCCGATATCTTCAAGGTAATCTATTGCAGCACCAAGACTTATTATTCCCGCAATATCAGGTGTTCCTGCTTCAAATTTAAAAGGCGCATTTGCAAAAGTAGTTTGCTCAACAGTCACTTCTCGTATCATTTCTCCGCCAAATAAAAAAGGCGGCATTTCTTCCAAAAGTTTCTTCTTTCCATACAAAACTCCGATACCGGTTGCTGCGATCATTTTATGTCCTGAAAAAACGTAAAAATCACAATCCAAATCTTGTACATCAACCTTCATGTGTGGAACTGCCTGAGCGCCATCAATAAGAATGGTTATATTTGGATTTACAATCCTTATTTTTTTGATAATTTCTTTTATTGGATTTATTGTTCCCAAGACATTCGAAACATGAGTAATTGCCAAAATTTTTGCGTTTTTTATTTTTTTGTACATACCATCTACATCTATATATCCTTCCCCTGTGATATCAATCACTACAAACGCAGTTTCTTTATACTGTGCTAAAAACTGCCAGGGAACAAAATTACTGTGATGTTCCATAATCGTTGCAACAATAACATCATCCATTGCCATATCAATACTCATATCTCCCCATGTGTTCATAACCAAGTTTATTGCTTCTGTAGAATTACGAACAAAAATAATTTCAGAAGCATCTCTTGCATTAATAAATCGTGCGACTTGATTTCGAACTTCTTCTACTTTTTGCGTTGCAATTTCGGCAATCGGATACAAACCGCGACGAACATTGGAATTGTAGTTTTTATAATACTCATCCATTGCGTCTAAAACTGCTCTCGGTTTTTGTGAGGTTGCAGCAGAATCTAAATATACAAGTTGTTTATCTTTTGAATTTTGATTAAAAATCGGAAAATCATTCTTGTAATTTTTCATACTTGAAAATTGAAAATGTTGAACTTATTTAAATGTTTTGAAAGATTTAAAGTTATTCATTTTACAAATTCTTTAAAAGATTTTGTCTAATCTCTATTTGTTTATTTTCAGAAAGCATTGAAAGTGTTGGCTCAAAAAAACCGGAAACAATTAATTTTTCAGCTTGCTTTTCTGACAAACCTCTACTTCTTAAATAGAATAACTGATTCTCATCGGGTCTTCCAACTGTTGACGCATGTCCTGCTTTTAAATCATTTTCATCAATTTCCAAAGAAGGCACGCTTCGTCCTTTTGCGTCATCAAAGAGTAGTATTTTTGATGCAAAGTATCCATCAGCTCCTTTTGCTCCTTTTGCAATATGTACCATGCCATCATTATTAAAAATGGACTTGTCATAAAAAACTCCCCGAATATGTGTCATACTTTTTGTCTTGGGAGCTTTGTGAATAACGTTTGTATTAAAAATCACTGAATCAGAATTTTTCCCAATAAAAATTCCAATAATCGTTAGGTTTGCGCCTTCACCAATAAGTTCCGCATCAAAGTTTATCTCAGACTCAGAACCATTGATCCAGATGTACGGAACAACTTTCTCTTCATTTTTCTTAACTGTAATATTTATGTTCTTCATATTTTTGTTTATACTTAATATTTTATACTTTATACTTAATACGTATCATCCCACCGCTCCAGTCATTTCTAGCTGTATAAGCCTATTTAATTCCACCGCGTACTCCATTGGTAATTCCCGAACAATCGGTTCGATAAATCCATTGACAATCATAACCTCTGCAGCTGCCTGAGAAATTCCTCTGCTTCGAAAATAAAATAATTGATCTTCTCCAATCTTAGAAACTGCCGCTTCATGTCCAATAGTAACTTTTTCTTCATTAATTTCCATTGTTGGGTACGTGTCAGAACGACTCTTAGGATCTAAAATTAATGCATCACATCTAACTGTTGATTTAGAATTTTCTGCTCCTTTTAAAACTTTTAAAAGCCCTCTATATGAGGTTCTCCCTCCGTCTTTACTCACTGATTTTGAGGAAATAACCGAGCTTGTTTCTGGCGCAAAGTGTATGGCTTTCCCTCCCGCATCCTGATGTTGATCCTCTCCCGCGAAAGCCAGTGACAAAACTTCTCCCCGCGCTTTTCTTCCCATTAAATATACACTTGGATATTTCATGGTAAGTTGACTGCCTAGATTTCCATCAATCCATTCCCCAAATCCTTCTTCTTCAACAAACATTCTCTTCGTAACCAAGTTATAAACATTCTTACTCCAGTTTTGAATTGTCGTGTATCTAACACGCGCTCCCTTTTTAACCAAAATTTCCACAACTGCACTATGCAAAGAATCTGTTGTAAAAATTGGAGCTGTACAACCCTCCACGTAATGAACATAACTTCCCTCATCCGCAATAATTAATGTCCTCTCAAACTGTCCCATGTTTTTTGCGTTAATGCGAAAATATGCTTGCAAAGGAAGATCAACACAAACATTTTTCGGAACATAGATACATGATCCACCGCTCCACACTGCGGTATTTAAAGCAGCAAGCTTATTATCTGCCGGAGGAATAATTTTTCCAAAATATTGTCGAAGTAAGTCCGGATATTTTTTTAAAGCAGTATCTGTATCGACAAAAATAACTCCTTTTGCCTCAAGCATTTTGGAAATGCTGTGATAGACAACTTCCGAATCGTATTGCGCAGCAACGCCTGCTAAGAATTTTCTTTCTGCTTGCGGAATTCCAATCTTGTCAAACGTATCTTTTATTTCTTTTGGTACTTCATCCCATGTTCTTCCTTGTTTATCAGTTGGCTTAACATAGTAATAAATCTCATCAAAATTAAGTCTCGTTAAATCTCCTCCCCATGTCGGTAATTTTTTTGAAAAAAATAAAGCAAGTGCTTTGAGCCGAATCCCAAGCATCCACTCCGGCTCCTGTTTCATAGAAGAAATTTCCCTAACTGTTTTTTCCGTCAGTCCTTTTTGCGTGGAGTAAACTGGTTTAAGTTTATCATGAAATCCAAACTCATAATGTGAAGTATTAAACTGCTGCATATCCGCCCTTTTCTATTTTTCTAACCAAAGACAATCCATCCGACTTTTTTATTTTCCCATCAATAAGCACGTGAACATAATGGGGTTTCAAGTAATAAAGAATTCTTTGATAATGCGTAATGAGTAAAATTCCAGTCTTGTATTTTTTAACAGCGCCTCCAATTGCTTTTGCAACAATTCTCAAGCTATCTATATCAAGTCCTGAGTCTATTTCATCTAAGATTGCAAATTTTGGTTTTAACACCAATAATTGAGCTATTTCCATTCTCTTTTTTTCTCCTCCGGAAAATCCTTCGTTAATTGATCTCTGCATAAAACCTTCATCCAAATTCACCATCTTTAAAGCTTCTACTACCTGTTTTTTAAAATCGGATAAAGGAATTTTTTCTTGAGGATATAATGCTTTATAAGACGTCCGCAAAAATGCTAAAACAGAAACTCCTTGAATTTCTATTGGATGCTGAAACGCCACGAACAGCCCATTCTTGGCTCTTTCTTCGGAAGTCTTATTAAACATATCTTCCCCGTTAATTCTGAATTCTGAATTCTGAATTCTGAACTTGTAATTCGGGTTGCCCATCAAACTCATTACCAGTGTTGTTTTTCCCGCACCATTGGGACCCATAACTGCATGAATTTCCGAAGGCATAATCTCCAAACTGACCCCTTTTAGAATTTCTTTTCCTCCAACTGAAGACTCTAGATTTTTAATTACAAATGAGTTATTCATATTTCATAAATTGGTCTATAGATAGATTAGAAATTTTTTCGATAAAATCTTTATTTAATCTTCTCCAAATAAAACCAGGCTGGCAGAATCCTGATTTAGGGCATATTCCTTTATGGGTAATTCCCGCAGGACAACATTCAAGCAGAGGTTCTTTTGAAAACGCTGATAAAACGTCTTTCATAAGAAGCTTCTTGGGATCTTTTTGTAAAAAATATCCGCCGTTTTTTCCCTCAACTGCTTTTATGATTCCGCTATTGCGTAAATCACTTGCCAGGTTTCGCAAAAATAAAATTGAAATGTTGTATTCTTTAGAAACCTCGGTAAGCGGGACCAACCGCTTATTATAATTTTGGGCAAGTTTTGTAATTAGGATTACAGCGTAATCTTCTCGCCTTGAAAATCGAATCATAGAAAAACTAATACCAAGTTAGTATTGGTATATCATACAAAAATGCCCATGAGTTGTCAAATTGCGGAAACTATTTAAAGAAGTAACGAGCAAGCTTATAGACTTTTACAACAGACACGTCCCAGGAAGCTGCAATTTCTGCTCTGCCAAAACCAGAAACCTCCCAAAGCGGATTACCAAGCGGTTCGCACGGGAGTTTCTCGCACACAACAAGCAGTTGATCCGTTACTGTTTTCCTTTGTGGATCGGCACCTTCATATTGAATGACAATTGGATCTTTCCCTGCAAGTTTGAAAAAATACCGATACGCATGGTCAGAGTTTCCGCCGGTAATAAGCGCAAAATTAAACGGCTTTCCCTCTGCTCTTTCTATAACAAATTTAGAAATTGTCTGTGTTTGTTCAAGTTGCCTGTTGGGAGAAAACCGGAATGGAATACCCATAAGACTTACTGTTACAATCCATAAGAAAAAAACAGATGAGACCATTTTATAAACTAATTTCCTACTCCATAAAAATATGAGAAAATTTCCTACGAAAAGAAACGGCAAAGGAAATAAAAATTCAAAGTAATAATCATAAATTGGTTTTTTATAAAACCCAAATATAATTACTCCGGAGGTAAACCATATACATAATAAAAGTAATTGATAAAAATTTTGGTTTTTTTCTTTATATCTAAGACACAGAAGATATACAAAATAAAAGAAGCTTGCTGTTGCTACTATCCAAACCAAAGAAGTAATATACTCTATATTCTTATGCATACCTGCCACAATCTGTTCGGAAGGAGGATACGCGGTAACGAGTCTACCAAATAATCGGAAAAAAACATTAGTAATGATAGGAAAAAAATTACTATTTCCTCCGGTTTCTCCCGAGTGAAAAATAAAGTTTATCACACTTTTGATATTCGGAAACCCGTGTCGCATTTCAAACGCAAGAAACGGAGAAAATCCTAAAATAAATCCTATGAATATACATATGTAATCTTTTGCTATTTTTAAAAGACTTCCTTTGAAGGAAACATTATTACCCGACTCAAAAAATCGAAATACTAGTATATATACTAGTATTGCAATACCAAGAAAAAGTTCTACGTAATGCAATTGGATGTCTATTCCAAATAAAATACCTGTGAGTAAAAGCAAAAATATATTTCTTTTCTTTATCATTGCTTTCCATAATGCATACATTGTAACGAGTGAAAAAAATGGCATTACATTTGGATTCCAAGACGAACGCGAATGCGCGATAACAAGAGGAGAAATTGAATATAAAAAAGCTGCGATCAAGCCTTGTTTTCTGCCTAAGAATTCACTTCCTATCTTATACACAAAATAGACTGTAATAACCCCTAATAATCCCACCATAACTGACGGGCCGATCGGATCATAATGAAATAACCACAAAAATGGAGTTATAAAATAATAATAAATGGGGCCCATGAAAAATCCTCCTACGGATGCGGTTGGACCAAGTAATGTAAATTTACCGTGTAAAATATCGTAGACAACAAGCATATCTCTTCCTTCATCTCCCAAAAAGGTCATATACTCTCGTACTTTATACAAACGAAGAAAAGCAGCAAAAAGCAGCACTATTACCAGCAAAAATTGGATGATATAAGGATTTAATTTTTTAATTAATTTTGTAAAAAAATTCATCCGGCGATTTTTTGAAGCTTGGATAAAAAAGGAATATGCCACCGTTTCCAGATAAAAATGTTATACATAGTATAGCTGTATGGAATAACCAACAAAGGAATTGAAACAAATAATGCAACTTGCCTTACCAAACTTGTGTCTGAGTATAAAGAGGTTGCCGCCTCCACAAATAGTCCGATTAATACAAGTGATCCAAAAGCAACAATATTAAATTGGACAAATTTAGAAAATAGCTTATTAAATGAAGTAATTTTTTGAGAAGAAAAAGCCCAATAGTTATTTAGCAAAAAATTCCAAATATTTGTCAATTCTCCGCCTAATGCGGCAGACAAGCCTGACGAAAGTCCAAATGAGTTCTTAATAATTTCTAAAGAAATAGCGTTAATCAGATAGCCCGAAAACCCAACTATTGCGTATTTAGGAAATGGAGAATTCCAAATCTCGATAAACTTTGAAACAATAACATATTGAAGTAAATTTTTAATGTAGTCAAAAGGCGCAATCTTTGATCTGCCTAATACCCGATCTGTTGCGTGAAAAGGTACTTCGGCAATTTTAAATCCGTCCAAAACTGCATTATATAAAACTGCAACTTGAAATGTATACCCCCCGTATTTAGCAAACTCATTTCTTTCTTTTAAAAAAACTTCTTTTTTTATTGCTCTGTATCCACCGGTCCAATCATGTATGGAAAATCTAAAAAGAATTGTTCGAATTAAAAGATTTGCAAAAATAGAAAATATCTTTCTATGCAAACCCCAATTTTTTGGTATCGCTCCACCGTTGTTATATCGTGTGCCAATTACAAAATCATATCCTTCTTCAATTTTTTTTAAGAACTCGGGGATTTTCTTTGGATCATGATAAAAATCAGCATCCATTTCAAATAATACATCCGCGTGAAGTTTTTCAACTCCGGCTGTCATCCCGCGAAGATATGCCGCGCCTAATCCTTGTTTTTCGCCGTAAACAATATGAAGGTTTTTATATTTTTTAATGAGGTCTTCGACGATTTTTCCCGTTCCGTCCGGTGAGTTATCATCAGCAACAATAATATGTATGTTGTGATTTTTTATCTGAGGGAATATTTCTTCTTCTAGTAACGTGATTAGGCGCTGAATATTTCCTTCTTCGTTATACGTAGGAAGTACTATAGCTACTTTCATATTGGCGCGTTAGTCCATGCCTTTTTTTTCCATTTCTAAATCTGCAACAATCATCATTTCGATCAATTGTTTAAAACTCGTTTTTGGTTTCCAGTCTAAAATTTTTCTGGCTTTTGAAGCATCGCCTATTAAATAATCAACCTCTGCAGGACGCAGATGTTCTTCCTTATTTGCTACAACATATTTTTCCCAATCGTGTATTCCTACACACTCAAATGCCAACTCGACAAATTCCTTAACGCTGTGATTTTCGCCTGTTGCAATAACATAATCATCAGCCTTATCTTGTTGCAACATAAGCCATATTGCTTCGACATAATCACCAGCAAATCCCCAATCTCGCTTGGCTTCCAAATTTCCCAATTCTATAGTTTTTTGTTTCCCAAGTTTTATTCTTGCAACTGCGTTACTTATCTTTCGAGTAACAAACTCCAAACCCCTACGAGGGGACTCGTGATTAAATAGAATGCCCGAGCACGCAAACATAGTATAGCTCTCACGATAATTAACCGTTATATAATGCCCGTACACTTTTGCAACTCCATAGGGACTTCGGGGATAAAATCGAGTGGTTTCTTTTTGGGGAGTTTCTGTGACTTTTCCAAACATTTCAGAAGACGAAGCTTGATAAAATTTAGCCTGAGAATTCACAGATCGTATGGCTTCAAGCATCCTTGTGACACCTAATGCTGTAAATTCGCCGGTTAAAACCGGCTGATTCCAAGATGTTTTAACAAATGATTGAGCAGCCAAATTATATACCTCGTCGGGCTGGGTATCCAAAAGAGCTTGTGACAACGAACTTTGATCCAAAAGATCACCTTGAATTAACTCAATATTTTCTTGTATATGTTTTATTCTTTCATTATTAACAGTACTTGTGCGCCGTGTCAGTCCGTATACCTTATACCCCTTTGACAAAAGAAGTTCTGCTAAATACGAACCATCTTGCCCTGTAATACCTGTAATTAAAGCCTTTTTCATATCTATTATTTTAAACTATATTTCTCCAATAATCCAGAATATCTTGTAATGTTTTTTTAAAAGATATTTCAGGTTTCCATCCTGTTATTATTTCCATTTTACTTCCATCGCAACGAAGCTCATAAGCATCCGTTGGTCTTAAAAGTGATTTATCAACCATAATCTCAATTCGGGTTGTCGAAAGCGAAAACAACAGATCAAGAACTTCTTTCAAAGTGCGAGATTGTCCGGATCCAATGTTATATACATCTCCTTCTTTTCCTTTTTCTAAAATTAATGAATATGCTCTTACCATATCTCTCACATCAGTAAAATCTCTTTTAGCTTGCAAATTTCCAACAAAAATTATTGGTTTTTTAATTCCTTTTTCTATTTCGGCAATCTGTTTTGCAAAAGATGAAATCGAAATACTTATCGATTGTCTCGGCCCTATGTGATTAAACGCTCTCACACGTATAATCGAAAATCCGTAGGAAAGAAAATATTGTAATCCTAAAAAATCTTGTGTAAGTTTTGAAACAGCATAAGGATTATTTGGTCGAAGTGGAACATTCTCATCAATGGGTAAGTCTTTTTTCTCAACAGTTCCATATATATGTGCAGATGAAACAATAAGTATTCGGGTATCTTTTAATTTCTCCTCTTTTATTGATTCAAGAAGATACACCTGGGCAGAAATATTATTGACCAATGTTTTTAAAGGGTCATTAAAACTATCTTCTGGGGATGTTAATGCTGCCAGATGATATACCATATCTGGCTTAATGGTTTGTATCAGATGGCCAACTTTTTCTTTTTCTGTTAAATCGACAAACTCAAGATGAATACGGGATGATTTTTTTATTGAGTCTGGTATGTTTTCTTTCGATAGAAATGTTCCGTATATTTCATGGTTTGTGTTATAGAGTAGATATTCTGCCAAAAAACTTCCCGCAAAACCGGTGATTCCGGTAATAAGAATTTTTGTTTCATACATATACTATCTTCCTACCCCAAAATACGTAAAACCGATCTGTTTTGCTTTTTTGGGGTCGTAAATATTTCTTCCGTCAAGGAGTACCGGGTTTTTCATTTCTGATTTCATTTTTTCCAAATCAAGTTGTCTAAACTCGTTCCATTCGGTAACAACAATAAGTAAATCGCAATCTTTTGCCGCTTCGTATGAATTACTTAAGAATGTAACTCCTGAAGTTAATTTTTTTGCATTTTCCATTGCAATAGGATCATACGCTTTTATCTTTGCTCCTTCTTTTTGCAATGCGGAAATTATGTATAAAGAAGGTGCTTCCCTCATATCATCTGTATCCGGTTTAAACGAAAGCCCTAATATTCCGACTGTTTTTCCCTCTACTTTTCCAAGCATTTTTTTTGCTTTTGTTACTATGCTTTGCATCGCCTGTTTATTTACTTCTTCAACAACTTTTAACAAAGAAAATTCATAGTCATGTTGCTTGGCAATCGCAATCAACGCTTTTACGTCTTTGGGAAAACAGCTTCCGCCAAATCCAGCGCCGGGAGAAAGAAACGCGCTTCCAACTCGCTTATCTAAACCTACGGCTTCAAGAACATGTAATGCGTCTGCTCCCGTTATCTCTGACAAGTAAGCGATTGCATTGGAAAAAGATATTTTTGTGGCTAAAAAGGCGTTTGCCGCATATTTGATCATTTCAGCAGTTTCAATAGTTGTTAAAACCCCAAAACTATTAATTGGTTTATGAAGCTCAACTAATACACTGCGAGCCTCTTTTGTCTCGGTACCAATTACCACTCGGTCTGGATTTAATGTATCCGAAATTGCCTGCCCTTCACGTAGAAATTCCGGAACCGATGCTATATCAAATTTTGCTTTCCTTGGACGCACAGATTCCACTATTTCTTTTATTTTCCTGTTTGTCCCAACAGGCACAGTACTTTTTGTCGCAACTACAGTATATCCATCTAAATATTGGCCAATTTTTTTTGCAACTTCAAAAACAATCGACAAGTCTGCTTCTCCATTATCTTTTGGGGGAGTACCAACTGCTATAAATACAACTTCAGAAGCAGGAATTGCTTTATCGTAATCAAGAGTAAAAAGAAGACGTTTTGCCTTGATATTTCTTTTCGCCACTTCTTCAAGGCCGGGTTCGTAAATGGGAATAATTCCTTTTTTTAGATTTTCTATTTTTTCAGGCGTATGTCCAATAACCCACACTGTATTCCCTAAGTCAGCAAAAATTGTCGCACTGACTAACCCAACATACCCATGGCCTAAAAATGTAATTGTCATAAAATAAAAGATTGTTTTATTGCTAAATTGTTACATTGCTGTTCTTTGTTTGTCTTTTAATCTCCTCTATTCCTTGAGTAAAAGAACGCATTTCTATACCCAATTTTCCTATTTTAGCATTTCCCAATGCCAGTTTAAAGGGTCGGGGAGCATTCGTTTTGAAATATTCTTCTCTTGTTGTTTTTGTAATAAGATTTGAGTTGAGTTTAAATGTTTTACCAATACTTAAAGCAGCTTCAAAAGGACTAAGATGTTCACCTCCCACTACATGAAACAATCCTTCTGCATTTTTTTGAATAAGAACATCAAGCGCATGTGCAATATCGTCTATAAATGTCGGAGTCATTACATGGTCAGTCACCGCTGAAATTCCATAACCATTTTCAAGTCTTGAAAGCATTGCTCGAAAAAAATCTTTTTTTTCAGATTGTGCACGGTATGGATATGCGATACGCATAATGATCCATGGAACTGAAGATTTTTGAACAATTTTTTCTCCTTCATACTTTGTTTTTCCATACCAATTAATTGGATTTTGGATATCTTCTTCCGTGTATAACTCTTCTTCTTTTTCGCCATCAAACACAAAATCTGTTGAAACATAGATAATTTTTTTTCCTGTTTTATCGCAAGCATCTATGATATTTTGAGTTCCCACGACATTAATTGCCCATGTATCATCTTTATCTCTTTGGCAAGCATCTACATTTGTTTTCGCAGCTAAATGAAGAACTATGGGAGCATCGGAATTCTCTATATATTTTAAAACTTGCGTTCTATTTTTAATATTTACCCCACAACTCCGGCTTATGTTTGTAAACTCATATTTTTTTCCCAATATTTCGCTAATTCTTGAACCTACAAACCCTAAAAGTCCTGTTGTTATTATTTTCATATTTCTCCATATTGTTTTTTGTAATACTCTTTATATTCTCCGTTTTTTATGCGTTTCCACCAATCTTCATTCAATGTATACCACTCAATTGTTTGCTTAAGTGTTTTATCAAAAGAGTGCATAGGTTTCCATCCAATCTCTTTTTTTATTTTTGACCAGTCAACCGCGTAACGCCTGTCATGTCCCGGCCTATCTTTAACAAATTCAACATAATTTTCATCTTTTCCCATATACTTTAGTATCTTTTTAATTACTGTAAGATTATTCATTTCCTCAATTGTTGATCCAATAAGATATGTTTCTCCAATTTTTCCCTTTTTTAAAATTGTCTCAATTGCCCGACAATGATCTTCAACATACAACCAATCTCTGACATATAGTCCGTCTCCGTAAATAGGAATCCGTTTTCCTTCCAAAAGATTTGTTATTGCAAGTGAAATTAGTTTTTCTGGAAATTGAAATGGTCCAAAATTATCCGCGCAATTTGTCATTGTAATAGGCAATCCATATGTTGTAAAGTAAGACCGAACAAGGTGATCAGCTCCTGCCTTGCTTGCTGAATATGGACTTCTGGGATTATAAGGTGTTCGATCATTAAATTTACTCGGATCTTCTAGCTTTAGGCTACCAAATACCTCATCTGTTGAAATATGATGAAATCGTTTTACCTTATGCTTTAATGCTTGTTCTAAAAGAACTTGTGTTCCCAATACATTCGTTTTTATAAATATTGATGGATCCAGAATCGAACGATCAACGTGACTTTCTGCGGCAAAATGTACGACAACATCTACTTCTTCCATGGCTTTGTCCACTATTGAACCTTCACAAATATCACCATAAAAAAAAGAATAATTTGGATTGCCTTCAACCTCTTTAAGATTTTCCAGGTTACCCGCATAAGTCAACTTGTCCAGATTTACAACAAAATCATCTGGATGATTTTTCAACCAATATAAAATAAAATTACTACCAATAAATCCTGCACCACCAGTAACAAGTATTTTCATAGTTCGATTAAACTCACTATGACCCTGAGCTTTCCGAATGGGTCATAAATTTTTTTGTCTTCGTAATGTTTCAAGTAATAAAATTCCAGAAACGGTAGATGCATCGGAAATCTCTCCGCTGATAACTTTTTTTACTGCTTCTGTCAGCGGAATCTTGACTAATTGTATACATTCATCTTCTTCGGGTTGGGCTTTCCCAAATTCAAGTCCCTTTGCCAAAAACAAATGTACTATTGCTTTAAATACACTTCCGGAAAGATCCAGTCTTGCAATTTCTTCAAATTGTAAAGCCTCAATTCCTGTTTCTTCTTTTAATTCTCGCTGAGCTGCTTCGATTGTTGTTTCACCTTTATCAATAAATCCCGCAACTGATTCAAGCGTTTCTTTTTCAAGCAAATAACGATATTGTGATACCAGATATATTTCGTACACATTCGTGATGGGAAAAACACAAACTGTCGGATATCGCCTTGCTACAATATGTGAGTATTTTGTTCCCTCTGGCAGGGAAAGTTTGATTTCCGAAACGGTAAATAGCTTTGCCTGTAAAACAGGTTTATCTGATTGTATAGAAATTTTCTTCATCAAGTCTTTTTATAATTCCCCTTTCTTCACTTTTTCAGCCACCAAATTATTTGCTCTGAGTAATTCATCAAAAGATGTGCCGGCATCAATCCACCAATCCAATAGCTCACATTGTAAAGTTTTTTCCGCAACGTATGCGTTATTAAGATCTGTTACTTCAAGTTCTCCCCGGCCCGATGGGGTAAGCAAACGAATAAAGTCAAAAACGCGATTGTCATACATATAAATCCCTGTCTGGACAATATCCGACTTAGGATGTTGAGGTTTTTCTTCAATTGATAATACTTTTCTGCTTTCGTCCATTTCAATCACGCCATATTGACCAAAATCCGTTGGCATTCTGACACCAAATATCATTGCTCCTTTTTCTTGCTGATTAAATCTTTCAACACTTTGCTTTAAATTAAACCGAAAAATATTATCTCCTAAAATAACAACTATTTTTTCTCCCTTGGCAAATTCTTCAGATAATAAAATCGCATCGGCAATTCCTCCTTTTGGATTTTTTTGAATTGCGTAAAATATTCTAACTCCAAAACCACTTCCTGACTTCAGTAAGTTTTCGAAGTGTCCGGCATGATCTTCTGAGCTTGTAATAAGTATATCCGTAATCCCAGCACCAACAAGTGCTTCAAGCGGATAGTAAATCATGGGCTTGTTATATATAGGCAGAAGATGTTTGTTGGTAACCCATGTTAGAGGTCTCAAACGTGTTGCAAGTCCACCGGCTAAAATAATTCCCTTCATATTTATAAAATACCGCTTAATAAAAACATAAATGCCGACACCGCCAAACTTCCAATGAGAATATATTCTACCACAATTTTAGTTGTCAGATCATGTTCGAGATAGTGGTGAATAAGAGCAAGCAGTACATACAAAAAGGAGGTAGATACAACAACGAGTACCTGAAGCTGTCTGTTGTGCGAGCTGTTAGTAATCGCCAAAATACCAAAAAAAAGAATAAAAAATAGAGAAAAATAATACCGGTAGTGCTTTTGAAAAGCAGAAATCATAAGATAATTCCTTTACTAAATATAAACATTAATATTAACATTCCTCCCAAAAAAAATATGTGATCCACATTATGCCCGACAAGCCGTACTATATTTTTTCTTGCCACAATAATCATGTCTATTATAAAAATAAACACAAATAAACCAATAACTCCTACACTTATATTCCGTGAAATCGAAAAACTGTCAAGAAGCGGGATATGAATAACAGATGGCTCTGAAACTATAGCTTGTTTTCCTGCGACTTGGTTTTCCTGCCGGGGCAATTGCACAACCTCAGAAGTCTTTGTTTCTTTAGCAATAAGCGTCTTGTTCCCAAATTCCTGGACAACAAGCGTTGTATTTTCTCCCAGTAATTTTCCCTCAATAACCGCAAATCCAATATCTTTATAATATGAAGAAATAAGATTTTCTTTATGTGACGGACTTGCCATCCAGGCTTTTACCACTTCTTCAGACGTACCAAATCCTCTGGCTAAGTTTTCTCCCGCGTACACATATTCATACCCTTGTCCTTTGATAAAATACCACGGTGTTTTTCCGTCCGGTGAATTATGCGCCCAATAGTTTTTGCTAAACATGTCGCTTGCTTTTTTTGCAGCTGCTTTAGAAAGCTCTTCATTTAAAACTACTGTTCCTACCCCTGCTTTTTCACGCTCCTTATTCGTTAACGCTAACAATTGTTGTACTGAAATATTTGTTGCTATTCCTAAAACAGAAGCATATTGTGTCTTGAAAATATGAACTGAAACTCCCGCGATTAAAAAAAACGCAATGGCAAACAATAAGCTTTGGTGATGTAATAATTTAGAACGGTGATTATTCGATTCCCGTGGAAACAAGAGATGGTGCAGAAATTCTCTCATACTTTGAGTATATCATTGATACACTCCATCAACAAATTCTCCAACCGATTTACCATTAACCGGAATTTTTAAGGCAAAAGATAAAGCATTTGCAACCGAAATTCCTACCTTTATCCCTGTAAATGAACCTGGCCCTCTGTTTACTTCAATTGAACTTATGTCTGAAAATGTAAGTTTGTGTTCTTTTAAAATCTTATCAATTAATGGCAACATCGCTTGGTCTCTATTCTTCTCAACTTCTTTTTCTTTTCTAAACTCTTTACTCTGAATTCTAATCCCAACCATAATCTTTTTATTATCTGTTGTATCAATAAAAATCGTATTCATATTCCCGTTCGTGTCATGCTGAACTTGATTCAGCATCTCAGAGATTCTGAAACTAGTTCAGAATGACAATTGAATTGCTCCTTCTCGCAATATTTTCCAAGGTTTTTCGGAACAATCAATCACTGTTGAAGCAAGTCTTATGTCACTGCGAGCCTCGCCAAAGACGGGCGAAGCAATCTCTTTTGGAATCAGATAATCGACTAGCTTTATAAGTTCCGTATCTATTTCTTCAAACTCATACGGCGTTTGTTCTCCATGGAAATTAGCAGAAGGACCAAGAATCGGAACACCAATTTCACGAATCAATGTTCTTGTAATCGGATGATTAGGAATCCTAACTCCTATTGTATTTTCCCCGCCTCTCACAAGACTTGGAACTTTTTCTTTTTTACAAGGAAGAACGATTGTGAGAGCACCTGGCCAATACGGCTCTATAAGTTTATCTATAACTTCTTGAAAAATAGGTTCAAGATAACCTTGAGCCATCCTTACTGTATCAACAAGAACCAGTGTTGCTTGAGTCGTTGGTCTTTTTCTTATTGTAAACAGGCGCTGAACAGCTTTTTCATTATCAATCCGACACCCAATCCCAAACGCCGTGTCCGTCGGAAATATCACAATCCCACCCTGTTTTAGAACTTTTATTGCCTCTTGATATTTTCCACCCTTGGGGTGGAATCGTAGCTCCACCTGCGGATTTTGAACGATTTTTAACTTCCTTTCCGTATCATTTATATATTCAAAATATATTTTTATAGTATTTTTGGGCAAAAGATTTTCTATTTTCTCTGCCCACTCAATGACAACAACATTTTCTGGATTGTTCATTATTTCTTTTATTCCCAATCCCAAAACATCTTTCACGCTTTCAGTTCTATATAAATCTATATGATAAAATAGTTTTAAAATTTGAGATGAAGTTTTGCCATTTGCAGTTTGCAATTTGCCATTTAGTTCGTATGAACGAACTATTATAAAAGTTGGTGATATTATTCTTTGTTTAATCCCCAATCCCTTTGCCAACCCTTGCACAAATGTTGTTTTTCCGGCTCCCAAATCTCCAAAAAGCGCAATAACACCTCTATTTATTAAACATGAACTAAATTCCTGCGCTATTTTTTGCGTTTCTTTATTACTTTTTGTAATAAAAATATTTTGTTTCATAGAATTTTATCAATCTCTTTCTTTTTATAAACTTGATATGCAAGTATACCACAGGAAGCAAAAAATAAAATTCCTCCAATAATCAAAAAAATTGGCGACCCACTGTTCTTTTTTTTGCTACTTAAACTTTTAACCAGCACATCTTCACCTTTGCTTGGTTCAACTGTACCTTCTCCCAAAACAGCAAATGCAACTGAATCAGTTGCTTGTTTTCTTGATAACACTGAAGAAGAATCTTGTTCTAAAGTTGAAGAAATAGGCGCAAATGTTGGGGTAGAAGTGCTAGTAGGATTAGCCGTTGGAGTTTTAGTTTGAACTGCTGTGGGAACAGGAGTCGGAGTTTTGGCCGGAGTGGGGGTCTTTGTTGGAGTTGGAATTGAAGTTGGTGTTGTAGTCGGTACTGGCGTTGCGGTAGGAGGCTCACTATTTTGTGCTCCCTTTGTTGTACTTGAAAGAGACTGAAAAGAACCGGAACCGTCAGGAAATCTTCCGATTGGGACATCTGTTCCTGGATTTTCCGTATATTGATATTGATCAATTACTATTCCGCTTGAAGAAAATAAAACAACAAAATCGCATTCGTTATTACATGTATTATTAAAAATTGCTGATGTTAGGACAATGACTGGATAAGCTAAATTTGTATTATCAATTGAAGATAATGGCTTCTTCGAACTATTACCACTATCACTATTAAAATCTGTATCATCATCTATCCAGTAAGAACTAATATCTAGGTTATCAGGATTATAAAACTCAACCCACTCATCATTTCCCGTTGATGGTGCTAACAAAAATTCATTTATTTTAGGCTCAGCGGCGAAAGCTTTTTTTGGAAAAAAAGACGCCAAGTTAAAAAAGCAAATGACGATTCCAAGTATAATGAATCGATTCATGCGGTTTCCTACCAGTTACCCATTATAATACCCCCACTGAAAAATCTGCCCGGTTGAATAATAATCCGAGAATTTTAAATCCGGCCCGTTCCACGGATCATTCATGGTGTAATTGCCTCCCGAACCGCTTTTTAAAACCACAAAATGCATGCCATACACTCCAGCCCGAAGCCCAACTAGCACAGGTTCTCCGCTTGCTAGTTTATTGTCAATTGAACCTCCATCATAGCCCCAAATCGAGGCAAACTTTCCGCCATTCCATGGCAAAAGCATATAAGCAGTATCGGAAAAAAAATAACTTGCGTTTCCCGCAACATCAGATGGAGTTACACTTTGCCCATGTTTTTTAAGTACCATTGCTGTTGAAGCAACCAAACATCCCACATCCCAAATTTGTTCACCTGATCTTCCGATATTGTTGCGAGCCCATCTCTCGTCTCTTTGATTAAAATACCAACCATCCGGGCTTGGCTGGGGAGGTAAAATCGTCCCGCCTTGAGATTTTGAAAACGATTTAAAAGCTTGAGTCTGAGCTAATGCATCTGAGAGTAATTTTTGATAGCGTTCTTCATCGTTTCGAGTTACAGCCAATAATTCTTGTTTGCTCTTTTTTTCCGTATCCAGCTGGGTATTATATGCCTCCAGTTGCGTTTTTAAATCTTCGACTTTTTTCTTTCTGTCCTCAAAAATGGTTTTTTGATTTGCGTAATCATTTTTTGCCTGCTGGGTCTGAAAAATAAGTTTTCTGTCATGAGACTGAACAATCCGTAGATATTGAGCCCTCGAAATAAGATCGGAAAAATTACTCGCTAAAAAAAGTGTTTGAAGCTCGTTCCCTGACCCGACTTCATACGAAACCACAATTCTATTGGCTAAAATTTTTGTCAAAGAATCTAAAGATTCCTCAAGTTTTGAAATCTTTTTTGTGGTTGTTTCTATATTGGAAGTCAAATCAACAAGTTGTTGTTTGGTTGCGCTGACTCTGACTTCGGTAAGTTTTATTTGGTTGTTCATTGCGCTTATTTGAGAAGCAAGTGTTTTTCCCGTTGATTGAGCCGAGTTTACCTTATCTTTAAAATGCGAAACGCATTGATCGCAAGTTAGATTTTGTGACGCGCATTCCGGAATGCTTGTGCAGACAGACGAACTCGAAGTTGGAACAGGTGAAGGTGTTGAAGTTTGCGCAAGAACTTTTGATCCGATTACAACCTCACAAAATAAAAGAAAAAGTAAAAAAAGAAAACGCCTCATACATAATTATTTTAAGTATCTCAAAACTGCCAAAAAACTTGCTATAACACCCAAAAGAATTGCAAGCAATACCTCTATACCTAATAATTGCAAAAGATTAAGAATCGAGATTGGCAACACCGGAATTCCTTTCAAAAACGTTGCAAGAAACGGCGTAAAATACCATAATGCCCCGCTTGCCAAAGACCAACCAACCAAAGCACCTAAAATTCCGTAAAATATTCCTTCCAAAACAAATGGCCAGCGAATATACCAGTTGGTCGCGCCAATGAGTTTCATAATTTCAATTTCGTGCTTTTTCTGAGAAATTTTAATACCGATAATAATAATCATAACAAGGATTGAATCTGCAGCTAACACTCCAATAAGCACTAAACCTACTTTTCGAATAGCATTTGTCCAACTTGTCAGTGTTGCAATAATATCTTTTTGATACACAACCTCGGACACGAGTGGAGAGTTTTTTAATATGTCTGAGATGCTTCCTAAATCCTGCAGATTTACCGCAGAAATTTCCAGAGAAGATGGTAAAATGTCCGCGGTAACTAATTCCAAAAGCAATGGATCGGATTTATTTTGATTTTTATAAATAGACAAAGCTTCCTGTTTGGATACAAATTTGACCGTTGAAACTTTTCCGTTTGCCTGTAATTGGTTTTTTAAGCCTTCTATATCTTTCTGCTTTGCTTCATTTTTAAAAAATGCCGTAACCTGGGGTTTTGATTCAAAATAGGTAATTATTTTTGATGAAGCAAAAATTATAAAACTAAATATGGAAATAACAAAAAAAGTTTGAGTAATAATTAAAACCGCAGCAAATGTCTGATACGGAGATCGTCTGGTATGTTGCCATGTTGTCTTAAGAAGCCCCATATTTTCCTTTCTTTTCGTCTCGTATTAATTTTCCTTTTTCCAAAGTTACAACCCGCTTTTTCAGCGTGTTTACGATCTCCACATTATGAGTTGCCATAACCACGGTTGTCCCTTTTTCGTTTATTTCCTGCAAAAGCTTCATAATACCTTTGCTTGTTTCAGGGTCTAGATTACCTGTCGGCTCATCTGCTAAAAGGATATCCGGTGATAAAACTAAAGCCCTGGCAATTGCTGCCCGCTGTAATTCGCCTCCGGAAAGTTGAACAGGAAATTTATGAGCATGCGTTTCGATATTTATTTGAGAAAGCAACTCTTCAACTCTTTTTTTAGCACCAAGATTATCAACGCCGGCAACTTCCAAAGGCAACATTGTATTTTCAAAAATGGTTCGATCCATAAGAAGTTTTAAATCCTGAAAAACCACTCCTACTTTTTTCCTAAGATGAGGAATTTTTTTATTAGGAAGTTTTCCTAAATCAAAATCTCCCACATGAATTAATCCTTTGGTGGGAAGCATATCTCGAATAAGCAAACGAAATAAAGTGGTTTTTCCGCTTCCGGTTGGACCAACTAAAAAAACAAATTCGCCCCGCTCTACCACCAAAGATATATCAGTAAGCCCAGTTGCACCACTGCCAAATGTTTTGGAAACACTATCTATTTTTATCATGAGGATTATTCTAAAACTTCAACTCTTCCGACATCCATAAGCCAACCAGCTTTTCTAGCAGCTTGTGTTTGTCCGTTTACTTTAATCTTTTTGTCAATAAAGGCAGACAAGTCAACAATTGATGAGGTAAGATACACATCTTGGCTGTCTCCGCCAGGTCTGACAAGGTGGTACTGTCCTTCTCCGTCAATCCCACCATTTTTTAATACGCCTTCTGTGCTGTCTTTAAACGTTTTTGCATCATTCGACCCAACCACTATGCCTTTAGAAATCTGTGAAGAAGATGTGATGTTTGAAGCCTGTGGACTTGACGGGGAAGATGTGCTGTTTGAAACAACAACATATCCGCTTGTTATTCCTAAAAGGATTACAAAAACCAAAGCCATTATAAAAGTAGATTTAGACATACATTGAGCTTCGGAACCATTAAAGCTATGAAGGAGTTCGGGACTTTCTTGTACTGGTACATCTTTGTTGTCCATAATCTTCACCTTCTAGTAAACCACATTTCCCCCCATTTGACAACCCCAATTACTACATTTTCAGCTCGGACTCTATAAATCCGTCTAAATCCCCATCTAAAACCGCATCTGTATTAGAAGTCTCAAAGCTACTTCGCAAATCTTTGACCATATGATACGGATGTAAAACATACGATCGGATTTGATTTCCCCAACCGGGAGTTTTATACCCGCCTTTTAACTGCGCTTCCTGTTTTTTCCGCTGATCTTCTTGTTTTGCCCATAATTTTGCCCGTAAAATTTTTAAGGCATACTCCCTGTTTTGACCTTGATACCTTTCTGATTGAGCAGTAACAACAATTCCTGTAGGCTTGTGTTTTAGCCGAACTGCTGATGAAACTTTTTGGACATTTTGCCCGCCATGAGAACTTGCCCTGTAAAATTCCCAGTCTAAATCATCTTCTTTTATTGCTACGTCTGTTTCTTGTTCTATAAAAGGCAAAACTTCTACCAGTGCAAATGAAGTTTGCCGTAGTTTGTCTGCATTAAATGGAGATTGACGAACTAATCTATGAACCCCTGCTTCTCCTTTTAGCAATCCATACGCATACTCTCCGTCAACAGAAACTGTTACACTTTTTATACCGGCTTCTTCTCCAAATGTCTGGTCAAATACTTCAAATTGCCACCCTTTTCTCTCAAAAAAACGAGTATACATTCTCAAAAGCATTTCTGCCCAATCCATTGCCTCGACCCCTCCCTGACCCGAATGAATTGAAAGAATTGCATTTCCGCTATCGTAATCTCCGCCTAAAAATGCCAATGCCTCAAGCTCTGACAAAGCACTCTCTGCTTCTTCTAATTTTTGCTCGTTAATCAAACTTTGAACTTTTTCAACATCTTGTAATTCCTTTTGCAATGTAGAAAGCTCTTTCATTTTTTTTCCGGCTGTAAGGTGACCTTTCCAAAAATTCGCATCCATACAGGCTTCCTCAAGTTCTCTGATACGAACACTTTTCCCTTCGGGGTTAAGTTTTTGAACTAAATCATTAAATCTTTTTTGTAAATCTTCCATGGTAATGTTTTGTCATTGCGAGGGTTTGAAAAACCCGAAGCAATCTCTTTTGAATTATTAGATTGCTTCGTCGCAAGCTCCTCGCAATGACATTTTTAAGTTATTTTTGAAAGAAACTTATTAAAAGTAGTATGCTTGCAATACTCATAATAACTACTGTCGCAATTCCTAAAACATTAAGCCACATTCCGTTGACCTTATCTTTCATAATTTTTTTACTATTTGCGATTAACAAAATTACTACAAGAAGAGGAGGAGCAATTATACCATTGAGAACTGCCGTGTAATACAAAACCTGTATCGGATCAAATCCCAAAAAATTAATTAATAGACCCAGTAATGTAGACAAAGTTATTGCCCCGTAAAAACCATGTGCGCTTTTTAATTTTTTATACAAACCAACATCCCAGTCAAGAGATTCAGAGATCGCGTAAGAAGCAGAACCAGCTAATACAGGAATAGCTAACAAACCTGTTCCTATAATACCCAACGCAAAAAACAGTGACGAAAATTCTCCAGCAAGGGGTTTTAATGCAGATGCAGCTTCAGAAGCGCTACGAATGTTTGTAATCCCATGTGCATGAAGAGTAGCTCCGACTGTAATAATAATAAACCACATCACAATATTGGAAAAAAACATACCCACCGTCGTATCTATTCTGAGGTTTGTAATATCTTTTGGAGTGACCTTTGGAACACCTGCTCCCATTCGGCGAAGCTTATGATGAGCTATTTCTTCTTCTACTTCCTCGGATGCTTGCCAGAAAAAAAGATAAGGAGAAATGGTAGTACCAAAAATTGCGAGGATATTAATAAGATAATCTTTGTTAAATTGAATCGTAGGAACAATTGTTGAGAGAAAAACACTTTGCCAGTTAACGTGTGTGATAAATGCGACAATAAAATAAGAAAAAAGCGCAAATGTTAAAAACTTAAGATAATTCGCATACACTTTATACGAAACAAAAATCTCCAAAATAAGAGTTATAACCACCATACCTATAATCCAAAACAGAAAAGGGATATTATAAACAAGTTTGGCAGATGCTGCCATTGCCCCCAAGTCAGCTCCTATATTAATTGTATTTGCTACAAATAAAAGAAATACACAAAAAAATAATAGCTTCTTTGAATAATTTTTTTTAATTACTCCAGCCAAACCAAGACCGGTAACCAATCCTACTCTCCCGCTCATTTCCTGCACTGCTGCCATAAGCGGAAAGGAGAAAAGTGCTGTCCATAATTGTCCAAATCCGAAAAGAGCTCCTGCTTGAGAATAGGTAGCAATACCAGACGGGTCATCATCTGAAGCACCTGTAATAAAACCTGGTCCTAAAATTTTGAGAAATTTTTTAATCTTTTTCATATATTTCACGTCATTGCGAGGTCACCTGAAGCGACCAAAGCAATCTATCTAGAAAAATGCGCTATTAAAACGAGCTGCAAATTTTTTGACACATATCTTTTACCTGATTATGCGGATACTCTTCTAAAGCTTTTATATCTTGTAATACTTTTTGTACATGAGGAGACGATGAGGCTATTTCGGAAATAGAAAGTGATTGAACTTGTTTTTTAATCGTGTCCAGTTTTTCTCCCAATTCATTCTTCGAAGGTAAAGAAAACGGAGGTTTTGTATCTTGGCTCGTGGATGGTGAATTATTTTCTTTTTGTGTTGAAGCTCCAATTACATTTTTTGTCGGTGGTTTTCCTTCTCTCCATTTTTGTGGAAAACCATGATCTTTAACATACACAAAAACTCCAAATCCACCCGCACCTATTACTACAACACCAATAACGCCAATAATAATTCTCTTAATATCCCAAACTTCGGCAACAAGTTCTTGCGGTTGCATGATTCAGTCACGCTCTGGAGTCCAAAAGTCAGCTCCCTTACTATCCCATGGAATTCTATGCTCATCAGGATTATTGAGATTAAATTGTTTGTTTACAAAATAAAACAAATGGACTTCTTCGTGGGAAAAATTTGCGCTTCCATGAGCAACTCCTTGCGGAATAAATAATAAACTTGATTTTCCTCCGCCTAAAACGATTCGCATCGTTACTCCGTTGGTAGGAGAATCTTTTCGTATATCCCATAATCCTACAAAAAGAAGTCCTGTTGGAATTACGTACCAGATTTCATCTTGCTTTAGATGGAGATGCCAAGCTTTTAAAGACCCGGGGTTAAGTCGGGTACGGTTAACCTGAGCAAGTTTAAAACCAGGAACTTGTTCTAATTTCCCATTTTCATTGATACGCACAACCTCTGCGAAATCTCCATCTTCTGCTAAGTATATCTCCAGAGGAACAATCTTAACACCTTCTATTGATGGTTTGGCAGAGTAATTTTGCGTATAAACTTTATTTGAAACATTTTCATCTAAGCCATCAAGTTTTGAATCAGACATAAGCACATTGTGACCGAATATTACTTATTTGTCAATTGATGCACTTTTTCAACAATATGCGAAGCATCAATTCCGGCCAGATCAAGCAATTCGTCTTTTGTCCCAGAATGAGAAACCGCTCGTACTGCCATCTTTTCTATTCTTACTAAACTTTTTCCCAAAACTGAAACAACTGCATCTCCCATTCCGCCGTTTTCATAATGATCTTCAACCGTTATAACACATTGTAAATTTGTTTCTCTGGCATTTTTTATAAGTGGTTCTTCATCAAGAGGTTTTATGGAATATAAATCTATTATACGAACATATACTCCCTCGGTTTTTAATTGCTCATAAGCTTTTAATGCTTCAAATACTGTAATTCCGCAAGCAACAATCAAAACTGTATCATTTTTACTTTCTTTGAGAACTTTTAATCCGCCGATTTCAAATTCTTCATGTGCGTCATAAATCACAGGAGTTTTTTGCCGAAGGGTACGTAAATACGAAATGCCATTGTGAATAACTAACTGAGGCAATAACTTCGCTGTCGACACACCGTCGCACGGATGCAAAACAACCGAATCAGGAATAGTCCTAAATAGAGCAATATCTTCAAGTCCCATCTGTGAAGGTCCGTCTTCTCCAATCGAGACACCGGCGTGGGAACCTACGAATTTAATATTTGCACGTCCTACCGCTCCCATTCGTATTTGGTCAAATGCGCGGGTTAAAAACGCTGCAAATGTTGAAACAAACGGAATTTTCCCAAGTCTCGATAGTCCAATTCCAACTCCCACCATATTTTGCTCGGCAATAAAACATTCAACGAATCGATCCGGATGCGCTTTTAAAAAATCAACTGCATAGGTTGAGTTTTTAACTTCCGCATCTAGAGCATATATATATGGGTTTTTATTTCCCAATTCAGCCAGAACATTCCCGTATACTTCCCTTGTCGCAATCTCATCACCGATTTTAAAATTCGTCATTCTGGGGAGCGAAGCGACTCCAGAATCAGATTCTGGATGTGCTCGTTCCTCGCTTACCAGAATAACATCTTTAGGTTGTTTTAATTCAAATCTTACACTTTCATCTACTTCTCCTAGTTCTTCCAGTGCTTTTTCCAAATCATCTTTTTTTACCGGTTTACCGTGCCATCCGTCTTTATCCTCTAAAAACGATACTCCTTTGCCTTTCTTTGTTTTTGCTACAATAACAAACGGTTTTTTTGACCTATTTGACATAGCCTGTTTAAACGTCTTTTCAATCTCTTTGAGATTGTGCCCGTCAATAACAACTGCCTCCCAACCGAATGCAGCAAATCTCTTGGCATACTCATTAACATGATGTCCAAACATTGTTTCCTGGCTTTGACCATACCGATTTACATCTATAATGGCAATCAAATTATCAAGCTTATAATACGAAGCAAAATTACACGCTTCCCATACGCTTCCTTCTGCCATTTCCCCATCTCCTAATAGACAATAGGTTTTAAAAGAAAGCTTGTCCTGCTTTGCAACCAAAGCCATACCAGCTGCAATCGATAACCCTTGTCCAAGTGAACCGGTTGCCGCTTCGGAATATGGAAAAGAAGGAGTAGGGTGTCCTTCCAAAGGACTTGTTATTTGCCGAAGGGTTTTTAACTCTTCAAATGGAACAACACCGACGACTGCAAAAAGACTATACAAAAGTGGCGCAGCATGTCCTTTTGATAAGATGAACCGATCGTTATGAGGACTGCCTGGATGAGACGTATCATACGTAAAATACGAATTAAACAATACCGTAGTCAAATCTGCTGCTGACAAACATGACGTTGGATGACCCGAACCTGCAGCAGTTGTAGATAGTAAAGAAAGTTTTCGAATAAGTCTTGCTTTTTGTTTAAGATCAGCTAGTAGTAAACTTCCTGATTTTTTCATTGTTTCTTATTGTAGCGCTAATTATAATTCAAATCAATAAGATATGGTAAAATATTCGTATGAACAGTTTTGAACAGATTTTCATGCTTGTTGCACAAGTCCCAAAAGGCAAAGTAATAACGTACAAATTAATTGCTCAAAAACTGAACATCAAAGATCATCGTTTTGTTGGATTTGCGCTACACAGAAATAAAAATCCACATCAAATTCCTTGCCATAGAGTAATAAAGTCTAATGGAGAATTAGCAGAAGGTTATGCCTTTGGCGGAAAACAAAAACAAAGAGAAATGCTTAAACACGAAGGTGTATTATTTACTTCCAATTACAGAGTAAACCTAAATCAATGCCTTTTTATGATTTAGAATCGGGAAAAAGTAGACACAACAGCTGCATATACGTCTTGCCAAAAACTTCGATTATCCTTAAATGAAACCTGAATTATATATAACACGTTCTTATCAATCGAAGCAGCTGTAATTCCATCTTTTGTGGTTGCTTCCATTGCATTCATTCCGCTCAGAAAAATAGGTTTTGGAGAACCTGAAGATATAATATCTTTTTTTTTATTTTTCCACTCCTCTAAAGAATTATACTGAGTATCTTCTATTTTTATAGAAATCATTCCAGACGACTGCGACGAAAAAAGGGCAATATCAGAATATGTTTTATTGTTTACATTTTCATTTTTCTTAAGTTGTATATTTTGTGGAAATTTAAACATAAATCCAGAAGTGTCTCTATATTCTTTTAGTTCTTTTGATACAACAACCGAAGTTTTTTTAGCTGGCTTACTTGGTTTTATTTTTGAATACACGAAAATGCTAGTTATCAAACCTACAATAACTATAGCCGAAACTATATAAATGAATACCTTTTTCGGTAATCCCCAAATCATATTAACCTATATACAAAACTACAAGCCATTTGTCAATAATCTGTGCTGGCAGGGGACATCGGTAACACTTTGAAGAAGTATTGATGAGCATACTCC
>MFPD01000012.1 GCA_001784115.1 Candidatus Levybacteria bacterium RIFCSPLOWO2_02_FULL_37_18 | reverse complement strand
GTCACCCTGGCAATAGGAACGACAAGCCAAAATAAGACTAACAAAGCTGTTTTCTCTTTTTCTTTAAATCCTCGTAGAAAGGCAAAAACAATACCAAAGGTACTTAAAAAGAGTGTAACAAGAGGAGTCGTAAAGAGAATCCATTGAAGCGCATACGTATTAAAACCTAAGAAAATACCCCTTTTAACCTGATATGATGTCGTACCAATATCTTTATAATAAGAAAGAATAGATAAAAAATGCTGCCAGGAATTTTTCCATAAAAAAGGCCATGAAAAAAACAAAATGGCAGACGAAATAAAAGGTATACTTATTATGGCCATTGTTATAGATATTGAGAAAGGCCATTCTCGTTTTTTTAATTTTTCGAATTTGTAAATAACAAGCCAAAAAAATATAGTAATAAGCGCAAAAAAAATATTGAACTTTGTTCCCAAAGCAAATCCAAAAAAAACTGCAGAAATGAGAAGTAATTTCCATTTTTCTTTAATTACTCCGTTTACAAAAATGATAATCGCTATTGAATAAAAACTTGCTTCCACAGGATCCTTAATATTAAAATGTGATTCTGAGAAAAATAGCGGATAAAGAAAGAGAGTAAAAGAAGCTACAAGGGCGGAAAAAATACCGTAGTAATATGCTGTAAAAAGAAAAACTGAGGCAGTTAGCATTGCGCTTACAAATACAATAAACACATGATAACTTTCCATATCTCCAAAAACACCAAGTTTTTGATAGAGAATATAATTAAAAAAAGAAGCTAATATTCCGTTTAATGGGGGATGACCTGAATCATTATCAATAAACCATGAGAACATAAGCCTTTTTCCTTCTCTGTCGAATTGATAAATACTGCGCCGAAAAGATGACTCGTTTTCGTAGGTTATATCGGTCGGTAGTTGATAACGGTCAAATTTTGAATAATGAGACCTAAGCTTGGGAAGATCATCATAATTTTTTTTTCCGGTTAAAAAATATCTCAGATATGCCTGACCACGCAGGTAATGTACCGGTTCATCCCAATTTATTCCATAATCTTTTATAGTGGTTAAACCAACTAATAAAACAATAAAAAATACCACCATGGTTCCATAAATTTTAAGCCGGCTCATAGCAAAATAACCTATTTTGTAGGCAATTTGATTATAACATAGAACCTATTTACTCAGTGAAAAATCAAAATTTATTGTGTACAATACATTAAGCACAAATATGAATATATGTGTTTTTACACACACTTTTCCACGATATCCCGGAGATCCTGTTGCGCCATTTATAAAGGATTTTGCTATTGGGTTAACTCAACAAGGAAATCAGGTTGTAGTCTTAACGCCATATGAAAAAAATTTTAATTACGAACAAATAAAAAATTTTGTAATAGAAAAATATAAATATATATATCCCGATAGCTTTCATGTACTCGGATACTCCCGTACTTTGGCAGGCGATCAAAAATTGAAATTTTTTGTGTATCCTTTTGCTCCTCTTTTGTTTTTATTTTCATTTATCGCTTTACTTAAAACCGTAAAAAAATATAATATTCAAACTATTTCTGCTCATTGGATTTTACCCAATGGTTTTATTGCAGCACTTGTTTCCAAATTAACAAAAATTCCTTTGGTCATTACTGTCCCAGGTTCTGATGTATACCTATCTAAAAAAAATATTCTATTTCGGACGATGTCACAATTTGCCGGAAGCCAAGCAAAATATATCGTTTCAAATAGTATGAGGTATTTGGATGAACTAGAAAAAATAGGGATCGACAAAACTAAATTCAAAGAGATTCTGTATGGGGTTGATATTAATCAATACCCCTATCCTAGAAAAAATAAAATTGTTTCAAGAAAAAATCTTGGATTTACTGAAAACGAAAAAATTATACTGGCTGTCGGAAGACTTGTGGAAAAAAAAGGGTTTGAGTACCTCATGCGGTCGATTCCTTTCATAATTAAAAAAATTCCTAACATTAAACTTATTCTTATAGGTGAGGGGTCTGAGAGAAACAAATTGAGAGAACTGGTTTATGCGCTGGACATAAAAGATAAGGTACTATTTATAGGAAAAGTAAACCATGACCAATTGTTTTTATACTACACAATTGCCGATATATACGTTGCTCCATCTGTTAAAGATTCTTACGGAAATTTAGAATCACACATAGTCGCGTTGTTTGAAGCAATTGCATCAGGAATCCCAATTGTATCTACCAAACTTGGAGTGAATAATATGTATGTCAGAGACGGAAAAAATGGATACAGAGTAGACGAGAAAGACGAAAAATCTATTGCAAATGCAGTCATTTCTATTTTGGATTCAAGCAAAATAGAAGCTATGGGGGAAGAAAGTAGAAAAATCGCAGAAAAATTTCTCTCTTATATCACGTGTACTAAAGAATACGATAAACTATTTAGATCGATAATCAATTAGATTTTCACACTTAGTGCGTTGATCGTTTTTTGAATTCCTGCCTGTAAAGAATAGTGCGCTTTCCACCCGATAAGAGAGTTAATTTTTTGCGGATTACCTACAAGAGAAAATACTTCCCCTTCTCTTGTGGGAAACCCGCCCATGTCTATAACTATATCTTTTGCTTTTACTAACTCAATAATTATTTCTGCTACCTTCTGAATAGAATTACCATTCCCGGTTGATATGTTAATAATTTCTCCTTTTAGTTTTTCGTAATTTTGAATAATAGCTACATAAGCTCTAACAACATCATCGATAAATATATAGTCTCGTATTACCGGTTCTTTTATTAGTTTTAAATTTTTTCTCTCTAAGCAATTTTTAATTATTGTAGTAATAAATCTTCCTTCTCCTTCTTGCGGGCCATATACAGTAAAAGGACGAACTGTAATGACAGGAAATTTAAAAGCTCGATAAAATGTTTTGGCAAGTTCTGTTGCCGCAATTTTTGTGGCGCCATAAATATTTACGGGATTGGGACAATCATCCTCTTTAAAAGGTGTTTCTCCTGTTCCGTACTCAAAACAGCTCCCGGTATTTAAAAATAGATCGCATTCTGTTTCTCGTGCAGCATGCAAAAGATTAAGTGTGCCTTGAATATTTGAGTCTATCATTCGCTTTGCGTTTTCTAGTGAATTATCTGTATAAGAATATACTCCAACGCTTGCCAGATGTATGACTATATTGGGAACGATTTTTTGAAATATTTCCAATGTTTTATAAAAATCAATAATGTTTACTTCGTACACAATGCATGAAGAAAGTATTGAAGTAAGCCTGGTTTTTTTAGATTCACTTCTTAAGAGTAAATGAGGTTTTATACCAAGTGAAACGTATTTTTTTGCGATTTCTGATCCAATATACCCGCTTGCGCCCGTTATTAAAACTGTTTTTTGCTGCATGTTAATATTTTGACAGAAAAGTATCAAAAACAGACATTACGTACTCGAGGTGTTTTTCGGTCAACCCAGGATAAACTCCAATAAAAAACGTTTTCTCAAATATTCTGTCTGAATTTTCCAACGAACCGACTTTTTTATACGTTATATTTTTATATGCCGGCTGGCGTAAAATATTTCCAGAAAAAGATGGGCGAGTTTGAATACTATGTTGTTCGAGAAAATTAGTTATTGCAAGTCTGTCAAATGGTGCATCATCTTTAATTGTCAAAAGAAACGCAAACCAACAGGGATCTGACTTAGGAAGAGCTTTTGGTAAGATAAAGAACTTTTCATATTTTTTAAAAAATTCCGCATACGTTTTGAAGTTTCTTTTTCTTGCCTCAATAAATTTCGGCAGTCTTTTTAACTGGACTCTCCCCATAGCGGCTTGTGCTTCCACAGGTTTTAAATTATATCCGATATGTTCGAAAATATATTTATGATCATAAGGAAATCCGTTGACCTTAAACTGAAATCTATATCCGCAAACACCATTTCGTGGACCGCCGCTTGCTCCACACCAACATGATCTTCCCCAGTCTCTAAATGATTGTACGATTCGATATAGTCTAAAATCATCGTTAATAATAACAGCTCCTCCCTCTCCTCCTGTTGTTATATGATGTGCTGGATAAAAAGATTCGCTGGCAAGTATACCAAAACTTCCTGTCTTTTTTCCGTCATACATAGAACCTAACGCATCACAATTATCTTCAAATACGAAAAGCTTGTATTTGTCTGCAAAAACCATTATCGTATCCATCTCATTTGGATTTCCCAGATTGTGGCACACTACAATAAGTCTTGTCTTTTTTGAAAGAGCTTTTTCTAGATCTTCCGGACGAATATTATAAGTCTCTGAATCTACATCAATAAAAACAGGAGTCAATCCATTTTGAATAATTGGATTAATCGTGCTTGGAAAAGCGGATGCTGCAACAATTACTTCGTCTCCTTTTTTTAGTCTGTTGGGAAATTTCCAAGATGTTAACGCAGCTATCGCAAGTAAATTTGCGGATGAACCTGAGTTAGCAAGAAGAGAATATTTTGCGCCGACAAATTCTGCGAACTCTTTTTCAAACGCTTCACCTTCTTTTCCAAGACCCAGCCAACCACTCAGAAGACTATGTATCATAGCATTTATCTCTTTATGGTCGTAAACCGAACCTGCGTATCTTACAAGAGTTTTTCCGGGAATAAATTCTTTTTCCTCCTTGGCGAAATACTCTTCGATGAGTTCGAAAATCTTACTTCTAATTGCGGTTTTATCCATTTTTTAGATTTTGATGACATTGTAATTATATCAGAAAATATTTATAATTACACAATGCTCAATGCTAAAGGATTGATGGGATTTTTTATAGTATTTGTCTCATTTTTTCTCTTTGAGCTATTAACTCTTAGTCATTACGGAACAGATTTTGATACGATCAATCACTTACCCAGAGGTCAAGCATACTTACGGTATTTCTTATCAGGAAAACTAAACTATAAAGGATTACCCGAATATGTCGAGTATCACCAAAAAGATAATACGCTCCTGTTTTCTCCGGATAAACCGCAAAATACAATTCCTCACCGAAGCATATATCAGCTTGACGGGTATAACGGCACTTATTTCTTAAACAAAGATGGAGGACATCCACCGCTTACAGATATTTTTGCTTCAATTTTTAACTACCTTTTTTTCCAGAAACTACGATTTTTAAACGATATAGATTCGTACCATGTATATATCATTTTAACGGCATCAGTCCTTGCTGCAACGATCTTTTGGTGGACAAAGAAAAGATTTGGAACATTCGCAGGAATAATAGGAGTAACTGCTCTCATAACCTATCCACTTTTTTTAGGAGAATCTCATTTCAATTTAAAAGATGTCCCCGAAGCCACATTTTATAGTTTGACCTTGATACTATTTTACGAAGGGGTAATTAATAGAAAACTAATCTATATTATTTTTTCTGCTATATTTTTTGGTTTTGCCTGGGGGACAAAATTTAATATTTTGTTTTCTCCTGTTATTTTTTTATCTTGGCTGGGATTATATTATTGTTCATCGAATAAAACAATAAGAGATGGAAAATTTTTACTTATTGTAGCGCTTGTACTGCCATTGATAGCAACGACAATTTTCTTTGGAAGTTGGCCATTTCTGTGGATTGACCCATTTAGTAGATTTATGCAGATAGTTTCTTACTATAAAACGATTGGCATTAATCCTTCTTTTGATAGAGCATTTATTTTTCTCGGTTTTAATACGTATGCGCTTCAATGGATTCTCTTTACGACTCCTCTTGTTACACTCTTTTTAAGTACCTTGGGTATTGTTTTTGCCTTTCTACGAGGATTTAAAGAAAAAGAGAAAACAGCTTTGTTAGTCTTATTTTGGCTTGTCGTTCCTATTGCCAGGGTGACTAT
>MFPD01000011.1 GCA_001784115.1 Candidatus Levybacteria bacterium RIFCSPLOWO2_02_FULL_37_18 | reverse complement strand
ATTATGTAACAATTGAAACTTCGTTTACATGTAACAATTCAAATGTCGTGTAACACCTGACATTACCATCTTGACAAATGTTGCATTTTATTGCAATACTTTAGATATGGCAAAAAAGACAAAGAAAAGAGCAATTGCTAAAGGAAAAAAACACACTGATTTTTTAGGATATTGTGTTTGTAAAAATCCTAGCTTTGTCGTATCTTTAGGGGTACTTATTATTACAGTTATTTTTGTATTTGTAGTCTACTTTGCGCGTTAAGTAATCCTTCACAGAAGCACCTAGATAGCTATATGTTATCTCTATTTTTATTTTGTATAAAGGCTTAATAAGGATTTCGTGTTGTTTTTTTAGTCCTCTTTTGTCTTCTTCTTTTTTGTGTAAATAATGATTAAAATAAAGAGAATATGGATAAACTAATATTTTTTCCAAAAGAGACTATTGAAAAACGAATACAAGAAATTGCCCTGCAAATTCAAAAAGACTACATAGGCAAGAAATTTCTCTTATTAGGTGTTTTAAATGGAGCATATATGTTTGTTGCAGATCTGTCGCGAGTACTTTGGGAACACGGTTGCAGAAATTTTGAAGTTGACTTTGTAGGTATTTCAAGCTATGGTGTTGGTATAAAATCTTCAAAAAAACCAAAACTTACTAAGGATATAAGTATAGATATTGCAAATCGACATGTGCTGATTGTGGAAGATATTATTGAGACAGGATTTACACTTCAGTATGTATATGATCTTCTAAAACGCAGAAATCCTCTATCGTTAAAAACAATTGTACTTCTTTCTAAACCGGAGAAAAAACAAATAAAACGTATCCCAGAATATGTAGGATTTGAAGTTAGTGGAAATACATGGGTTGAAGGATATGGTCTTGATACAGGGGGGTTAGGAAGAGGATCTCCTGATATTTTCAAACGAAATAACATGGATTAATTATGTCAAAGACTTCTGTTTTGAGTGGTAAATCTCTTATACTTTTATTTGCATATGCTCCTGCAGGATTCGGACATTTACGAGTGACTGATGCTTTGTATCATGGGTTACCTAAAGATGTTACTCCGCTTTTACTCGGTTCTCAGGATACATCAATAACATTTATTCATCGACTTATGAGTATTCATCCTGTTGTTTCTGCTATTGCAAGGTGGGCAGAAGAAGGATGGGGAGAAGACGTGTTTACATATATATACCGTTTATTTTTAAAAAGACACACAAAACTATTGTATTCACAGGTAACAACCATATTAAGTGAGCGAATCGAAGTACCCAAAACTTTACTCATTGTAGCGACTCATTTTGGCTTAGCTCATCAATTAGGCGCAATTAAGCAACAGCTTATAAGAGAGAAAAAAATTAATGTATTACTGGTTGTCCAAGTAACAGATGATAATCCACACCATATTTGGTACGTAGAAGAAGCTGATATGATTTTTGTCCCAAGTGAAAAAACCAAAACAGAACTTTTAAAGTACGGTAAGCGCGTAAAGCTTAAGAAAGTACATATTGAAGTATCGGCATATCCCATTGCTCCTGTTTTTGAAAAAGAATTAACGGGTAAAAAAATTCAGAGCCGCATACAACAAGTTGGTTTAGAAAATAATTCTACAATTCATGTTTCGGTTCCAATTTCCGGCGCAGCAGTTGGTATACGATTTATTACAAAAGTAATAGATGCATTGCATAAAAAATCTGATCGATTTTTGTTTCATGTGGTTGTAAAAGTAACCTCTTACACAAAAAGCTTTATCAGCGCAATGAAAAAACGTCCGTATGTAGTCTTGCACGTAGCTTCACACGATAGAGAAGTTGTAGGTCTTTACGAACAGGTCTATGTACAATACGCTATTTCTTTGGAAATTACAAAACCTTCCGAACAAGCATTTAAAGCGCTTTGTGACTGCGGAAAAGTCGGAGCCTCTATTCTCTTATTTTCTCAGCCTGTTGGAAAACAAGAATATGATAATTTGGATTTTCTCAGGCGTCATAGCCTTATTCCTTCCAAAGAAGAATATGCCTTACTTTTAAAAAAATTTTTTAAGGATGAGAAGTTAACATACGATAATATCGTAAAACAATCTTTTTCTTGGAGAGGAATTGAGTTGCCAAAGGGATCAAAAAATGCAGCAGAATTTATTCTCTGGAATCTGGAAAATGGAATATTTACGAATATGATACATTGTAAAGTAAGGCCGTCAAAGGGAGATATTCACGGGGATGAATTGTGTCATAATGGGGTATATGAGTTTTGGAAAAAAGTATCTGAATTAGTAACAACACGTATGTCTTACAGATCTGGTATTAGATCGAGAACCTGATTGTCACCGGATAAGTTTGGAGAAGTAATATCAGATGTGTTGGGTCGAATTTTCTCTTTGGTTATGAGTCCATAAATACTTTCTTTATTAGGTATGTTCTTGATGGGAAAAGGGGGTAGTATTTGAGTACTCTTATAATAATATTCGTTTGTAATTTTAAATTCTCCGAAAAGCAAATCTTCTTTTCGCAGTAAATAATCTTGGTTATCAAACAAAAATACTCTTTTTGCCTGCGGATCTTGAGGATAGGTTTCTTCATATACATAACAACTTTTATTCCCGCAATTTTCCAGTGGGAGTTTATTATAGATAAACTCGTTCTGTCTTTGATCAACTATAGATTGTTGGTCTTGAGAATCTAACGGTGTAATTATTTGTTTCCACCAGGAATTATCAGAATAGTCTTTTACGTACAACATATCATTGAGAGAGATAGTTTCGGATATATCATGAGAGCCGTCATTTTCAATTGATCTATAGTTTGAATTTCCATTTTTTTGCACCTCTAAAAGGGTATAACCTTTTTTTTGACTTGCCGTTGTTTTTACTTGATAGTTTTTTTGATTTGCCCACGTAACAAAATGCTTACGCAAAATCGGATCTTTAATATTTTCGAAGTCATCTTCGGTAACGGGAATAATAGATTGAGGAGCATGGTTAAAGGCGTATTCTTTGGATAGAAAAAAACTTCCACCAAAAATTGTTGTGGCAACAACTATGCCAACGATTGCGACAAGAGGAATAAATCCCTCTTGATTTTTAATCATCTTATCAGTGTGTAGGATTTTTCTAAAAAAGTCAAATCAGCGCGTTTCACGAAACAGTTCACACTTCTAACATAAAACTGTCATTCTGAGACTGAAAGCAGAAGAATCTTTTACCGAATAGATCCTTTACTACGTTTAGGATGACGAGATCGTGTCGGAAGCGTGAACAGTTACCGTTTCACATTTTATTATATAATCCTTCTTGACTTCTGTAAGAAATTGAACTATTTTTAGAATATGAAAAGCCTCGGTTCGTTGTTCAATTCACTTCAACTGCAAACTGCTTATGCACATTGTGATATTCCCTGCGGGATTTATGATCCATATCCTGCACAAATTGCCGCACATACTGTTATTCGCATGACACAATCAATTGGTGAAGCGCATGCGGAAAGTGACTCTTCTGAAGATCAAAAAAAACTCATGCATGCAATTGCTCGATATACCCGTGTAAAAGAAGATCATGCGGAATTAGTAAAAAGAGAAATTCGGGTTATTTGGGGAGATTATTTTAAGCCAGAGCATGTAAAAAAGTTTCCAAAACTTCATGAATTAGTTTTTAACATTATGAAGCATGCTTCAAAAGCAAAACAAGAAGTAAATATCGAAGAAGCCAAAGAGCTTTTGGAATTAGTGCAACAATTTGCAGAGATTTTTTGGAAAACAAAAGGTAAAGAGCCGGTTAGAGTTGCTTCTGCATATCCAACTGGCGGAGAAATGGTTATATATAAATAATGCTTCTTTCTCTTCTTAAAATATCTGGGCACTCCATGGAACCAACAATTAAAAACGGTTCAATAGTTGCAGTAAGCAGCGTTCCATATTGCATAAGAGAACCAAAAGTTGGAGATGTTATTTTATTTTTGCATAAAAGAAAAAAACTTATAAAACGAATTAAGGAAATAAAAAATGGTAGGATATTAGTTGAGGGAGATAATAAAGAAGACACCTCAAATGTAGGATGGATATCAAAAGATGAACTTCTCGGAAAAATACTAATATACTAGTATATTAGTATCCCAACTTTAAATATAACCATCTTAGTTTATCAGCTATTTTATAGAGTTGATATAAAACTGGATTGATAACTAAGTCATAACTTCCGACAAATTCTACAAGTTTGGGTCCATATCCCTGTTTAAATCTATGGAATCCATACCAGGTATCTTTTGAATCTGGATTAGGACCGAGCGCTCCCCACATGTCAAATTTTTTTAAACCTAACTTTTTTCCAAATTTTATTGTTTTCCACATCATAAGATTACTTGCCATTACTTCCCGGTGTTTACTCGATGATGCTCCGTAGGGATAATAGAGAGTATCTTTGAAAACTAACAAAATCCAAGCGACTAGTGTTTGACTGTTATATTTTGCTGTTAGTAAGTGTGCGGTTAGTTGGTTAGTTCGTTCATCGTTTGCAGGTTTTGATTTTAGCGTTTTCCACATGAGGCGATGGTATTGCTGAGTATGTGCGAAAAAGCCTTGACGATTTGTTGTTTCTTTTGTTAGTCTGAGGTACTCTGCAAACGCTTCGTCTGAATTATCTTCAATAACTTCAACTTCATGTTTTTGGGCGACTTTAATATTATATCTAGTTTTCGGATGCATGTTTTTGAGCAGTTCGTCTTCGGATTTTGTTAGGTCAAGAATAAATGTATGTTTGGTGAAAAGAGGATGCGTAGCAGAAACTAAGTTCATATCTGTCATTCTGGCCCGTTTCGCCCCGCTCAGCGGGGCTTGTGAGAGCTGAGCTCTTTGTCCAAAATCGATTCTGGAATCCTCACTCCGTTCGTCCCCAGAATGGCGATTCAGAATAATGTTGGGTTCGAGTTGGATAAAGATGCAATTTTCTTTCTTGCCAATCTTTTCAAGTTCAGGGATCATTTCTTTGGTCGGGAGGGGTCCTTTTGGCACATATCCAATTGTCCAAAAAGTGTAAGGAACTTTATGAATCGTAATTTGCATTTCATTTAACTGAATTACATTAACACCTGTTTTTTTTCGAAACTCTCCCCATTCAAAGGTTTGGAGAGGATGGGTTGCGTGTTTATTAAAATCATTTTTCATAAAAATTCCGGTACGTCGTCATTCCTTATTATACCCAGATGTACGTTTTGGGAAAGCACATCATCCGGCAGGTCTAAAATAAAGCGGGAGACGATATTAGAAGTTTTTTGGCCAAAAAATAATCTTTTTCTGGCAAAGGTCAAAAATAATTTTTCTTTTGCCCTGGTTATTCCGACATAGCATAATCTTCTTTCTTCTTCAAGTTCACTTTTGTCCATAAGACTTCTTGCATGGGGAAATAGTCCTTCTTCCATACCAACCATAAACACGTACGGAAATTCAAGGCCTTTAGCGCCGTGGATGGTCATAAGTGTTATCGCGTCTTTTATGAGTTCATCTTTAACTCCGTCTGGCATGTATTCTTGCTCGACTAATGCAACGTTTTCTAAAAACAGAGTAATATCGGGGAATTGAATTGCAACAGACCTAAGTTCTTTAATGTTTTCAAGTCGCTGCCTGTCTTCTTCGTTGTGTTCGTCATATAAAGAAAGGTATCCGGTTGTTTTTAAAATTTTATCTAAAAGTTCTAAGGTTGTCTGTTTTACAATTTCCAGTTTGTTTTGAAAATCTAAAAATCTTACCAGTCTTCCTTTTCCTAATTTTTCGATTCTTTTGTAAGAAACTGAATCTTTGGGGTTTGCCAATACTCGAAGATAGGATAAGACATCTTTGATTTCTTTTCTTTCGTAAAAACGCGTACCCCCCACTAATACATACGGTACTGCCTGATGTAAAAAAGCTTCTTCCAAAACGCGTGATTGAGCATTGGTTCGATACAAAACAGCAAAATCAGAAAACTTTAAATTTTTAAATTCGAGTTTATACGCAACGATTTTATTAATAATAAAGTTTGCCTCGTCTTCTTCGTTTCGTGCTTGGTAAAGTTGTATTTCTTCTCCTGTTTTGTTTTCTGTCCAAAGGGTTAAGATAGGATGCGTTGTATTTTTAGAGATTACAGAGTACGCGGCATCTAAAATTTTTTGTGTTGATCTGTAATTTTGAGAAAGAGAAAAAGTTTTTACGTTTTTAAAATGCTCTTTAAATTTTATTAGATTGCGAAAATCAGCACCCCTCCAACTATATATACTTTGAGAAAAGTCTCCAACAACGCAAATATTTTTCCATTTATCTGCTAATAATTTGGTTAAAAAAAATTGTGTGTGGTTTGTATCCTGATACTCATCTACAAAAATAAACTTGAATTTATTTTGATATTTTTCTAAGACATTCGGAAATTCTTTGAATAGCTCAACAGTTTTTATCAATAAGTCGTCAAAATCAAGTGCATCATTTTCTTTTAGAATTTTTTGATACACGGGATATATTTTCGCAACAGTTTGTTGAAAACTTCCTCTGGCAAAATTTAGATATTGTGAATCCGTAATCATTTCGTTTTTCGCCTGGGATATAGTTGCTAAAATAGAGTATGGTTTATATTCTTTTGGGGAGATATTAAGTTGTTTCATTGCTTCTTTTATGGTATCGAATTGGTCTGACGGATCGTAAATAAGAAAGGCAGATGAAATACCCAAGAATTTTCCATCAATTCTTAAGATTTTTGCGCAGAGAGAATGAAACGTAGCGATCGTTGCTCCTCTTGTCCCAGTTCTATAAATTCTTTCTTTCATTTCATTAGAGGCTTTATTAGTAAAAGTAATAGCTAGGATATTGGATGATTCTTCTCCTTGTTCGATTAATGTAACGACTTTGTAAGTAATTACCCGGGTTTTACCAGAACCGGCTCCGGCTAAAATAATCATTGGACCTTGGGTATGCAAAACAGCTTCTAATTGCTCTTTATTGAGCTCCTTGTGGAAATCTTTATTCATAGCGTATAATTTAAATAAGATGAAAGCGGAGTAGTACTATTTTATCACGTTAAACGTGGCTTCACCACATGAAGAATCTTTTTATTATCGCGAATTGGAAATCAAATAAAACCACACAAGAAGCCAAAGAATGGTTTGAAAAGAGTTTAGAATTCAGAGTTCAGAGTTTAGAAAATAAGGAAATAATTATTTGTCCGTCGTTTACGGTTATGTCACAAGTAAAACAGTTTACCAAGCATTATCAGTTGCCGTTTAAACTTGGAGCTCAAGACATATCAGCTTTTGATGAGGGTTCATATACAGGAGATGTAAATGGAAAACAAATAAAAGAATTTGCAGAATATGTTATCGTTGGACACAGTGAGAGACGAAATAATAACAAAGAAGATGACTTAATTTTAGAAAAAAAAGTTTTGAAAGCAAAAGAATATGGTTTGAATGTGATTTATTGTGTACGAAGTATGGATGACATTATTCCGAAAAATGTTTTTTTAGTTGCATACGAGCCGGTTTTTGCAATTGGAACAGGTACTCCTGACACACCAGAAAATGCAGATGCTGTTTCCAAAGAGTTAAAACAAAAATATCACATAAAAAATGTATTATATGGGGGAAGTGTAACGAGTACCAATGTGAATTCATTTACAACTCTGCCACATATTGATGGAGTGCTCGTTGGCAAAGCGAGTCTTAATCTTTTGGAATTCTCCAATATTATTCAAAATGCGTAAACAGATTCTTATTGTACTGATTGTCTTTTTTATTGTGGTTATTGCCCGTGCTGCGATTGAGTTAGTGAAATTTTCTCCGATACTCTACGGAATTTTTTTTAAAAAAGAAATAGAAGTTAAAACTACAAAAAACAATACACTTAACGTGTTATTGCTTGGTACGGGAGGCGGGAGGCATGAAGGCCCGGATTTAACAGATACCGTCATGTTTGCGAGTTTGGACTTGAATATGAGTAAGCTTACTCTTGTTTCCATACCGCGTGATTTATGGATGCCCGATCTTAATGCTAGAATAAATACCGCATACACAACAGGAGAATCAAAGAAAAAAGGGAGCGGTCTTATTCTAACAAAAGCGGTTGTTAGTAAGCTTGTAAATCAACCAATTAATTACGGTATTAGGATTAACTTCGACGGGTTTGTAAAAGCAATCGATTTTATAGGAGGTTTGGACATACCTGTTGATAACACATTAGATGATTACGAATATCCGATTGCGGGAAAAGAAGATGATCTCTGCGGACATAGCAAAGAAGAATTAGTTACCTTAGCAACTGCATCCTCACAGCTTGAAGCATTTCCTTGCAGGTATACTCACATCCATTTCGAAAAAGGGAAAATACATATGAAAGGAAGTCAGGCTCTAGAATTTGTGAGGTCTCGTCACGCCCTCGGAACAGAAGGAAGTGATTTTGCAAGAAGTATACGGCAGCAAAAAGTAATCAAGGCATTTAAAGATAAAGTGCTTTCTCCGCAAACATTTTTAAACCCTGTAAAAATAGCTCAACTTAACGAAACACTCACAAAAAGTATTGATACAGATATAGATCAGTCTGAATTTGATGATTTTATTAAGCTTTCTCAAAAATTTAAAGATGTTGCTATTCATTCGTTTGTAATAGATGCGGCAGACGAAAAAAAGCCCGGACTTTTAGTAAATCCTCCGCTTACGGATTTTAACGGAGCATGGGTACTTATTCCAAGAAAAGGGAACGGCAATTTCTCAGAAATTCAACAATATATAAAATGTGTACTTGTGTCTGATATGTGTACAGTAAAATAGCTTCAATAAGCCTCTAGAACTTGATTTTTAATTAAAGACACCTTATACTATAAGATATAATGCTGGAAGAAAAAGGAAGACGTAAGCCTCATCATCTTAGTGGTTTAAATCTTGTTACGTACGATAGAAAGGGATATCCTGTTGAGACAGACTTAGGTCGGATCTGTGGAGTTTTATTAGTAGCATCGACAATATTAATGCTTAAAGGGAGCGGTTTGCCAACGACGCCTCTTGTATCAACACGTCATTCTTATACTATATTTCAGGCTCCTCAATTACCTTCTGTTAAAAAAGATGCGGGTGAGAACGAGTGGATGCAACTTCCCGCTGTAGTTAGAATAAAAAGAATCATTGCTAAAAATTATCCAAAAGATTTTACTTCTGAAAAAGTTTTGCAAGAACTACAATTGGGTGTAGCTCAATTGGTATGTGAAGAGGTATCTTCAGATACAGATTATAAAAAACTTGCCGCAACAGTTTCTTTTTACCAACCAGATGAACTTATTACCGATTTGGAGAGAAAAAGAGAAAGTCTGGAAGAGAATGAAAAAAATAGTATATGGCTTATTGCACGATACGAAGCTTTTGATGGGAGGATTTTAATAAATAATTATCAATTAGAACAAACATTAAAAAGAAGCAAGAATTTAGGAATTTCGGAGAATTCTTTAGGAAACTCAGATGAGATGATTGTAAAAGTAAACGCACTATTGAGAGAGTATCTTTTACAAGTTCAAAAAGACGAAATAGTTGAAAATTTTTCTCCGCTTGAAATTCTTACTATTGGAAGAACTGGTGAGAAGATGGGAAATAGAATCATGGTACATAAACTTCAGGGATATAACTTTTATCTGCAAAAAGATGATGAAAAAGCATACCTACAAGTAGGTGGAGAAATTGCCGAAGCTGCCGCAAGAATTATTGCAAGCAAAAATGGAATACCATATATTTTACCGAATTTTTTCTATGAAGCAGGAGCAAATATGGTATCTTGGGTCAATACATTGGTAGCTGATATGAGTACGGATGAGTTTTTACAGAATTATGTTTCTGTGAATGGATTAATGAATAGATGGAACCAAAGACAGGCAAGAGACAGAGAACTACAAATTGGGCCTTATATGCTTTCAAGAATTGGAATAAGAACAAAAATTCCGTGGCTCCAGCCTAGAAAGGACTATGACCCGATTCAAGAAGAAATCTTGGAGAAGCTAGCATTATAGCTTATATACTTTAGTTTTTCCGCTCTCAAAAACTACACTTCCTAAGTTTTTAAACTTTTCTTCTTGTAGCGCAGTGTATTTCTGCCTTTCTAGGTCTCCAATAACAACAAACGATACGTGGTATTTCTTAAGAAGTTGTTTTACTTGTTTGATATTTTGAGACTCGTAGATCGTTTTTACTTCTGCAATTCTCGGAGCAGGGACATCATATGTTTTTCTCCAAAGCCACTCATGTACGATCCACCCAAGCACTGTCGGAAGACCGGTGTTTGCAGATATGCGTTCGTAATCCGTGTATGAATCCCCTTGTGCTTCTAAAATAACTGGTTGTCCTTTTACTGTTTTATTAAACCATAAAATTGTTTCGTAATCAGAAGGGTTTTTTGTTTTTAAATACGAAATGCCATCTAGTCCTTTGTAAATTAAAAGATTTCCATAATAAGAACTAACTGCAAAATAAGGATACAGAAAAACGAGGAATAACCCAATACTACCAATGCAAGATATTAAAAAATTCGAAATTCGAAATTCGAAATTCGAAATTAGGCGAATGATGATATATCCAGAAGCCAAAGAAAGCATAATAAACGATTGATACACCAGCTTAAACATAGTGTTTGCTCGGAAATGAGCAGGATAAATGTCTTTTAGATAGATAAATTCCGGAATTATAATTAAAACTGTGGAAAGGCTAATAAGTAAAAATATAAAAATATCAGAAGAATTTAATTTATTATTTTTTATGTATACAATAAAAGAAATAACCCAAAAGTAGAAAAATCCATAGAGAATAAATAATTGCCATATTGGAGATTTTTGGCAATGGTTATCTTCAAATAGCAAGGGTCCCAGGGATTTTAACTTTACTAAAAATTGAGGTGCACATAATATTCCGATGTTTGAAGCAAATGGTTTAAAGAATGCGTTAAATGGCAGGGAGAAAATGAAAAAACAAACACCAATAATAAACAAATAAACAAATAAACAAATAAACAAATCAATGGTAAGCTTATTTACTTTTTTATATTCAAGATAAAAAAATACAATTGCAGTTAGCAAAAAATAAATTGCTCCGTCCCATACATTCGTCATGTATGCAGAGGATAGAAGAAAAGATAAAAATATCATTTCCCCAATATGTATTTTTTTATTCAAAAATATATGAGCAAGAAAGGCAAGAATTGTCAGGACAATCGGAATACTTAAAACATGTCCATGGAGGTCTGATACAACAAAAGAATAAATGGGAAATTCATGAATAGTATTGTAAATAAATCGAGTGGCATTCGGGTACCAATATGAATTAGGAAATGTTTGAAGGGAAAAGGCAAGGTTAGTAAAAAAAACTGGATTTGCAGTTTTGTAGGGCTTAAAAAAAGAATAAAGACTATGGATAGTACCTCCTAAGCTTACTAAAAAGGCCGATAAGAAACCTCCCAGGATAATCCAAAATAGATTCTGGACGCGTTTGCTATCGTTCACTTTAGTTTTTTTATTCTTCGATATTATCGATATATAAACAAGATTCATTCCAATAGAAAACGCTTGAGTAAATGTATAGGCAAAAAGTGTCACGATCATAAGATTAAAAGTTATTGAAGAAGGAAGATTCGATATTTCTGTGAGTACAGCTGTTGTGAGATGGCCGAAGTAGTAATAATTAATTGACATTGGTGGAAACCATATATCAGTTGGTGGAAACGAATTACTTCTAAGAATAGAATTTACAAATCCAAAATCCATGTATTTTTCAAGGCCAATAATGTCCGGCTGAAAAGCTCTTACATACGACCAAGATAAAAGAGCAAGAAAAAATAACAGTTCTAAAGCGACAAACAGAGGAATCTTTTTTATAAAAAGATTTAGAAACTTTTTGAATTCGGAAAATGAAAATCGAAATATACAAATATTAAAAGTAATTCCGATAGTTGCTAAAAGTAACCACAGATGAACTATCTGTAGTTTGTTGAAAGAAATAATGTGCAGTATTCCTAAAACAAAAAAAATATAAGAGATAATAAGAGAGCCTATAACTTTTGAAAAAATATACCCCTTGTCTAAAAAGGATTTAAAAAGATAAAAAGTGAGCGGAAGAAAAAATAATCCTACAACAAATAAAACACTCCACCATTGAATTACAGAAACAAAATCATTAATCATATATTCCTTTTTAAGATATTTTGTAGGTTTTTAATTGCAAATAAATTTTTACTTAGTTTTTTATTCTCTTTTTCATTTAACCAATAAAATGTAATACTTGGATTTTTTTTTGATAAAAATATCAAAAGATCTAAATCATCGTCAACAAACTTTTTAATCTTTAGTTTTTTTAACATTTCATTTTTAAAGAGGTGGGGTTGCTTACTTTGTAAATTAACGCATCTTTTGTAAAATACATTAGAAATTTTGTAAGCGTTTAAAATATGATCTGTTTGCTTTTGGATAAATCCAAATCTTCCGGAAATTAAATAACACCTGTGAGAGTTGAATTTATGGATTTTATGAAGATATTTGATATTTTGTTTAATTGCAGGGCGAAATAATTTTGCGTGGCTTATTTTTCTAACTATTTGTTCGAATCTTCCCGGAATGCGATATTTAATTGCCCCATTTTTCTTTTTATACAATCGCTCAATAATAACTTTTGGCACAAAAGGAGGCTTATCAATAAAAATTCCGTCAAGATCAAATCCAATATTCATAGGGAAGTAGCTGGTAGGAAAAATAATTCTATTAGCTTATAATACCAAAAGCAAACTATAATGAAAATAAGAAAAAATAGAAAACCTAAAATCCTTATTGTTTCAGATTATTTTTATCCTCATTGGACTGGGATTGCAAAAGCATTTTTATATACAGTAATTTATTTACACAAAAAATATGATTTTACTGTTCTTACAGTAAGACATGAAGATGCTTTAAAAAAAAATGAAACGATTTATTCAACAAAGATTAAAAGATACAATTATTTTTTTTCATTTAGTAGATCCAAATATTCTCTTTCACTTCTGGGGGGTTTTATACAAGAGGCAAGACGACATGACTTGATCATTATTAATTCTCCATGCGTTAACATCTTACCAATTTCTTTTCTCTCTAAGTTATTTTCTAAGAAATTCCTTGTATATCATCAAGGTGATCTTATTCTCCCAAAAGGATTACTAAATCATGTTATAGAGAAACTGTTTGACATCTCGACGCTAATCTCATTTTATCTTGCTGATATTATCTCGACAAATACAGCAGATTATGCTCATAATTCGCGGGTAATGAGACACTTTCTTCATAAATGTTTTCCAGTTTTACTTCCTATCCTAAAAAGGAATAAAAAAAGAACAAAAATCTTTGAGTTGGAAAGAATAAAAAAATCAAAATATACAATAATCGGATTTGGAGGTAGATTTGTAGAAGAGAAAGGATATGATATCCTTTTTGATGCAATTCGTATTGTAATAAAAAAAATGCCAAAGTTACATTTTGTCTTTGCTGGAGAAACAAATATGAAATATGAAGATTTTTATTCCAAAAATCTCCAGAGAATAAAGAAGGTAAAACAAAATATCACTTTTCTTGGACTTTTAGAAGAAGACGTCTTGCCTACTTTTTACTCTTACCTAGATTTTTTAGTTGTTCCGTCCCGATCTGATTGTTTTTCACTTATGCAGGCAGAAGCAATGATATATGGAGTTCCATCCATAGTCTCAGATATACCTGGCGCACGATTTCTGGTAAAAAGAACTGGTTTTGGGACTACATTTAAAAAAGAAAATGCCAAAGATTTAGCAGGAAAAATAATACATGCAATTCATAACAAAAAGAAAATGATTCGGTGTAAGCCTTATGTTGAGAAGATACTGGATAATAAAAAAAATTCAAAAAAAATCATGTATATTATAAATTCGTCTTTATGAATAGTAGGATAAAAAAAATACTTGAGTCAGAAATAGATCCAGCTTTTGCGAAACGCGCAAGGCTCATTTTTGAGTGCATTGAGCAAATACGGCCAGTAAGGGTACTAGACGCTGGATGCGGAAGAGGATTTTATCTTCAGGCACTTGAGAATTATAGATTTATTAAGGAAATTCATGGTGTGGATATAAACGAATCATATCTTTCAGTCGCAAGAAATAATAAAAAAGACAGAAGAGTACATATCAAAAACGCAAATATTTATAAACTTCCTTACCCAAATGGATACTTTGACCTTGTTATCTGTTCGGAGCTTTTAGAACACTTAAAAAGCGATGTGAAAGGACTTCGGGAGATAAAAAGAGTTTTAAAAGCGAAGGGAATTCTTGTGATTACCGTTCCAAATAAAAATTTTCCTTTTTTGTGGGATCCATTGAATTGGGTTCTTATGAAATTTTTTAATATCCATGTTCAAAAGGATATTTGGTGGTTAGCTGGTATTTGGGCAGATCATGAAAGACTGTATGAAAAGAAAGATTTACTGAGAAAAATAAAAAAAGAATTTACAGTTGTTCTTGAGAAAGACCTTATCAATTTGTGTTGGCCATTTTCTCATTTTATTTTGTATGGGATTGGTAAAAATATTATTGAAAGACTAAGTTTTAAAAAATTTGATAGGTTTAACTTCCGCGGAGAAGAGAAAACAGCAAAACTTATTGCAAAGATTTTTTCTCTACCTTCCAATTTGCTTGATGGGATTATTAAATTGCGTCCTTCAATGAATCTTTTTGTGATATGCAGAAAATAATTATCTTGAAGCTGAAATAATATACCGATATGCAAATAATTTTAGAATTGGGACGTTCCCAAGTCAGTCATTTAGCCTACAAAGAGTGTTTGACCAGTCAAAAAAGGGACGAGGAAGAATGCCAAGTCCTGTTATTTGGATATTCTTAAATCCGTGTTTTTGCAATTTAGTGTAAAGGTTAAAGTACGAACAGTGGGTTACCCCTTTTTCAATCTCCCAGTTAATAAAGAATTATAGAAAACCGAGAAATATGCATCAATATTAATATGATTAATATGATGCAAAATGTCTGTACCTACAATAGCAGAAATTTTTTTATTTTTTAAGAGATTTAGGATATTTGCAATTTCAAGCTTGGTATGGAGAGGGGGATTTATAATTCTTGAAGCAAGATATTGGTTTTGCTCTTTATCAAAAAAAGATTCTTGGTTTTTAGTCATTTTATTGAGTTTTTTTTGAAAATAATTACTTTTGGATGATCGTAGACAGTAAATGCCTCTTCGGCCCAATCATCTGGAAAATCAATCGGAATTCCCAGATACCTGAATGAAGGACAGGAGGCAAACTCTTTTATTTTTTTATATTGTAATTTACCATTAAATAAGTCTTTGTAGAACTTGCTCATAAGAGGATATTTTTCCGGTACTGTTGGAATGCTCCCCCATGCTCTATTAGAAGAAAGAATATAATAATCTGCTTTTTTAAGAGCAGACTTAATTTTGTTTATTTTTTCATTTGTATCCATGTCAAAAACAGGTAATGCTTCTGATATAAATTGTTTTTGTTTGGTATTGGTAACTAATAACGGGAGCGGATCATCCCAATGTTCTCCAAGTAACAGACTCCCGTCGGGTATATTTTTATAAATCCATTTTGATGCCGTTACCCGCGTTGTCTCGTTTCTATATATAGAGATAAATGCAAGAGGATACAAAAGGGGAACAATAAGTAAAAGTATAACAAATATTTTTTTCCATTTTTTTGTAAGGTAGAAAAAACCAACTCCTGCAAAAATCGCGAGAAACGGATAAATAGGAATAAAATACCGCATGCTTTGGGCAAATTGAGATGCTTGGTAAAGAAAAAATCCGATTGTCCAAACAAGAATTGTCCGAAAAATATTTTTATAAACCTTTAGAGACGTATAAAATCCTATGAGTATAAATAAAAAGTATATAACTCCAACTCCAAAAACAATAATATTTGTCAAACTAAAAAGTATGGGAGTCTTGTTAATCCATTGAATTGTTGGGGGATAGGTTGCTCCTTTCCCTGTTAAAGTCGAAAGAGTTTTCAAGTTTTGGATAAACAGTTTGTTTATTTCGGGGTGTAAGATAGAGCTGTTTTCAAACATATACGGATCAGCAATCCTAAGAGTAAAATATACTATAGTGGCATAAAATAAGAATAATATGAATCCTGAATAAGATGTTTGGAACAACTTACGAGTAAATATTTTACTAATATGATTCTTGTTATTCCCTATAAACAAGAAAAACATATTTAAAGGGAAAATAAAGGCGGCAGTTATTTTACATGCAAATGCAAGGCCCATTAGGATGGCACTAAACACAAGAAAAGATATTTTTTTTTCAAAAGAATACTTAAGAATAAAGTAAAAAGATGCGAACATGAAGAAATTAAGAAAAGTATCAACAGCAAAAAAATGAGACAACTGAATGGGAAATACGGTGATTGAATAAAAAAAACTAGCGAGGAATTTAATCGATCTTGATAGTCTATATTTTTTCTCTAGTAGTTCAACTGTTTTGTAAATAAGTGCAATAATACAAAGATCGAAAAATGCGGATACTATTCTTCCAAACAAAGTAAATTGAAAATAAGTATCGCTATTTAATAACGACACTATTATTTTATTGAGCACTAAGGGAAAAGTTCCATAAACAAAGAAGGGATAGTTGATATTCTGAGGATTAAAAGTTGAAACTTTTGGGTCTAGGTAGCTTAAAAGGTTATTTGGAATTCTCATGGAATTGCCAACCATAGTCAGAAACCTTTCGTCTGGGTGAAGATGAAACCCTTCGTCCCAGTTCATGTTCCAAAATCTAAATAATGATCCAATCAAAAGAATTACTAAAAATAGAATGTGATTTTTATAATTTTTCATGTTTGAAAATAAATACCATCGGTCTGTCAAAAACATTTGCTGTTTCTTCGATATTAAAAACAGGATCTCCCATGTATATTATTTTACAAAAAATATCACATGGTGTTTCGTAGATTTTTTTATATCCAAGCTTTCCGGAAAGAAGTTTATAATAAAATTTAAATCCAACCGGAAACTTTTGTTTATTTGTAATTCTATTTTTTAGTATTCGTTGGCTTGGAAGAATTAGATAATCTGAATCTCTGAGTTTTTGTTCTAGGTCATTTACCTCGGAGGAGTCATGGCTTCGCAAGCTCAGTCTGCCACCATCCGAGGTGTCTGTATTGTCGAGATAATAAAAATTAAAGAGTTGGATATTTTGGAAATATTGATTAAAAGGAATGATTCCTAAATCATAAACCTCGCTTAGAATTTTTGCATTCTTTGGTATGTGTTCACTCGCCCAACTACTTGCTTGAATCCGTGTATCTGGATTAAGATAAACTGTAAGAAAATATGAAAATGCAAAACCTATACTTATGGTTATCGTTATTATTACTATTATACTAATATAATAGTAATGAACTTTCTTTTGTAGTCCTTGCAAAAGTTCAGAAAGAAAAATCGTAATTATAAGATAGATAAAAGGAAGAGTTGGAACCATATAACGTGTCCATTTTACAAATAAAAATGATTGCGGAAGGAAAAGTAAGAGATAAGTGAAAAGCAATAAGAGATAAGAATTTTTTGTTTTTTTAAAACCAATAATGGTAACATACAAAAGAGAAGGGATGAATAATATAGTTAGCATTGGGTTTATGAGAAATGGATATACTTTTGTAAGCTGGAATAGAATAGGAATTGTATAAAAAAATTGTCCGGAATAAAAAACAGGAAGCGTTTCGGTTGCAACATTTGATTCATATGTTATGTTTGATTTAAAAGTAGAAAAATCCAAAACATAAAATGGCGAGGTAAGAATACCTGTTACAAAGGCAGTTACTAAAAAAATAACAAGATTTTTTTTCCAGTTCAATTTTGTTTTTTTTATTATAAAAAGAGAAATAGGAAAAAGAGTTAATGAGGAAATTTTAATGCTAAGAAGCAGTCCAAAAATTACAGATGAAATAGAAAAATAAACAACTTTTTTTTGTTCAAAAAATTTTAATAAATAATAAAACTGCAATAGGGTGAAAAATGTTAGCCACATTTCGAATGTAGCAAAGTGGGCAAATTGAATAAATCCCGCACTTGTTGTCAGTAACCACATGAGAAGAATTGTTCCTGGTGTTTTATTACTTATTTTTTTGTAGATCTTTACTGTCAGAAAAATAGAAATAAACGAAAAAACAGCACTGTAGAATCTTCCAAAAAATATCGCATTTTCGAATGAAACAGAAAATATATCACTAATATTTTTTTCTATGTTCAAAAAGTGAGAAAAGAAATTGAAGCAAACACCAGTAAAATAAATGACATATATCGGAAAACTGCCATACGCAAAAAACTGGGGATTTAATTGATTTGGAAAACGGATTCTCTCAGTTGCATAAGCTATATTTCTTTCATCCGGGTGGAAGAAGTATGGTGATCCCCATAGAATATTATAAAAGCGAAATAAAAAAGCAATTGCAAATACAAAAACTATCAAGATGGATATTTTTTTCTTCATCTATCGTTTTCAATAAACGTGGCTATTTTTTGACCTAATCCAACTGCATAATTTGTTCCTCGATCCCAGGGATATACTTGTTGTATGTTTGCAAGGTACACGCCCTGTAAAGGAGTTTTAAATGATGGCATAACTTTTGAATAATGTATAGGGATGATTGGTTGGGCAAACGGAGCTTTAAATACTCGATAGTCGATAATAGATTTTTTATAATTTTTGGTAATCTTGGCAAGAAACGGGTCATATATATTAAATATTTCTTCTTTAGATTTTGAAAAAAAAGGATCACTACTAGGGAGATATTTTCCAATATATACTATATATTCGTTGTTATAAGATTTTTTATCCATGAAGTGAGTATGTTCAATAATAGCTAAAAACGGAATGTTGGCATCGCACATACTCAGCCAATACGTTCCGTCTTTTAAAAACTCTTCTTTAAGTCTTAATACAAGATTTACCGCTCCTAAACTTTTTAATTGTTCTAAACTTTGCTTGTATTCAAAAGGAATGGAAGCAGTTTTAGTAAATAATTGAGAAGGCAGCGTCACAATTATTTTGTCAAAAGACTGAGATTTGTTATTTGTTTTTATGCTTACGGAATCATTGTTGGATTTAATATTTTCTACTGGTGAATTGTAAATTACCGTTCCGCCCAAATTGTTAATATATTCAACAAGTTTATTCGCGAATTCTAGAAAACCTCCTTTAGGATAAGCGAGCTTTTTTGTCCTTTTATAAATTCGCGCCCAAAACCACGCAAGTGAAACATCGTCGGCATAATTACCAAATTTATTTTTCAATAATGGTTCCCAAAGAAGTTTATAAGGGACTTCTCCCATTAGTTTAGATAAGACGTCGGATGCACGAAATTGTTCTAGAGGTTTCCAGAAAGGATTAAAACGAAATATTCCCAAAGCAATTCCCATTTGCACTCTTTCAAAAAAAGATAATTTGGGAAAACTAAGAACGCGGATAGGAGAATCAAGTTGATAAGACGTATTGTCTACATATACAGATGTTTTTGGTTCTTGTATTATTACTTCGTGTTTAATTTCTTTAGCAAGAGCTACTATATAAGAATCATTCGTAAACCAATGATGATAATGTTCCTCAAGACTCCATTGCCACTTGTTTTCTTTGTATCCTAAGGCAAGGCCGCCTGGATTTTTATCTTTTTCAAAAATTGTAACGCTGTGACCTTTTTTTAATAATTGAATTCCTGCAGAAAGGCCAGTAAATCCTGCACCTATTATTCCTATTTTCATATATGTAAAACGCCTCGGGAGAGAATTAGAAGAAGTAAGCCAGCAAGAGTTATTCCAATTCCCTTAAGTCCTGTAAGCAAGGCAGTTGAACTTCCGGGCGGAGGAAGAGTAGTTGAGCTTGCAGGAGGGATTATGGTTGGAGATGGCAAAAGTAATGAAGTAGGAGTTGGAGGCAAAGGTGTTGCTGTGGGAATGGAAGGCGTGGGGGTTATTGTAGGTGATGAGGTGGGAGTAGGCGGAATAGGAGAAACAGAAGGCTCGATAAATTGGCTTCCGGATGCAAAAACAATAAATGTTTTTTCGATACTTTTTGTAATTCCTGTCTGATCCTGGGTTGTTATAGAAATAGTATGATTTCCGGGAGAAAGAGGTTGAATTGGACGATATGACCATCTGCCGTTAGGGTCTGTTTTTACTTGATCTTGTATTATATCTTGAGAATGGATAGTAATTTTTACCAAGGCTGATGCAGATGCAGTTCCAAAGAATTGAGGTTTGGCATCTTTGAAGATTTCTTCATTTTTTGGTGTAATAATTTGAGGTATTGTAGAGTTACTGGTAAAATTAAATGAGGGAAAAGATTGAAAATTTGCGCTTGTTGACGCAGACGGTTCTAAAACGTTTTGAATAAAATCGTAATCTTTGGCAAGAGTAATTATTGGGACAGGATGGATAGCAGAAGATCTAATAGTAATATTTGATTCTTTTTGATCTCCAAGAACAAGCATTTGGAGAATGTGACTGTCTGAAGAATTATTTTTAATTCCAATTTTTGATACATCCAAAGAATACGTCCCGTCATTATTTACTAATGTAGATATAGATTTGGGATCGGATGATTTTTTTACATATACGATTGCTTCCTGAGGGGCTGTTGCTTCTTGTGTAATTATTTTTCCGCTCATTGAATTAGGTGAAGAAGTAGTATCGCCTAATTCACGCGTTGTCACTGTAAAAGGAGTATTATTGTTTGTGTATATAGTGTCACCGGATACAATTGAAAAATAATATAGTGTGTTAGGGGCAAGATTTTTTACAGTAAAGTAATGAAGTACATGAGGCTTTGCGGTTTGACTATCTCTGTCGTCATTGATTACAAGGCCTAAGCTTTTATCTTTTCCAGTGTTAAGAGATCCTAGTGTTGGAGTCTCGGTTTTATAAGAAACCGTAAATGAAGTATCTGAGACATTCGTTATGCGCACTCTTTGTGGGGCTTGTGTTAAACTTGCTCTTCCAATCGTAATTACACCCTGATTTGCAAGATACGATGTTGATGCAAGAGTAACCAGTATTAAAAAAATTCCCAACAAGGTTGGAATACGAATACTCAAAATATTTTTTTTCATCTAAGGAATGAGCTTTCAGATGCAGGTTGATTCTTTTTTGGCAAGAGAAAAGGGGTAGGTGTCGGAGTAGGAGTACCAGAGGAAGGAAAACCAAAATTTGGAGTTATTTTTTGTCTTTTTTTAAGCGCATCAATACTTTTTATATCAAAATCCGGTGTGATTGGTTTAACTTGCGTAGTTATGGTTTCGGGAATTGTTGATGTGACAGTAGTATGATAAATATTAAAAATAATCCACGCAATAGTAACTACACAAAGAGAGCCTAAGATAAGTAAGATGTCTTTTTGTTTCATAATTATTTTTTAAAATACGTTTTTCCAGTAATTGTAACTTGTGTATTTCCTTTTTTTGAGTTTTCTACAAGAGAGATGTTATCTATAGATGCGATCCTGCTGACATGTATTAAGGAATTTATAAACGTGAGCACATTCTCATTCGATCCATCGGCGCTCAGATTAAAAATAAACGATGAATACTGATTTTCGCCTTCTTCAGATTTGGTAAGCTCGACCTCAAGAGATCCAATGTTTATTAAATTAAGATGATTACTAACAAGAAGAGTTTGTATTTGTCCAAGAAAGACAGGTGCCGATGGTTTTTGGGGCAGTGCAGACAGAATGGTAGGAATATCTTTTTCCACGGTTGAATATTTTTGCTGGAGAATACTTAAATTTTTGTTTTTCTCTTGCAATTTGGCAAATAAATCTTGATTATCAGCCAAACTTTTTCTTAGATGAGCAATGGTTGTCAGAGTTGGGCTGATTGCAAACAAACCAAACAAAATAATACCAAGGAATGTTAAGCCCACAGTTGTTGCTACTTGTATTTTTTCTTCTTTAATTTTTGGAAGAAACTCAAGATATTTGTTCTTAACAGGAAATAGAGAATTATTTTTTTTGATTTTTGTATTATTCATCTTTTAGAAAGACATTTAAACTAAATACGAGTGTAGAGCTTGATATCCTATTATCAATTCTTTCAAGCGTTGTTCCTTTTACTTCTGGAAAACTTTTTATTTTTTTCATAAAGGAAGTGAGTGTAGAAATTGACGGTACACTTGCATTTATATTCATGCTCTTTTTTTGCAAGGTAAGACTACTTACAGACATATTAATTGGAATACTTTGATTGATTTTGTTGAGCGTGTCAGTATTTTTTTCAGCTAGAGTAGAAAGTTGAGAAGATAATGCAATTCTTTCTTGAAGACTTCTGTATTTTTTTTCGTTATTTTTATACAAGTCAAGTATTTTTTGTTGTGATTTTATTTTGTCCCTAAGATCAATAAGTTGTCTGTCTAGAGAGAATCTATATAAAAAAGCTGAAAGGGCTATTATTTCGGTTAGAATGATGATAAGTCTTCCAACGCTTAATGCCCATTTTAGAAATCTATCAATAAAGCTTTTACTTCTTCCTGTAAATAAGTTTATTGTTGGAGTTTTTTTAATCATACAAAACAAGACGTTTACACATAACGCCTTTAATTAGTCTAGGAGGTTTTATATCTTTTGTCAAAGGGATTGGAGGCTGATATTATCCCACTTTGTCATTCTGGCTTGTCCAGAATCTGATTCTGGAAAAGTCGTTGCTTTCCAGAATGACGATTTGAAGCAAAGCTGGGGTAATGTCAGGACTGGAGGAGGATTTATTATTTTTTTGGAGTTTTTTTAGAGGTTGTTTTTACAGCTGCTTTTGGTGTTTTAGCGATTAGTTTGTACAGCTGAGATTTTAAACGCGATGCTTTATTTTTATGAATAATTCTTTTTTTCGCAGCCTTATCTGCGGTTCTTACCGCTTGAATTATTGCTTTTTCTGTTTTGATTTTTTTTGCTTTTTTAATGAGTGTTTTGAGAATATTTTCAAATTTATTATTCTCTTTTTCCCTTTTTCTGTCTTTTCTTAATTTCTTTTTTGCTGATTTTATTACTGGCATGGGCTTATTGTACCATGGTATACTGTAATCTGCAACCTCTATTATTATGATGAAAAAATTCTTACAAAAAAGCATTGATATTATTTCGATGCGACAAACGAATATTTTATCTGCGGCATTTGTTATTATGTCAACCGTAATACTTTCCCAATTCTTAGGTCTTATAAGGCAACGACTTCTTGTGGCAATATTTGGCGCTTCCAATACCTTAGGAGTATATCTTGCATCTATTAAATTACCGGATTTTCTGTTTCAGATAATTATAGCGGGAGTTTTGTCATCTGCGTTTATTCCTGTTTTTTCAGATTTTATTGTCAAAAATAAAGAGGCGGAGGCACGAAAGATGGCCTCCACACTTTTGACAATTTTTGTTGTGGTTTTTTCGATTTTATCGATAATTCTTTTTATTTTTGCTTCCTTTTTTTTGCAAATATTAAATCCAGGTTCTGGATTTTCTGCATCTGAAATGGAATTGATGGCAAATTTGATGAGACTGGTTATTGTCGGACAATTATTTTTTTTAATTGCTACTTTTTTTTCCGCATTACTACAATCATATAATCATTTTTTTATTCCCGGAATAGCCGCGGCTTCATATAACTTAGGGATCATACTTGGAATTCTTTTTTTATCGCCTATACTAGGGATATATGGGCCGGTATACGGAATCATTTTGGGAGGCATTTTTTTTGCAGCAGCACAGATCCCCCTCGTTAAGAAAGTGGGTTTTTCTTTTACTTCATCCATATCGTTTGAGACACCGGGAATTAAGGAAGTTGTTTCACTTATGTGGCCCAGAACTTTTTCTATCGGAATCTTTCAAGTAGGTTCTTTGATAACTATTGCGCTTATTTCATATATTCCTAACTCTGGGAGAAATTATGTAATTTTTGACTATGCTCAGACACTTGCGTTTGCTCCTATTGCGCTTTTTGGGCAAACGATTGCTCAAGCTGCTTTTCCCGTTCTTTCCCGCGAGCGGGAAAGAATTGAGCACTTTAAGCTAACTTTTTTAACAAGTTTTAATCAAATGCTTTATTTGGTACTGCCTGTATCTGTACTTTTTTTAGTCTTGCGAATTCCCGTTGTGAGACTTGTATTTGGAGCTGGTTTATTTGATTGGGAGGCTACTGTTTTAACAGGAAAGACCTTAGCATATTTTGCGCTATCTGTTTTTGCTAATGCTTTAATTTATTTGATTTCCCGGGGATTTTATGCACTCCATGACGCGAAGACTCCGCTTGTCGTAGGAGGAATAACAACGCTTTGCATGATTGGTATGAGTGTATTATTTATATTGAGATATAAAATGGGTATAGAAAATATTGCGTTTGCGTATTCAGTTGCAAGTATTTTGAATTTAGTCGTATTGCTTTTTCTTTTGGATAAAAAAATTGGCGGATTTAAAAAGATAGATATGTTTTTTTCCTCTTTAAAAATCTTTTTTGCATCTCTTTTTACAGGTTTTGCATTATATATTCCAATAAAGTTGCTCGATCAATTAGTATTTGATACAACACATACTATAAATCTTATTTTCTTAACCGGTATTTCAAGTTTTGCCGGATTATCATTGTATCTATTCTTAACTTGGCTTTTCAATGTAAAAGAAGCAACAACATTTTTACTATTGTTTAAAAAAATCGGAAACTGGAGGGAGATATTACAGGAGCGAGGAGAAACTCTCGACCCCAACCGTCCCAATCCTTAACCTTATAACCTCTTGACAACTTGTTTTTCTCGCAGTACGCTATTTATTATTCTTCTGTCCTAGAGAAATATGGTACAAGTTCTTGAAAGATGCACAGATGGATTACAAGAGAGAGAATCTTCCCGTAGCTTCTTCGACGCAATAGGAAGGCCGGATCTTAAAGAAAAAATTACCCCTCAATCTCCGATTGTCTCCTTCTCCATGGAAGCAGCTATTCCAGATGGGTCTTATGCTGGAGGATTAGGGATTTTAGAACGCTGCAAGTATTTTCAAGCAGGAAAGGACGGAATTCCTTATGTGTTAGTAACTCCTGTATATGCAACCCGTGGGAGACAAGAAGGTGCAGTTGAGATAGGGATATACGGAACTGAAGAAAACAGGTTTCGTTCGTATCATAGAGAATATCCTTTTGATCCGGAGGGTAGTGCATGGGGAACATCCGAATGGAACCAAGATGTATTAGTGCGCACCAATGGTCATACAACACGGTTTGGATTATTTACTCAAGAAGCAGGTAGTGCAAAAGTATTTGGTCTTTTTGAACCAGGGATTGGTTCTTTATATCAAGCTGCTCAGGATTCTTCTCATCGAATGTATCAGCAGGTGGTTTTAGGATTTGGTGGATTTAGATCTTTACAGGCAAAAGGTATAAAACCATCTGTCTATCTTATTAATGAATCTGCATCTGTTTTTGTCGCCTTGGCAAACCTTGATGATACATGCAACAACGGTGTTCCTTTTGAACAAGCCCTTGAGTCGGTACGAGGCGAAACAATGTATATAAATCATACGCTGGAACAAGCTGCAGAAGCAGAAGTCTCAAGAGATATTCTTGAGGAATATGCAATTGGGAATATGACAAGTTTAGATGCCGCAAATTGGCTTCGCGGATTAATTGACGGCAACAATGGAATAATTCGATTAAACACGCTTGCCTTAGCATTATCAGGGACACGCCTGGGAGTTAGTAAGCTACATACCCAAATTGCAAACGGAGAAAGAGAAACTGCAGAGGGGATATTAGTTTATTTTAAAGATCATGAGGGTAATAAAATAAAGTTTGAACATGACACAAATGGAATTTTTATGGAAACTTGGGTTCAAGAGGGGTTTATGAATCTTTACAAAAAAGAAAAAGCTATAGATGTCTTTGATTTGCCCACTCCAGATTACCAGGAGAGAATAGATAGGTTAGACGGTAAAAAACTCAGAGAAATTAAGGAGATCGCAAGAAGAGAACTAAGAGAATTTCTTACGACAAGAAAAGATCAATACGGAGAGCCAATAAAAATTGAAGAAGGAGCAAAGATTGCATCATGGGCAAAACGATTTGTCGACTATAAAAGACCTCATCTTCTTTTTAACGATGTAAGAAGACTTGCTTACCTGCTTGAATCAGAAAACATGCACATTCTTATGTCAGGGAAATATGGTGGTGATAATTTTTCACATATTTTTGGCCTTGTAGATAAAAATCCAGTTCTAAAGAAAAGAGTACATTTTGTACAGGGATATGATGTTGACGTTGCTCAGAAGATGGTTACAGGTTCTGATGTATGGCTTAATACGCCTGTTGTAGGGAAAGAGGCATGTGGAACTTCATGGATGAAAGCAATAGGAAACCTAACAATTCTTATCTCTACCGAAGACGGAGGAGTTGCGGACATTACCCCTCCCGCATACTTAGAGATTGGAGGAGATTTTGATAGCGAACAACAACATTTTATTTATAGCCAACTGGTAAGAGCAGCCCGAATCGTAGATGATAAAGATGAAGATAGTACTTGGACTTCTTTTACGAAAGGACAACTAAAGGCGTATCTTCCGGTTATTTCCGGAGCGCGGATGATGAGAGATTATATCCTTAAAGGATTTCCCGAAGAATCTCAAGAAAGCCGTGTCTCTCAAGATGTAGAAGAGACTGTTTTTAGCACAAATGGTCATGGTTATTCTCCTTGGGTAAATGGAACAGTAAGTTGATTTTAATATCCATCGACTCTATACTACTTTCTACATGAATCAATCGCAGATTAGAAATTTTGCCATTATCGCTCATGTGGATCATGGGAAGTCAACGCTTGCGGATCGATTTTTGGAAATAACAGAAACTGTTCCCAAAAATGATCTGAAAGAGCAGTTCTTGGATCAAAATCCGATAAGCAGGGAACGTGGAATCACGATCAAATTAGCACCAGTACGGATGATATACCATCCGGAAATCCGAAATCAGAAATCCGAAATCCGAAACAATCCTCAAATTCAAAATTCAAATGAACAAAATAATTTCGAATTTCGAGATTCGAATTTCGAGTTTGCAAGTTCAAGATACATTTTGAACTTAATTGATACTCCCGGACACGTAGATTTTTCGTATGAGGTCTCCCGAACGCTTGCAGCGTGCGATGGTGCGATTTTGCTTGTTGACGCAACCCAAGGGATTCAGGCTCAAACAGTAGCTCATTTCCAAAGCGCCAAAAAGCTTAATTTAAAACTCATTCCTGTAATTAATAAAATAGATCTTCCTAATGCGCAAATTGAAACAACAGAAAAAGAACTTGTTGATACATTTGGATTTACAAAAGAAGAAATGCTTTTTATCTCCGCAAAAACCGGAGAAAACGTTGGCAATTTGTTAGATGCTGTTGTTGGGAGAATTCCAACTCCCCACGGAAGCCAAGCAGATCTTTTTCGCGCACTTATTTTTGACGCAGTATATGACGAATATAAAGGTGTGGTTGCGTATGTCAGAATTATGGACGGAATCGTTGCAAAAGGAGAAAGAATTCAATTCTTTCAAAATGGTACGCAAACAGAAATTACCGATATTGGACATTTTACGCCATTTTTAAAATCAAGCGGCCAACTTTTAACAGGTGAAATTGGCTATATTATTACAGGAATTAAAGACATACGTCTTTGCCGAGTAGGAGACACGATAATAAATTCAAAATTAAAAATTAAAAATTCAAAATTAGCTGTAGATGACAAGGGAGTCGAAATTCATGCGCTTTCGGGATATAAAGTGCCAAAGCCAATGGTTTTTTTTGGGGTGTATCCGAAAACCACAGATGATTTAATTCGTTTAAAAGAATCATTAGGAAAACTTGCTTTAAATGATACAGCCTTAACGTATACAGAAGAATATTCAGCGTATTTAGGAAGCGGGTTTCGGGTTGGATTTTTAGGATTACTCCATGCAGAAATAGTAAAAGAACGGCTTAAGCAAGAATTTTTACTTGATTTACTTTTTACCATGCCACATGTGTTGTATGACAAAGATTCAATGGGTGAATATCTTGAGCCATACATGAAACTGATTATCTATACGCCATCTGGTTTTGTAGGATCCATTATAACGCTTTGTCAAAAAAGAAAAGGGAATTTAATTGACCTCTCCTACTTCGAAATGTATGCAGTTTTAACCTTTGAGGCGCCATACAGCATGTTTATGAGAGGGTTGTCAGCTGAATTAAAATCCGTTTCTTCGGGTTTTGGGAGTATTGATTATGAATTAATAGAGTATAGAAAAGCTGATTTAGTTTCGCTTGAAGTAAGAATTAACGACGTTTCCATTGATGTATTGTCAGAACTTGTATATAGAGATGAGGCAATACAGATTGCCAGGCAAAAAGCTGAAAAATTAAAAGAGTTTCTGGAAAGACAGCAGTTTAGACAGATTATTCAATCTGTTGTAAATGGTACGATTGTTGCCAGGGAAGAAATCCCACCCTTTAGAAAAAATGTGTTGGCAAAAATGTCAGGCGGTGATAGAACCAGAAAAGATAAGTTGCTTAAAAAGCAAAAGAGGGGAAAAGCAAAAATGATTACAACAGGAAAAATAGTACTTCCCCAAGAAGCGATTTTGTCAATGATTGAAAATACCTAGAGTCCAAAAAACAAAAGCGCACCAATTACAGATAGGACAAATCCAATACCCCCGGCTACAAGAATGGCATCTCCTGGTCCAGAGTTTGGCGGTGGTTGACCTGGTGGAGTTGTAGTTGGTCTTTGCGCAATAGTTGTTGGATTAGAAGCAAGCGGTGTGGGGGTAAGAATAATAGCAGTTGGTTGTGCAGATAATGGCGGGGTTGGAATAGGGGTAATCGCAGAAATGGATCCTGGAGTGGGAGTTGGTCCCTGAGTTACAGTTATTGTTTTTGTGCACTTGGTATTAGGCAAACTTGCGTTTTGATTATTGTCATAGAGGGTTGCTCTGGCTTCGTACGTTCCTGGATTGTTATACGTATGAGATTTAGGGACACTTACTGTACCGGTTCCAATGCCACCGCCGGCAGTTTCATCTTGACTTGGTCCATCTCCAAAGTCAAAAGATACCCTAAAAATTGTCCCGTCAGGATCGCTTCCATCAGCGGTAAATGTAATAGAAAACGGCGTATTACCGCTTGCTACCCTATCGATTTTTAAGTTGCTGCAGGTTGGTGCTTGGGTTGGTGCTGTTGGCCCGGGTGTTCCGGTTGGTCCTGCTGAGATAGCTAAAGAAAGAGGTGCGGGATTTGGCAATAAAACATTTTCGTTATAATTATCTTGGCTGCTTGCAATAGAAAGAACCAGTGTTTTTTGTTGCCCTGTATCAAAGCTGGCAAGTTGTTGGGTGCCATTGGTTAGTGCTTTGGCACGGAATGTTAGTTTTCCTACTTTTCCGGGTGTTTGTACTGCTTTTGTGTAATCAGCCCCAATTGAAAGACCAACAGTAAACGAGTTTGAAGTAAATATAGGGCCTTCAAGTGTGGTAGGAAAAGAAGCACTTGGTTCAAATCCTGCTCCTGAGGTTGCTAGTTTTGTTTCATCAAAATTAATTGTCACTTTTACATACGAAACTTGATTGCTTCCTGGATTGATATTAATATCAACACCAAAGTCTTGCCCTACAGTAACTGTTTGAGAGGGATTAGATAGCGCTAAAGAGAGTGTGGTTGCAGGTGTTGCTTTGGTTTGAGTTTGTTGCTGTTGCCCAAGTAAAAAGACCGTTAAGGGAATAGTAATCAACAAAACAGCAATAATGCCCCCAATTAAAAATTTGTTTCGTTGCATAGGTACTAATATCATAGTATAGGCAAAATAAAACAGTGTCAAGCTTCCTGAGTGCTATTTTAACTATAGGTTATTGACAAACAAAATTCTATATTGTATAAATTAGCAGTCGAAAGCTTCAGGTGACATTTTCTTGCCCAATAATTGAATAGATTTAACCTATGGCAAAAACAAGTGATACAATACATATTAAGCCTTTGTTTGATAATGTATTAATCCGTCCGGTTGATGCAGAAGCAAAAACTGCAAGCGGAATTATTCTGCCGGACTCTGCTAAAGAAAAACCCCAGATTGGAATTATTATGGCTGTTGGTCCGGGAAAAGTGGGTCCAAAAGGCGAGAAGCATCCTATGGTAGTAGAAGAAGATCAAAAAGTAATGTATAAAAAATGGGGAGGACAGGAAGTAAAAGTAAGCGGTGAAGAATGGACACTTGTTGGACAAGAAGATATACTTGCAATAGTAGAATAAATCCGAATATCAAAATTCGAAACACGAAACAATATCAAATATTCAAAATACAAAATGTTTCAGATTTCGATATTCTAATTTCGAATTTTTAAGAATTATGGCCAAGCAAATTAAATACAGTTCGGATGCCAGGCAAGCTTTAATAGCAGGAGTAAATAAACTGGCTGAAGCTGTTGTAACAACATTAGGTCCAAAGGGTAGAAATATTGCTTTGGATAAAAAATGGGGCGGCCCAAATGTTGTACATGACGGCGTAACAGTTGCAAAAGAAGTAGAACTTCCAGATCCATTTGAGAATATGGGAGCTCAAATGGTAAAAGAAGCAGCTTCAAAAACCAATGACGTAGCAGGAGATGGAACTACCACGGCTACTCTTCTTGCCCAGTCAATTATTAATACAGGTTTTAAAAATGTAACAGCCGGCGCAAATCCAATGATTGTAAAAGTCGGTATTGAAAAAGCGGTTGAGGCAGTTGTTTCTGAAATCAAAAAAATGGCAAAAGCAGTCAAAGACACGGATGTTGCCAAAGTTGCAACTATATCAGCTCAAGATGAAAGAATTGGATCGTTAATTGCGAATGCCTTAGCTAAAGTTGGAAAAGACGGAGTTGTTACTGTTGAAGAAGGAAGAGGACTTGAGATGTCAATTGACTACAAAGAGGGTATGGAATTTGATAAGGGGTATGCATCTGCGTATTTTGTTACCAATCCGGATAAAATGGAAGCAGAAATTGACGACCCGTATATTTTAATAACCGATAAAAAGGTTTCTGCATTGCAAGAATTGCTTCCTTTCTTAGAAAATTTAGTTAAGGTATCTAAAAATTTAGTTATTATTGCTGATGATGTCGAAGGAGAAGCATTGGCAACACTCGTTGTAAACAAACTAAGAGGTACGTTTAATACTCTGGCTATAAAAGCTCCCGGATTTGGCGATAGGCGAAAAGAAATTCTTGAAGATATTGCAATTTTAACCGGCGGGACAGTCATATCGGAAGATACAGGAAAAAAATTCGAAAGCGTAACCATTGATGATTGCGGACGCGCAGATAAGGTCTGGGCAGATAAAGAAAATGCACGGATTATCGGCGGAAAAGGATTGGCGGCAGCGCTTAAAGCTCGAATAGCGCAAATCAGGCGCGCCATTGACGAAACTACGTCTGATTTTGATAAAGAAAAATTGCAAGAGAGACTTGCAAAACTTTCAGGCGGAGTTGCGGTAATTAACGTTGGCGCAGCAACAGAAATCGAACTCAAAGATAAAAAAGAGCGGGTCAATGACGCAGTTGCCGCAACGAAAGCTGCCTTGGAAGAAGGAATTGTGCCAGGAGGCGGGGTAGCACTTTTGAAAGCACGGCAAGTTTTGTCAGCGCTTAAAAATTCTCTTGCCACAGATGATGAAAAAACAGGCGTTGATATTTTATACAGAGCACTTTCTGAGCCAATCCGAGGTATTGCCAGAAATGCAGGAGCAGATGAAGGTTGGGTGGTACGCACCGTTGAGGAAAACAAAAAAATAACAGACTTTGGATTTAATGTAATGACCATGCAATTTGGCTCAATGCTTGAAGCAGGAATTGTTGACCCGGCTAAAGTGACCAGGTCTGCAGTCCAAAACGCAGTAAGTATAGGGATGATGGTTTTGACAACAGAAGCTTTGATTACTGATTTACCAGAGAAAAAAGAAGCACCAGCTATGCCACCGGGTGGAGGAATGGGCGGAATGGACTACTAGATAAGTTCAAAATTAATAAATTGAAGCCCGCATGAAAGCGGGTTTTTTGTTTGGCTTATCACAGTTTACCTTCATTCATGAATGGAGTATAATAAAAAACTCGACCATCGTTTATAATACATAATATGCAAAAACTATTTCCAATTTTTGTTCCATTTCTCATGCTTGTAATAGTTGTATCAGGATTATATTTTTTTATTCTAAAAGATAAAGGAAAAGGAGCTCTTCAAATAACCAGCACGCCAAAAAGCGCTGTGTATATAGACAGAAAATTAATAGGACAGACTCCGTTTTGTAAATGTGATGTCAGTGACATGTTGCCGTCAGGAGAGTATACCATTCGGCTTGTTCCATTGGTTTCGGATGAAGTTACCCAAGAAGCAGGACTTTCTCCTTTTGAGCAAAAAATAAAAATCAATAAATCGGTTTTGACTGTAGTTGACAGGACATTTGGAAAAGGAGCAAGTTCCGAAGGAAGTATTATTACTCTTACTCCAACAAATGAAAAAAAATCATCCCAAATTTTATTGCTTTCCATGCCTGAAAAAGCAGAAACTCTGTTGGATAGTAAATCGGTTGGAGCAACTCCGCTTTTTTTGCAAAATATAACTTCTTCAGACCATGAATTGCAATTTAAAAAAGACGAGTATAACCAAAAAACGCTTCGGATTAAAACCGTTTCCGGATACAAACTCGAAGCAATTGTTTTTTTAGGAGTAAGCGGGGAAACTCAAGTTAAAGCTACACCTCTTGCTACGCCTTCTGCAACTCCAACGAATACGCCTTCGATGGTTACTATATTAGAAACCCCTACAGGATACTTAAACGTCAGAAGCGGCAATTCAGTTACAGAATCAAAAATAACTGTGGTTTATCCTGGTAATACGTTTGAGTTTGTGTCTGAAAAAGACGGGTGGTTTGAAGTAAAATTAGAAGACGGTAAAACAGGTTGGATAATAAGCGACTACGCAGAAAGGAAATAGATTTAGGGGCCAACGTAATAGATGATGGCAATAACCAAAAGTATCCATAAAAGCACGCTTGTTAAGAGTGGTTTATCAGAAAGTAAGACTCTTTCCGGACTTTCTCCTTCATGCCGTTCGTATACATCTTCTAGATAACGCATGAGTCCATATACCACCGGTAATATTGTTATCATAAGCCATTTTTTTTGGAAAAAAGATGGCAGAAAATCCGGCATAAGGACTCCAATTGATAGCTTAAATCCTGACTCGTTTTCCAAAAAAGTAAAAAGCGAATAGGAAATAAATGTAGAGGTGGCAAAAATCGAAGCATATACATCCAAGAGACGTTCGGAATACCTTGAAAGTGATTTTCGCGTAATTTCTATTTTTGTATTGGGATTTCCTAAAAGAAGCGTTAATTCTGACCTGCGTTTTCCTGCAGCAAGTAAAAGAGAAATAGAAATTGTGGTAAGTAAAAGCCAGACAGAAATGTGAAGTCCTGAGGCAAATTCTCCGGCATAAACTCTAAGGATGTACCCTGAGGCAATTGCTAAGATATCCAAAATAACAATGTGTTTGAGGAAAACAGTATAAGAAACCTGGAGAAGGAAATATGCAATAGTAAGTAAGAAAAAAGTTGGATTTACAAAAAACCCTACCCAAAACGATACAAACAGCAAACACATAGCAAGCGCTAATGCGTATTCGACAGAAAGATCTTTATGGGCCAGAGGTCTAAATCGTTTGAATGGATGAAGCCGGTCTCTTTTGACATCAAAGATATCGTTAATAATATAAATTGCGGAAGAAAGCATGCAAAAAATAATAAACGCAATGCTTACTCTTAAAAATACCGATGGTTCGAATAATTGTCCTTTAAACGTGATAGCGGCAAAAATGGCGAAGTTTTTAATCCATTGTCTCGGCCGAAGCAGCTTGAGCGTGTTATATAATAGTCTGCTCATGAGTTTTTCCTTAATGCAACGTGTAAGAAAAGCAACGTGCCTCCAACGAGTACACCAAGCATTACTATAGCAAAAAATTTACCACTGCTTGAAAGCGTAAGCGATAACGCACCTAATATAGCAGAAATACTCCAATAAAACAATGCAATGTGTTTTTGCGATAGTCCTAATTCAAGCAGCAGGTGATGAAGATGTTTTTTATCGTGCCAAAAAGGAGATCGTCCGCTTACGATTCTTCGGATAATGGTAAATAACCCGTCTACCATAGGAATTCCCATGACTAATATTGCGGTAGCAAGTTTTGCACTTGACAGTAGAGAGGCCACAGCCAGCAATAAATATATTGATGTTGCCCCGTAACCGGGAAAAATTCGTGCCGGATAATAATTAAATAACAAAAATCCCAACGCGCTTCCAGCGATAATAAACGAAAGTTTTGCAGAAGTAATAGAAAGAGGGTCTAAGAGGGTATATCGAAGGGACAAAAGACCTATTACTGTGGCTGAAATTGCTACGATTCCAGGCATTTGTCCGTCAACCCCCTTACTCCAGTTAAGCATATTAATTACCCAAGCAATCCACAAAAGCGATACAATATGCGAGAGGTAGATCGTAATTGTTCCAAAAGAAAAAAGCGCAATAGTGTCAAGATGTAAAACACTAGGCGCAAAAGGATTGGTAATAAAAGGAACACCAACACCATTAAAAACAACTAATGCAGCCGAAAGAATATTTATTACAAAGCGAATATATGGTGAAATATCAAATTTATCATCTAAAACTCCAACCACAAGAGAAATAAAAGAAGCTATAAAAAGAGAAATAGTTATTCCATTTATGGGAAGAAAATACAAAGCTGTAATAAAAACTCCTAAAAAAAGAGGAATTCCTCCTCCTCGGGGGATTGGTTTGGTATGAATAACTCCTGGATGTTTTCGTAATTTAGGATCATCAAATAATCCAATTTTTTTCAAAATATGTATACAAATGGGAGTAAGAATGCTTGCGGCTAAAAAGGATATAGTTATCGGGAGAAGAATTATGAAATAAAAAGTTGTCATGTTATAACACAAGACCTATGGTTCGGATGGTAAATAGAAGCGCAAACAAAGAGATCAGAAGAGTTGTTATACAAAGTATTCTTGAGATAAGCGGAGTTTTTGAATAAAGGAAAGAGGAAATAAGGAAATTACTTATGAATACAGCAAAAACTATTGCAATAGGAATAAAAATTTCAGATTTATTTCCTACTCTTTTTTCTCCCCAGGCCAGCTGGTTGAACAAAGGCAGAAAAGGAGGAAGACGATTAAATAAAAATGCTGTGTATGTCCAATTTATAATCATAAGTACCCCAGCTATACTAAAACTTACATAGAGAATTTTATCTTTTTTAACCGTATTAAAAACTTCTTTCATATATTGAAACATCTCGAATCTTATATATTTGATTATATCCCGATAAGCTATATGGGAATATTCCTACATCCGGCATTATGATTATATACTTTGGTTTTATTTTGGAAAGAGCGAGTTCGGTTTCTTTTAAAGTTTGCAGGGAAGAATTAATATGATACGCGACAGTATAGCGACCCGGCGGAAGTGCGCCTAAAAGCGTATACACTTGGGCGTTATTTCCCCATATAAATAGCGTATCTTTTTTTGGTTTTATTAAAGCGGATAGTTCATAGTCCCGGGGAGTTTTAGAATCAAAAAACGATCTATACATGGTTACAGATTTTTTGTTTGTTAAGAATAAAAAAAAGTTTTGATAATACGAAATATTTTTTCCGTAGAGCCAAAAGTTTTTATACACAAGTATTATTAATACAATAAGTAAGGTAAGTAATATTTTTTGACGTTTTTGTTCTGCCTTGCTTAACGTTTTTAATCGGTTGGAAAAAGTTGCTCCCAAAAAAAGGCAAAAACTGGGAAGAAGAACTAATGCATAATGAGTATAGGGCCTGGCGGAAAAAAAAGCATTAAATACAGAAAAAGAAAGCCACAGAAGGATAAAAAGCAGTATTTTTGGAATATGCGCTCTTTTTAAAAATAGAAAAAAACAAACGCCGGATAAAAGAATAAGCTTTATTACCAATAATCCTTGAGTAAAAAATAATGTATTACCATATCCAACATATCCAACGTTTTGAATAAACGCGGCGTGTAAAAAATCAGGAAGGGCACCCTGAAAGAAAAAAAACAAAACAGTAATAAAAATAGGAATAAAAAATCCTAATAAAAGTTGCAGAAATGTTTTTATAGAATATGTACTATATTCAACAATTCTTGATATATTTTTTTTTGAGAAATTTTTGGGATGATGCACAAAAAACAGAAAAAGAAAAAATGCGATAAAATCGAATATGGCGACAATTTTAAAAAGAAATGCAAAAGAAAGAATAAGACCTGCAGAAAATAAGAGTATATGGTATTTGGTATGTAGTATATAGGAAAGAGAGAATGATTTGATAGTTGTTTTTGGAGGTTCAAGTTCGGAAGCTTTATAGATAAAGAGAGCAGAAAGAATAATGGGAAAAAGCATAAAGTTTTCCGCATTGGCAATGTTTCCTTCAAAAAGTGGAAGAGAAAAAAGAAACGCATACACACTTGTAACACTATATGCAATATGTTTTTTAAATAAATTTTGGGCTAAAAAATAAAAGACAATGATTGATCCTATGCCAAAGAGTGCTGATACAAGACGAATGGTGAATTGATCGGAGTTGTACAGAGCATATAAAACATACAAAAGCGGAGGTTTATTATCCCAAATATCTCTGTATAATAACCTGCCATTCCTAAGCCCCATGCCTATTACTTGGTAAATTCCTTCATCGCCGTACCAGTATGGCTCTATAAATGAAGGTATTCGAAGAAGAAAGAAAAATGCAGAGATGATAAGTAAAAACCAGCATATTTTGCTTTTTTCTGCCTTGGCGAAAATTTTCATAATTTCTCGGTGACTTTATATTCGAGACGTTTACCAAACATAAGCTGGGTATGGGATATTAACGCAGGAAGGGTAGAAAGAAAAAATCCGACCACAGGAAGCAAGACAAATTCAAGCGGAAAAAGAAATTGCCTAACTCTTGAAAGTGGAGTATTTTTAGGCCTATTTCTAACGTCAATAATAATCATTGCTAAAAGTGCAAATAGACATGATGTAAGGATAAATCCTGCTAATCTGGGAAGGTTATAACCCAAGGTTGTCCGTGAAAAAACTGGATTAACAAATGGCATAATATTAGCAGCAACGGTAATAATAAACCAATTAACCGGCCAGAGAAAGTGATCAAGTAAGACGTTATAAAGAAGAATGGTTTTTCTTAAAAATGGCACGTTGGGAGTTGTCAGCCACCATTTTATAAAAAGGGGATCGTCGGAAACCCCCCACGACCATCTGCGCTCTTGATTGTATTTATTTTTAAGACTTTTTATATAGCTTGACGAAAGTGGAGCATCCATTGAAGTTTTTAAGAATATCGGATCAACCCAGGCATTTCCTTGCAGTTTGTAAAATGCTTTAAAGAAAATTCTGTAATCCTCAGGGATTACATCGACATCCCAGTAGCCGATTTTATGAAGCATTACAAATGAAAGAGAATAGGTTGAATTCGCAACGAGTCTATCCTGCTGAATCAAAAGAGCTGTTCGATACAAACTGGAAAAGAATGATAGCACTCTCACAGGAGCTGGTACATTCCAAAAATTATTATAATTTACATTTGCGGACTGCCAAAATGTGCCAAACCGTTTTGGATTTTTAAGGAATTTAAATGTAAGGTAGGAGAAATACTGTTTGTCAAAAATTGAATCAGCGTCAACCGAAGAAATTGTTGCGTGTTTAATATCAATAAGCCCTGTTTCGACAAGTTTTTTATAAGCTTGTTTTCCTCCGTAGCTCTCATTAGAGGATTTGCCTTTGATCTCTCCTTCTATGTCTGGATGAAACGTAGTAAATATACTGCCAAAAATATGTTTATACTTTTTTATAAGTTTATTTGCTTTTGTTTTTGCTTTTGCCTCTCTTTCTTCCATAGCTAAAACAACGTGAATGTGCTTCGTTGGGAAGGTCTGGTTAGCAATTGAAGCTATTGAAGCGTTTAACTTAGTATAGCTTTCTTTGTAATTTGGAATCACAATAACATGAGTGACTTTTTTGAAGTTTTTGAAGTTTTTCGTTTCAGAAAGCCAATCTACTTTTTCTGCCTGAGATATCTTTTTCGAGGCAATATAAGCAGTAATGGCTAAAGAAAATGACTTATAAAACCAAAAAACGTCAAAAAGAAGAATAAAATACGCAACTGCAAAAGGAATTAAGAGCGATCCCCAAACGGGAAAAAATATTAAACTCCAAGAAATTAAACCTGGCATCATTTCCAATGATCTTCTGGTTTTAATAGGGTATCTGGTAAAAATGAAATTGAAAAAATTTGTCATAATCTAAACATTCTTTTTGTGTTTTCGGTAGTTTGGCGGTCTAGTTCTTGGAAAGAAATATCCTTTATTTGCGCGATAAACTTACCTGTAAGTATAGCATATTGAGGCTCATTTCTGCTACCTCTGTGGGGTTGGGGGGTAAGATACGGGCTGTCTGTTTCAATGACAATTCTATCAAGGGATATACGTTTTGCGAGCTCGGATAATGCTACTGTTTCTCCGGGAGAAACGCCTTTATACGTAATATTTCCGTCAAAACCAATGCAAAAACCCATCTGCAATGCAGATTTCAATACTTCAAAAGTCCCCGCGAAACAATGGAACATACCGGGCGGATTTAATAAGTATGATTTATGATTCAATAATATATTGATTATATCTTCACCAGCGTGACGGTTATGGATTTGAAGCGGAAGTTTAAGTTTATGAGCAAGCTTAATTTGTTGTTGGAAAACTTCCATTTGGAGCTTTTTATCAACAATTCCGTTTGATTGATATCTATAGTAATCCATTCCGATTTCACCGATTGCAACTACTTTAGGTTTTTTTGCCAGTTTTTCCAGCTGTTCTAGCCAATCAGACTCAAGTTCATGTTTGTCAGCATGATGGGGATGAGCACCTACAATTGCAAATAAATTATCGTATTTTTGCGCCAACTCAACTGCTTTTTGACTTGAATCAATTTTTGTTCCTACATTGATAATTGTCGTTACACCAGCCTTATAAGCTCGTTTGATAACCTCATCATAATCATCTGCAAAACGTTTGAAATTTAAATGACAATGAACATCGATCATGAATTAATTATACAAGAAGCGAATATTAATTGACTTTTCATTTTTTACAACAGACTAGAATAGCTCTTCCTGATAAAAGAAAAAAAGGGTGATTCTGTCTTTGATCTAATGATTCGAATCATTGAAGCAGAAATTAAAATGCTTTTCTATTTTTCTTTTTAGTATCTTCAAGTTGGCGTTTAAGATATGTCCAGGTGCCTCTTTTTGGTTCGACTGCTGCTGGAGCAGATAGAACTTTAACTACTGCTGTTTCGAGGAGGTCAACTAATTTTTCTTCCTTGATAATTTTTGCAATAAGCTTCTTATACCCTTCACTTCCAAGTTGCCGTGTTGTGCTTACAGAATTTATCGTTCCAGAACTTACTCTTATTATTTTTTGAATTGCTCGATAGTCGTAATTCTTTTCAAGCAAAAATGCAATGGCTAGACGTTTTGCTAGCATAATTTTTTCCGTTGGCGTCAGGAAATCTGATATAAATTGATTTGCCTCTTGTTTATCTCTTATCTTTACAAATGTTTTGAGAAATATTTCAAAAATGCGATCAGCGATTTTTTTAGAAATAGGGTATTTAGAAACTTGCGACACAGTATGCTTCAATGATTCGAATCATTGAAGTAATTTGTATCAAGTATTTAGAATATATTCCCGGTTGTCAAGTAGTCTTATAGCCGTGGGAAAAGAGGAGATTGAGCCATAATTCCTGGCCCTTTAAACTGTTTTAAAATCTTCTCTGCTGTATCGGGAAGGAATGGTTTAATTCCATGCGCGATATTTTTTATTTGATAAGCAAGAATTTTTAATAAGGGTGTAGCATTTTCTTTTGAGAGAGTCCAGGGTTTTTCAGTATTTATTGCAACATCTAGATCTTTAATATCTTTCCATAGTTCTTCTAATGCTAAGTTGAACTCGTATCGTTCAAAATATTCGATATATCCTCCTTTTAGACTTACATTTGGAACACGATGAGGAATGTCTGAAATGGATACCTCGTTGGTTTCACACAATTTTGCAACGCGTGCGACTAGATTTCCAAGGCCGTTTGCCAAGTCGGCATTGTAAACATCTTTCAGTTTTTCCTCGGAGAAATCACCGTCGGCAAATGGTGAAATTTTTGCAAGACAATAATATCTGAGCGCGTCTGTTCCATACCTATCAATGAGTATTGTTGGATCGATAACATTCCCTAAGGTTTTTGACATTTTTTGTCCGTTTACAGTAATGTATTCATGGACTAAAATAGATTTAGGAGTTTTAAGTCCTGCCGATAAAAGAAATGCCGGCCAGTACACGGCATGAAAACGTGTTATGCCTTTGCCAATAACATGCACATCTGCCGGCCACCACTTTTTATACAATGATTCGTCTTCCGATCCAAATCCAATACCGCTTTGATAAATATTTAAGGCGTCAAACCATACATACATGCGTTGAGAGTCATCGTCGGGAACCGGCACTCCCCAATTTCTTGCACGTTTATTAGAGCGTGAAATACTAATGTCTTTTAACCCTTGCTTAATAAATGAAACTACTTCATTTTTGCGTCCAATAGGAGTAATTTTGAGGTCATCTGATTCAATGAGTTCTAAGAGTTTTTTTTCGTATTTCGATAATTTAAAGAAATAGTTTTCTTCAGAAACTTCCTCTAACTTTTTTCCAGGATGTTCAAGACATTCACCATTTTCATCAAGCTCTTCTTTTTCGTAAAACAGTTCACATCCGACGCAATACAGTCCGGTGTATGTTTGTTTATAAATGTCGCCATTCTTATTGCAGAGTTCCCAAAGTTTTTGAGAGGAAATATGGTGATTTTTACTACTTGCCTTCTGCCAAAAATCAAAATGGACATTTAGTTTTTCTGCAAGTTGAGAAAATAACTTTGTATTCTCATCGATAAATTCTTGCACCGGCTTTCCGGCTCGATCCGCTGCCTGGACATTTTTAATTGCATTTTCGTCTCCACCACATAAAAGAACGGTTTCATCGCCTTGTAAAAGATGAAATCGACGGATCACGTCGGATTGCACGAATTCCAGCGCGTGACCAATATGCGGTTTTGCATTCACGTACGGTATTGCGTTGGTAATGAAAAATTTGCTCACTTTTTCATTTTATCAAAAAATAGCCTTGCTAACAATGATTATTTCCTTTTTTGGAAAGACAGGTCAAGGAGAATAAAAAGAAGAAGTAAAAGAATTGGATAAAGGAAGTGGGTAAGATGGATGAGCCGAAGCCAGAGAAACACAACTACGAATAATCCAACAAATGTGGCCCGTTTCAGGCTCACAAGAAGATAAAAAGTAAGAGATAAAAAAAAAATAAAAAGAAGTAGGAAAAATAACCAAACAGTTGATAGCTCATGGTTTACAGTAAAAAATATAAAATCTGGAGGGAGAAAAAAGAATACATAGAGAATGCCTAGGAATGAAAGAATGCTAAGAACTAGAAATGGGAAAAGCTTTTTTCTCTGTCGCATGATGTAAGTGTAACAAAAAAACTGGGTCTTGACATCGATTAGCAGTCGTGGTATAGTACTGCTAATCTTAATTTGCGTTGCAAATTAAGAAATCCGAAATTCTAATATCTAAATCCGAAACAAATTCAAATGAATAAAAATACAAAATTCAAAACAGTTTTAGACATTTGAACATTAGAATTTTAGCGCATATGCAGCTTACCCAACGACAAATAGAAATTCTTAAAAGCCTCATTGAAGAATATATTGATACAGCCGAGTCAGTCGGCTCCGAAACTCTTGAAAAAAAACACAATTTAAGCGTATCTCCCGCGACTATTCGAAACGAAATGGTTAGGCTCACAGATTTGGGGTACTTAAGAAAACCGCATACTTCAGCAGGTAGAATTCCGACACCAATGGGTATGAAATTTTATGTCAGACAGCTCATGAAGGAGAAGGAACTTTCTGTAGTTGAAGAAGTAGCGGTTAAGGAGAGATTATGGGACCTGCGAAATAAAATTCATGAATTCATGCGAGAACTCACCAGGACTTTAGCAGAAAAAACAAAAACGCTTGCCGTGGCAACCGCAAGCGACGGGACAGTGTATGCTTCTGGATACGCAAATATTTTAGACATGCCTGAATTTTTTGACATTGATATTACCAGAAGTTTGCTTTCGGCAATTGATGAATTTGATTATTTTAAAGACTTATGTCAAAAAGCTGAAGAAGATAACGAAGGTATTCATATACTGATGGGAGAAGAATTAGGGCCAAAACTTCCACCTCAATATGGGTTTGTATTTACCAGATACACCACACCTGAAAATATTTCTGGAGATATTGGTGTATTAGGCCCTGTGAGATTAAATTATATGTATGTAGTACCGACCGTGAGATATTTCGGAGGTTTAATCGAAGAGATAGCAAAAGGATGGTAATTCCAATTTAGAATTTAGAGTTTACAATTCAGAATTAAAATGAGTAAGAAGAAAGATAAAAACGATATAAAAAAAGTAGATGAAGTAGAGGATGTAGAAAAAGTAGAAAGTTCAGAACCAGAAAATTCGGAACTTATTGAATGTAAAAAACGGGTTGAAGAGTTAGAAAGTATTGCCAAGCGGGCTTTAGCAGACTATCAGAATTTAGAAAAAAGAGTACGAGAAGAAAAAAGAGGATGGATACTGAGTACGAATAGACAGTTGATATTGCGGCTACTTCCGGTTTTAGATATATTAGTCATGGCAAGTCAGCATGTAGACAATCAAGGGTTGCAACTGAGTATTAAGCAATTTGGAGATGTTTTAAGAAATGAGAGCGTTGAAAGAATTGAAACAGTCGGAAAAGATTTTGACCCAACGCTTATGGAATGTGTAGTAACTGAAAAAGGAGAAGAAGGAAAGGTATTGTCAGAAATACAAGCAGGGTATAAAATGGGAGATAAGGTTTTAAGGCCTGCACAGGTAAAGGTAGGAAAAAGTTAAAAGTTCAAAATTAAAAATTAAAAGTTATAGTTGAAAGTTAGTAATTTAAAATTTTGAATTGCAATTTTGAACTTTGAATTTTGGATTTGACTGAAAGAAACATATGGCAAAGATAATTGGCATAGATTTAGGTACAACAAATTCATGCGTTGCGGTTATGGAGGGAGGAAGTCCCAAAGTAATTCATAGCGCAGAAGGAAGAAATGTTATTCCATCGGTTGTTGATCCGGTTTCTCATGTCGTGGGAGACGTGGCAAAGCGGCAACTTGTTTTAAAGCCCAAACGAACAATTTTTTCAGTCAAGAGACTTATGGGTCGTAAATTCAACGACGAGTCTGTTCGGTACGACTTAAAGTGGCTTCCGTATACAGTTAAAGCCGGCCGAGACGGGATGGCTGTTGTTGAAGCAGAAGGAAAAACATTTACTCCTCAAGAAATTTCCGCTCAAATTTTACAAAAAATCAAAACAGACGCGGAAAATTATTTGGGAGAAAAAGTTACGCAAGCTGTTATTACCGTACCTGCATATTTTGACGATTCTCAGCGCCAAGCAACTAAACAAGCAGGAGAAATAGCAGGCCTTGAAGTGCTTCGAATTATTAATGAACCTACTGCGGCAGCTTTAGCTTACGGACTTGACAAAAAAAATGCACATACGATTGCCGTGTATGACTTAGGAGGAGGAACCTTTGATATTTCTATTCTTGAACTTGGTGAGGGAGTATACGAAGTTAAATCAACCAACGGAGATACCCATTTGGGAGGAGATAATTTTGACCAGAAAATTATTGAATACATTGCAGAGGAATTTAAAAAAGAACACGGTATTGATTTAAAAAAAGACCCACAAGCTTTGCAGAGATTAAGGGAATCAGCAGAAAAAGCAAAAATAGAACTATCCAGCTCTACCCAAGCAGAAATTAATCAGCCCTTTATAACTCAAGGTAAAGAAGGACCGCTTCATCTTACCATGACTCTGACCCGAGCCAAACTTGAACAGTTGGTGGATAACCTTGTTCAAAGTACCTTAAAACCTGTTGAACTGGCTCTTAAAGACGCGGGAATGAAAGCAAGTGATGTGGATGAGGTGGTTATGGTTGGAGGAATGACTCGAATGCCAAAGATTGTTGAGGTTGTCTCGAAATTCTTTGGTAAGGAACCTAATAAATCAGTTAATCCGGACGAAGTAGTTGCAGTCGGATCTGCTGTTCAGGGTGGGGTATTAGGAGGAGAAGTGAAAGACGTATTGCTTTTAGATGTTACTCCTTTAACACTTGGTATCGAAACACTTGGAGGAGTTTCCACACCTTTAATTCCAAGAAATACAACTATTCCTTCTTCTAAATCTCAGGTATTTTCAACAGCAGCTGATAATCAGACACAGGTTGAAATTAATGTACTGCAAGGAGAAAGACCCATGGCTATCGATAATAAGTCACTTGGAAGGTTTATTTTGGATGGAATTCCGCCTGCTCCTCGTGGAATGCCTCAAGTAGAGGTTACCTTTGATATTGACGCCAGCGGAATTTTATCGGTAAAAGCAAAAGATAAGGCAACAGGAAAAGAACAAAGTATTAAAATTACCGGCTCAACCGGACTGACAAAAGAAGAAGTTGAGAAAATGACTAAGGAAGCAGAAATGCATGCAAAAGAAGATGAAGAAAAGAAAGCACACGTTGAAGCCAGAAACCAAGCAGATTCTTTACTATTTACTGCAGAAAAATCCTTAAAAGACGCAGGAGATAAAGTAAGTGTTGACACAAAAAAAGAAGTTGAAGAAAAAATGTCATTACTCAAAGCAGTTTTGGATAGCGGCACAAAAGAAGATTTAGAAGCTAAAACAAAAGATCTTTCCGATTCTTTACAAAAAGTAGGAGAAGCACTTTACAAACAACAGAGTTCAGAGGCCGGAGGTCAGAAATCGGAGGATAAAGAACAAAAGACAGAAGATCAGAGTTCGGAAAAAACAGAAGAACAGAAAAAGTCGGATAAGGATGAGCCGATAGAGGGAGAAGTGGTGGACTAGTTCAGAATTCAGAATTCAGAATTCAGAATTGAGCGCGGAAACCGCGCTTTTTTGTTCAATAATTGGTAAAATAAAAGTATGGCAGAGAAAGATTGTTATCAAGTTTTAGGAGTTTCAAGGACAGCGAGCGCTGACGAAATAAAAAAAGCATATCGTAAGCTTGCTTTAGAGTATCATCCGGATAGAAATAAAGGAAAAGACGCTGCTGAGAAATTTAAAGAAATAAGCAGAGCATACGAAGTATTGTCAGATCCTCAGAAAAAGCAAACATACGATCAATTTGGACATGCTGCTTTCGAGCAAGGCGGCGGGCAAGGGCCGTTTGAGGGGACCCAATCCGGCCGCTATGGTCCGTTTACCTATACATACACCTCCAGTGGGGGCGGCGGCGGATTTGATTTTGGAGGTTTTTCCGATCCATTTGAAATATTTGAACAATTTTTTGGTGGTGCATCGCCATTTGGTGCCCGGCAGAGACGGCCTGTGTATTCAATTACCATAGATTTCATGGAAGCAGTCAAAGGTGTGGAAAAACGAGTAACCATTAATGGGAAAACACAAACCATAAAAATTCCAGCAGGTGTAGATGATGGTTCACGAATCCGTTTTGGCGACTATGATGTGATAGTTGAAGCAATGCCCAACAAGCGATTTAAAAGAGAAGGATACGATATTATCTCGGAAAAGGAAATTTCTTTTCCTCAAGCAGTGCTTGGAACAGAAGCAGAAATTGAAACCGTGCAAGGAGTGGTAAAAATTAAGACTCCAGCAGGTACACAGCCTGATACGATTATTCGATTACGGGGAAAAGGTGTTACTCATTTAAGAAGTTCCGGACACGGTGATCATTATGTTAGGATAAAAGTAACAGTTCCAAAACATCTCTCGTCAGAGCAAAAAAAACTGCTTGAAGAATTTGAAATGGAATCAAAAAGAAACAAAGGTTGGTTTTAAAACATGAATACCAGACACATAGCCAGTATTTATTTTTACGCAATCTCAGCAGCAGCTTTGGCTTTAATTGTCGTTGGAATTTTTGCGACTGTAAATTTTGTTATTAATACAACTCAATACGACACATATCCGCTTCGGTTTAGAGGGAAAGACTGCGAAACGTATCCGTACGCATATTCAAAACCAGTTCCTGCTGCTAATGGTTTGCCAATTTCAACTCCAACACAAAAGGAATTAGACGGACAAAAAAAGAAATGTCAAATACAGCTTGAAAAGGAGCGAAAACAGCAAAAACTCGATGATTTAAAATCTTCACTTACGTTTAGTATTGTCGGATTGGTATTGTTTTTAATTCATTTCCCCAAAGCGTTAAAACATACAAAAGAAGCAAAATAAATTCTTCATGTTCAAGTTCGTTGTAATTTGTTAACAAAAAACCTATACTAAAAATAGATTCTGAAACTAGTTTAGAATGACAATCATTAACGTATGACTGCTCTATTGATGCAATTGCCGTTGCTATGTATAAAATTTTGGTTTTTTGAAGCTCCAAACAGGTTATACACATATTTTGCTTCGCTTAACAGTTCTTTGCTTCAATTATTTTCTCTTCCGCTTTTAGTCAAAACGTTTTTCAAACCCATAAAAAATGAATACAGGGAAGGCTTAGTTGGATTTTCTATTGTCATGGGGATGGCAGTAAAGTCAGTTTTGATTGTGGTTGATTTACTGTTTTTATTTATTGTATTAACGTTTGAACTGCTTATTTTATTGGTGTTTTTACTCATTCCAATTGCAAGTATTGGGATGTTATTTATATGAAAGCTTATTTACAGTTGAATAATTTTTATTCAAATCCTGCGATTGTCGTAATACGAATTCTTTTTATTTCGTTTTTAACAGCACTTATTGTTTTGCAAATATTTTCGCATACTTTGCCTAAAATTCCTTTGGGGTTATTTGGTTTATTTATTGCGTGGGAATTGTTTATGGAATACAAAATAGGCCGGGTAACGCCAAACACCTCAGTTAAAAACAAAACAAAATCAGATATATTTGATTCATTCGCAAAAGAGACCGCAACAGCTTTTATAACTCACCATACTTCCTCAGACGTTATAAAATCTTTGCTTAAGAAGTGGGAGATCAAATTTTTACTTGCCAAAACAGGCATTACGCCTAAAGAAATTCCACTCATTAATATTCCGCTTGATGTACTTACGGCATACTCCATAGAAATTACAAGATATGTAAAAGGAGATTTTGTTACTCCGGTTGATGTTTTAGTATCTTATCTTTTTATTTTAGAACCGCACACAAAATTATTATTTGCAAAAGAATTAAAGCAGGAAGATATTGCCCAAATTTTAAAATTATCAAGAGGTGAGTTTCCATTTATAGAGTATCCAAAAAAACCCGGAATTCAGTATAAAGGTGATGGAATTGGAGAGGGGTTAGTTACCGGCTGGACTCCAAATACCATGCAATTTACTAAAAATATTACGTATAAAAGTTTGTTGCATGAGCCTTATATTTTTGGCAGAGAAGAAGAATTCAAAGAGCTTTTGGAAGGATTATCAAAACAGCAAAGTAATAACGTCCTGATTGTGGGGGAAAGAGGAAGCGGAAAAGATACATTAGTTGAAAGTTTTGCATACAAAAGTTATATGGGAGAGCTGCAAGAACAACTAAGTCACAAGCGAGTTTTGGAATTGCTTACGGGTTTGTTTGTATCCGGAGTTTCGCAGAAAAGTGACTTAGAAACGAGACTCCAAGAAATCATTAATGAGGTTTCTCACGGTGGAAATGTTGTGTTATTTATTCCTGACCTGTCGAATCTGTTAGGCGAAGGTGCAACAGATATAGATATGTCTTCAATACTCATGCCGTATTTAAAAGATGGGAGTCTTGCGGTTGTTGCAACAGCAACAAATGGAGTATATAAAAAATTACTTGAAGACCATCCGATTATGGAGGTATTTGATGTAGTAAAACTTGACGGGGCAGATCAGAGTCAAGCAGTGGGAATGGTATTTAAAAAAGCAGGTGAAATAGAAGCAAAGGAGCATGTGACTGTTACCTATAAAGCAATTAAAGCAAGCGTTGAGTATTCTCATAGATTTATGACTGATGCAGTGCTGCCGGGAAGCGCGGTGTATTTATTGGAAGATAGTGCTCATAAGGTATCTTTGTATACAAAAGACACATATGGCAAAAAATATAGAGGAACTGTTACGGATTTAGATATTGTAAAAACAATAGAAGCAAAAACAAAAATATCTGTAGCAAAGCCTGTTGGAGAAGAAAAATACGTTTTATTACATCTAGAAGATAAACTCCATGAGCGTATAATTGATCAGGCAGAAGCAGTAACGGCAATTTCTGAAGCAATGAGAAGAATTCGGACAGGATTAGCAAGTACAACAAAGCCAATTTCATTTTTATTCTTAGGGCCAACCGGAGTTGGAAAAACCGAAACTGCCAAGGCATTGGCACATGTATATTTTCATGGAGAAGATCATATGATACGACTTGACATGAGTGAGTATAGCGATGAGACAGGATTGAAAAGACTTTTAGGAGCAGGCCCTGGAGAAGGCAGTGAGCGGGGAGAATTAACTGATAAAATCCATGAAAATCCTTTCTCACTTGTTCTATTAGACGAATTCGAGAAAGCAAATACCAGGATTTTAGATTTGTTTCTTCAGGTTCTTGAAGACGGAAGATTAACTGATAACAAAGGTCGGACTGTTTCATTTGTCAATGCAATTGTCATAGCAACTTCAAATGCGGGAGCTGAATTTATTCGGGAGGAAATTAAAAAAGGCACAAAAATTGATGAGGTGTTCCATAAACGGCTTTTAGATGAATTGCAAAGTAAAAATATTTTTAGGCCTGAACTTTTAAACAGATTTGACGCAGTAGTTACATTTAAACCCCTTGGAAAAGATGAAGTGGGTCAAATAACAAAATTGCTTTTAAGCTCATTAATTAAAAAAATGCAGGAGAAAGATATAACTCTTTCCTTTGATGATTCTGTTCTGCAAAAAATAGTTACAGAAGGAACAAATGATGAGTTTGGTGCCAGGCCTTTAAGACGGTTTGTTCAGGATAAAATAGAAGGTCTACTGGCGCAGAAAATGCTCACAGAAGAAATAAAAAGGGGAAACAGAGTTACTTTAAACGTAGATCAAGATAATAACCCGCACGTGATAATTAATACTTAATGTTTTCTTTTTGCTTCCAAAACAGCCGTTTGAGTTTTAAGGTTTGTTACAATTGTTACAGGTAAAGCGTCATGTTGAAGCAAATCTCGGAATCTGGTATACTTGAATACACGAATGTTCATAAATGAACACGAATGATTAAGGAATATGCCGGCTGTGCAAAGAAGCGAGTTTATGCTCGCATTAAATCAAGTAGCAAACGAGCGGGGGGTTGACCCCTCTGTTGTTTTGGAAACAGTTAAAAATGCCATTGTAGCTGCGTATAGAAAAGACCACCCGACAGTAGAAATCGAAGAATATACAGCAACATTAGATGCAAATACCGGTGAAGCGCATATCTTCCACAAAGATACTGATGTTACCCCTCCCGGGTTTGGCAGAATCGCAGCACAAACCGCAAAACAAGTCATTTTGCAAAAAATCAGAGAAAAAGAAAAAGAAGCAATTTTGTCCGACTATAAAGTCAGAATTGGCACTATTGTCAACGGTATGGTGCTTCGGTTTGCCGGACCAAATGTCATTGTTGATATCGGCAAGGCAGAAGGTGTCATGCCTCCCTCCGAGCAAATTCCTAATGAGAAATATCATTTAAATCAGCGCTTGGCTGTTAACCTTTTAGAAATTCGAGAAGGAGCCAGGGAAGAAGAGGTAATTGTATCCAGGGCAAGTAACGGGTTAATAGAGGGGCTTTTTAAACGGGAGGTTCCGGAAGTTGCTCAAGGAAGCGTAGTTATAAAAGCAATAGCCAGAGATCCTGGGAATAGGTGTAAGGTTGTGGTTGCTACTAATCAACCTGGAATTGATCCGGTAGGAAGCTGTGTAGGGCAAAAGGGAGTAAGAGTCCAGGCAATTATACAGGAATTTGGCGGGCTTGAAAAAATTGACATTATTCAATGGCAATTAGACAGTAAAGCATATATTGCAGCTTCGTTGTCTCCTGCAAAAAATATTAGAGTTGAAATTAACGAAAAAGAAAATATTGCCCGCGTATTTGTAGCAAAAGATGAATTGTCATTGGCAATTGGAAAAGAAGGACAAAACGTAAGACTCGCTTCGAAACTGACTGGATATAGAATTGAGATAGAAGGATTCCCCGACGCTGAAGTTTTGGAGGACACGCAAGAAGAAGTTCAAGAAGAGATTGCGTCAAATGCGACTGACGCAAAAGGGACAGAAGGGAAGGCAAAAGAGGTTAAGACGGATGATGTAAGTACTCAGCCGGCAGCTAAAGCTAAAAAGGCAAAGAAAGCAAAAAAGAAAATTCAAAAAGAGAAAAATGATTCGGAAAACTCAGAAAACTCAGTATGACAGAATATCAGCAAATCAGACTATCTGATAATCAGACCCCCTGAAATACTGGATCTCCGAGCATTCCGAGTCTTCTGAAAATTTCGGTCACAGTTACTATTGTATGCCAAAAAAAAATACACAAAAATTAGTTCAAACTTCAGGCAATTTAGGCATTCCGGTAGTTGCGGTCTTGGGTCATGTAGATCACGGAAAAACTTCACTTTTGGATGCAATTCGAAAAACATCTATAGCAGTACTGGAGCACGGCGGAATTACCCAAAGAATTGGTGCCTCAAGCGTTGAGGTTTTTCATGAAGATAAAAAAAGACAGATTACTTTTATTGACACGCCAGGACATGAAGCGTTTAGCAAGATGCGAAGTCGGGGGGCAACAGCTGCAAATATTGGATTGTTAATAGTTTCTTCAAGTGAAGGGATTAAGCCTCAGACAAAAGAATCAATTCAGCATTTACGAGTATCTAAAATCCCTTTTATTGTTGTTTTGACAAAATCAGACCTACCTGATAAAAACCCGGAAAAGGTAATAGGAGAATTGGCAAAAGAAGAAGTACTCGTAGAAGGAAGAGGCGGAGACATACCTCAAATAGAGGTATCAGCAAAAACAGGTCACAATATTAAGGAGTTGCTTGAGCTTATTTTATTAGTATTTGATCTAAAAGTAGGAGCGGAAAAACTTGTCCCAAGTGGAGTCGAAAGGTTTGAGGCAATCGTGATTGAGTCAAAGCGGGATATAAAAAGAGGTTCGCTTGCAACAGTAATTATAAAAAAAGGGAATTTAAAGATAAAAGATGAAATTACTTCAGGAAAAATACATGGCCGTGTCAAAGCTTTAATTACGGATAAAAGAGAAAAGATTCAAAAAGCAGAAGAAGGAGAAGGAGTGGAAATTTTAGGATTTGAAGATCCACCTGTAGTAGGTGAAATGGTCTATAAAAAATCAGATGCACAGATAAAACAAGTAGGAAAAGTAGAAAAAATAGAAAAAGCAGAAGGGAAAAAGTCATTATTTTTTATGAGTAGCGAGGCGAGCGAACTTTCTATTATAGTATGCGCTGAGACTGAAGGAGCATTGGAAGCAATTACGGCCTCTCTTCCCAAAGAAATTAAAGTAATTTTGAAAAAAACAGGAGAAGTAACAGAAGCAGATGTCTTGTTAGCAAAATCAACAGGAGCAATACTCGTTAGTTTTAATACGAAAATAAGGAATGAAGTCCAAAGACTAGCGCAAGTAGAAAGAGTACTTCTGAAAAATTACACGGTTATCTACGAGCTTTTAGACGAGGTAAAAGATGCTTTGGAAGGAAAACAGCTTTCATTGCAAGAACAGATTTTTGGTTCTGCTGTCGTGCTTGCAAGCTTTCCATTTGAAAAAACAAAAGTTTTGGGGATTCGAGTTACAGAGGGACGAGTTGCGAGGGGAGACAAGGTGCGGCTTATAAGAGGAGAAGAAGTTATTGGCGAAAGCACGATTACTTCGGTTAGAATTGGCAAAGAACAAGCTTCTAAAGTTGAGAAGGGAAAAGAATGCGGAATTATCATAGCTCCGGTGCTTGACTTTACTATAGGAGATATGCTATTATGCCACGACTGACAGTATGGACAACCCTACGTTTGCAAAAATTCGTGATCTTCTGTCCAAAAATGACAAAATAGCTATTGCGGTTGGTCAAAATCCAACACTTGACACAATGGCTGCCGCTCTATCCTTAGCTTTATCTTTAGAAAAAATGGGAAAGCAGGTTGTCATTGCTTCTCCAACTTCACCCTTGGTTGAAGTTTCAACACTCGTAGGAATTGATAGGGTAAAAACAGATTTAAACGGTAGCACGGGAGATCTGATTGTTTCTTTTCCGTATAAAGAAGGAGAAATAGAAAAAGTTTCGTATACCCTTGAAGATGGATACCTTAATATAGTTGTTAAGGCTGGAGAAGTCGGACTTACTTTTTCTGAGCAAGAAATACGGTATAAACGAGGTATATCTCCTGCAAAAATCTTATTTGTTATCGGTACACCACGACTTTCTGATTTAGGTAAGTTATTTGATACGGAGAGCTTAAAAGACACAACGGTAGTCAATATTGACAACAATACTCAAAATCAAGGATTTGGCGACGTGGTGTTGGTGTCGCCTAATTTTTCTTCAGTTTCTGAGCAGATTGCAACACTTTTGTCTTCTTTACCCTTAGAATTTGGTATTGACGAAGCTCAAAATCTCCTCTCCGGAATTTCAAGCGCTACAAATAATTTTGGCAATCCGAAAACTTCCACTGTCGCCTTCGAAATGGCAGCACTTCTTATGAAGAAAGGAGCTGTCAGACAAGTATTACCAAAAGGTGATTTTGGAGGAACGTATGATCCGTTTTTTGGACCCAGACCTTCTGCTCAACCGAATAAACAAACTCAACAGAAACTTCCAGCCAGTAGCATAGAAGAGATAGAACAGGAAAAGAAAAAGGAGGCTCCGCCAGATTGGCTTGCTCCTAAAATCTATAAAGGATCAACCATAGTATAAAGTTTTGTATCTTTTTGATACTTTCAATGCTTGTAGTAAGCTTTTGTTCCTGCTATAATACATCCCTATATGTCGTTATCTTCGACACTTAAACAAGAAATTATTAAAGAATTTCAGACGGTTAGTGGAGATACAGGGAGTCCGGAAGTCCAAATTGCGCTTTTAACAAGGAGAATTGAAAGATTAACAGAGCATTTAAAAAATCATACTCATGACATACATAGCAGGCGTGGGCTTTTATCCATGATTGCCAAACGCAGAAGACTTTTAAATTTTTTGGGAAAAGTTGAAAAAAAACGAGCCGCAGCAATTGCTAAGAAGATTGGACTAAAAGATTAACGTGTGATATAATGAGAAAAGTGACCTAAGAGAGATGCTTCTTAAGGCTACGTTAAAGAAAGAAAAAAGAATACATGCAAAAGACCTCAGTAAACTTAGATATTAACGGAAAAACCATAATTCTACAGACAGGACAGCTTGCTGGGCAAGCAACAACCTCCGTACTTGCTCGTTTGGGAGACACAATGGTACTGGTGACTGTTGTGGAAGGAAAGGAAACAGAATTAGGGTATTTTCCTTTGACAGTTGAGTACGTAGAAAGGTTGTACGCAGGCGGAAGAATTAAAGGGAGTAGGTGGGTAAAACGGGAAGGCAGACCTTCAGACGAGGCAATTTTAACAGCACGTTTAATAGACAGGTCAATTCGACCCTTATTTCCTAAAGAATACAAAAAAGAAATCCAAGTCGTAGTTACTGTTTTATCAGTTGATGGAGAGAATGAACCGGATGTATTGTCAATTGTTGCGGTTTCGGCAGCATTGTCTTTGTCAAAAATTCCATGGAAAGGTCCTGTTGGTGCCGTTAGAATCGGTCTTATAAAAGAACAAGGAAATGGGAAGTATGATTTTATTATAAATCCTCATATCGCAGAAATAGCCCTTTCCGATCTTAACTTGGTAGTGACTCAAACAAAAGAAAAAACCCTCATGCTTGAAGCTGATGCAAGACAAGTTTCCGAGGACGTTGTTGTTGAAGCAATTCAGAAAGCTTACGAAGAAAATATAAAAATTATTGAGGCAATAAAGAAATTAGCGAAAGAAATTGGACAAAAGAAAGAAGTTGCAGCAGAAAGTAGCGTCTTACATGAGCTTGTTGCCCGGATTGAAAAATCATATAAATCAGAGATTATAGAACTGGGAAAATCCAGAGCGACAAAAGAAGCTGATTCCTCAGAATCAGAAGATCTACTTAGTAAAATTTTTGAAGAAGTCCATTCGGCAAGCTCAGGATTAGCAAATCCGGAAAGCCCAGTAGATAAAAAAACTATAGCAAAAGCAGTTGAAATGATTCTATTTGAAGGAATTAGAGAGGCTGTTTTAACCAAGTCTCAAAGAGTAGATGGAAGAAAAATCGATGAGATTCGTCCTATAACCGTAGAAGTTGGACTTTTGCCGAGAACTCACGGATCTGCCTTGTTCCAAAGAGGAAACACTCAATCTTTGACAGTTGTAACTCTTGGATCTCCAAGACTCGAGCAGTTAATCGAATCCGCAGAAGGAGAAGAATCCAAGCGATACATTCATCATTATTCCATGCCTCCTTATTCTGTAGGGGAAACAGGGAGAATGGGTACTCCTTCAAGAAGGGAAATTGGGCATGGAGCTTTGGCAGAACGGGCACTTGAAGCTGTTATTCCAAGTCAAGAAAAATTTCCTTATACCATTAGGGTTGTTTCTGAAATATTATCGTCTAATGGTTCCACGAGTATGGCAGCAACCTGCGGATCAACACTGGCTTTAATGGATGCCGGAGTTCCGATCAAAAAACCAGTTGCAGGGATTGCTATGGGAATGATGAGCCGTTTAGCAGATTCAGGTAAAGATGAATATGTCATTCTTTCCGACATAATTGGGCTGGAAGATTTTTCCGGTGATATGGATTTTAAAGTTAGTGGTACAGACAGCGGTATTACGGCAGTTCAACTTGACGTAAAGATTCTGGGTTTAACCATTGATCAGATTAAGGAAACACTACAAAGAGCAAAAGCGGGGAGGCTTTCTATTTTAGAAAAAATGAAGTTAGTTATTACTGCTTCACGAGCAGCAGTTTCTGAATTTGCTCCCAAAATAGAAGTTGTTAAGATACCGATTGAAAAAATCGGTGAGGTAATTGGGCCGGGCGGGCGAGTTATTCGAAATATTATTGCCGAAACTTCGGCAACGGTTGATGTTGAGGATGACGGGTCAGTTACGGTTTCGGGGACTTCTGAGGAAGCTGTTAGAAAGGCAACAGATTGGGTGAGGAATTTGACCCGGGAAATAGTTGTTGGAGAGGAGTTTGAAGGAGTTGTAAGGCGCATGCTTCCTTTTGGAGCCTTTGTTGAAATTCTTCCTGGAAAAGAAGGAATGGTCCATGTGTCTCAAATGTCAACAAATTTTGTCAAAGACCCATCGGATGTAGTGTCAATTGGACAAACAGTAAAAGTCAGAGTCGCAGAAATTGATGAGCAAGGAAGGATAAACTTGTCAATGTTGTTTGGGCCGGAGGCCGAAAGCCGAGGTCGCGGGACCTTCGGGTCTGAACCTGGGGGTCGAAGACTTGACAGGCGAGGACAGACTTCGGGAAGAAGACCAGAAAGACGAGATGAAAGACCTGAGAGGCGTTCGCCTCATCCGCTGTCAAGGCAATTTCAAAGAGAAAGGTCGGAGAGAAATAACCTTCGATCTACCTCTCCTCGTCCACGCTTTCGAAAAACCCACTATTAGAATTTAGAGTTCAGAGCTTAGAATTCAGAATTGAATCTAGAATTTATAATTCTACATTCTTAATTTTATTCTGAATTATGAATTCTAGATTCTGAATTATTTTGTTTATTGGTAGTATTTGTAGTATTCTATAGGTATGGATCTTTCTGTCCCAACTGATCAACCAGTTCAGCCAGTAATTCAGAAACCTACTGATGCTTCGGATCAAGTAAGAAAACTCGGAGAGAAAATAGAAAAAGCAGATATCCCTGCTGACTTAAAAGATTTACTTACGGAGCGGGTTTCGCGTCTTGCTCTTTTACGAGCATCTTCCGGGTATTTAAGCTCAACATATATTACAGAATATGAAAGCTCGGTTGCCTACATTAATTGGGTAGTGAGTCTTCCCTGGAATAAAAAAACTCAGGATATATTAAATCTAACGACAGCAAAATCTGTAATGGATAAAAATCATTATGGGCTTTCCGGTGTAAAAGAATATATTCTAAATTATTTATCAGTTTTAATTTTAAAAGAAAATCAAGAAAAACAATTGATTCCTTCAAAAGCGCCTATTTTATGTCTTGTTGGACTTGCCGGAACCGGAAAAACAACATTGGTTTATTCTATTGCAGAAAGTTTAGGAAAAAAATTTGAAAGAATTCCTTTTGGAGGAATGGGAGATGCAAGGGCTTTACGGGGTCAATCCAAGGCAATGCCCGATGCAGAACCAGGATACATTATTAAAAAATTAGTTCGCGCCGGAAGTAAAAATTGTGTTATTTTACTTGACGAATTGGACAGGGTATCAGAACACGGAATGTCCGATATTATGGGAGTTTTAGTAGAGCTTTTGGATCCTGAGCAAAATAAAGCATTTACCGATCATTATATTGATTATCCATTTGATTTGTCAGAAGTACTATTTATCGCTACTGCAAATAACACCACAAATATTTCTGCTGCAGTTTTGGATAGACTTGAGATTATTCAAATGCCTTCGTATACAGATCAAGAAAAAATTGTGATTGCCAAGAGCTTTTTTTTTCCTCGGATTAGAGCCCAAACAGGATTAACAGAAAATAAAATTTTTATTGATGATAACTTATGGCCAACAGTTATAAGACCTTTAGGGTATGATTCTGGAATTAGAAGTTTGTATAGGACAATAGAAGGGATGTTAAGAAAAGCAGCGCGGATTATAGTTGAGGGAAAAGCTCAAACAGTACACATAAATTCACAAAATATTAAAGAATTTCTCCTGACGTGGTAGAATATACAGAGAATTTCAAATAAATAAGGAACCTTATTTGAAATTATTAATTGGAAATTTGAAATTAGGAATTAATATGGATACTCTTTCCCTTATTCCCCTCGGTGGTCCCGGAAACGTTACCCGCAACATGTATATATATGAATATAATAATCAAATACTTATTGTTGACTGCGGACTTGGGTTTCCGGATGAAACAATGTTTGGTGTTGATTTACTCGTTCCAGATATCACCTATATTCTCAATGCAATTCAATCAGGAAAAAAAATTGTAGGTATGTGTATTTCTCATGGACACGAGGATCATTTGGGTGCACTACCATTTATTCTTCCGCAATTGCCAAATTTCCCTATTTTTGCCACACCGCTTACCGCTTCTTTTTGCAATGAAAAATTAAAAGAATTCGGACTTGATCATAGAGTGCAATCTATTCCATTCACGAGTAATCAAAAAATACTGGGAGATTTTTCTGTTTCGTTTATTCATGTTACCCATTCGGTTCCAGACACTTCGCATATGTTTATTAAAACTCCAATTGGTAATTTTTATCACGGCAGTGATTTTAAATTTGATGATATGCCGTGGGATAAAAAAGTGAGTGATTATCAAAAAATTACCCAAGCCGGAAATGAAGGAGTGCTTTGTTTATTATCTGATTGTTTGGGGACAGAAAAAAAAGGAAACTCAGGGTCGGAAACTCCGTTATATGACTCGCTCTATAAAGCGATACAGGAAAGCAAGGGAAAATGTTTGGTGACAACATATTCTTCTCATATCGCCCGTCTTAATCAAATTATACAAGCTTCGGAAACACTAGGTAAAAAAGTTTGTTTTATTGGCAGATCTTTAATAAAAGCAAAAGAGATTGCCATAAAAATGGGTTACATAAAGCTTGATGGAAACACAGAAATTCAAATTGATGAATTAGAACGCTGCTCTGATAGTTCGATTGTCCTCCTCGTTGCAGGAAGCCAAGGACAAGAGAATTCTTCCATGGCACGAATTGTAAATGGAGAACATAAAGAAATTAAATTAACCTCCCAGGACACTATCATCTTTTCTTCGGATACGATTCCTGGGAATGAAGTCTTGGTAAATTCTATGATTGACGAGATTTCTAAAAAAGGAATCAGGGTTTTGTATCCAAAAATCCACGTTGGATTACACGTTTCAGGACACGGGTCATGGGATGAATTAGTAAAACTTATTCAGCTGACAAAGCCAAAAACACTATTGCCCATTGGCGGGAATTTTAGGCACATGGCTTTATACAAACAATTAGCAAAAGAAAACGGCTACACAGAGGGAACTATTTTTTTAGTCGAAGACGGGCAGGAGGTTGTATTTAATCAAAACGGGGGAAGATTAGGCAGAAAAATTCCTGTCAGAAACGTGTTTGTGGATGAAATAACAGGAGAGGAATTAGAAAGTTTTGTTTTACGAGACAGGCAAAAATTATCGGAATCAGGGATTGTAATTATCATGGTAGAAATTGATTCATCGAATGGTCAGCTTGTTGGTAAACCTGATATTATTACCCGCGGATTTGCGGTTAACATAGAAAGGTTAACAGCAGGAGTAGAGAGGGAATTATGTAAATCATTAAAGAAAAAAAATGGCTTAGTAAGTAATTGGACATATATGAGAAAGTTTGTCGGAGAAGTCTGCGAACGGTTTATTTTGAGAAAACTCCGCAAACGCCCCCTTGTGCTTCCGGTTGTGATTGAAGTTTAGATACGCTTGTGATTAGGAAATTTTACTTATATAATAGAATATATGCCCAAGAGAAGATATAGGCGGAGAGGTCCAAAATTAAAACTTCGAAAAGAGACAATTTATACTCTTTTTGCTTTAGGGTTTATCTTAGCAGGTGGTTTACTTCTTCTTACATTTTTTACTCCACCTGGAGAAAGCGGCGGTTCGTTTACGACATTAAATACAAAACTCCAAGAAATGTTTGGGTTTTCCGCAATATTATTTCCCTTTGTAATAATTCTGTTTGGTTTTTTATTTTTACGACTAAAACTATTTATTTCAAAACCTAATGTAGCGCTTGGGTTTGTCTTGTTTTTTACTTCTCTTGTTGGTCTTACACAGGGTGGAAGAGTCGGCGAAATGTTATTTAGAACATTTGCGGAAATGATTACCAAATTAGGGAGCATGCTTGTGTTTTTGATAGGAGTATTTGTGGGATTAGTGGTATTGTTTGATACAACACTAGATGAGTTAACGCAAGGTGTTTCTTTTACAATTAAAAATATTTTACGATTCTATCCAAAAAATCTTATTAACTCACTTTTCAAAACAAAAAAACAACTTATTGTCAGAAATAAACCAATCGCAATAAAAGGAGGAGGGATAAAAGATGTAGCTGTGATTCCGGCTGCCAATATAAAAATTCAGCACGTAAAAAAAGAACCAGAGCTTTTGTCCGAAAAATTAGTAACCAATACTGTTGGAGAATTAACAAGTGGAGGAATTTGGGAATATCCGGCTTTATCTCTTTTGTCTGATGCTTCAAATCAAAAAGCAGACAGGGGAGATATTAAAAAAGTCGCTGCAGTTATAGAGAAAACTCTACAGAGCTTTGGCGTTGACGCCCGGGTTTCTGAAGTAAACCTAGGTCCTGCTGTTACCCAGTATGCTTTGGAAATTGCTTTGGGCACAAAGGTTTCTAAAATTACTGCATTATCAAACGATTTGGCTTTGGCAACGGAAGCTCCAACCGGACAAATCAGAATCGAAGCGCCGATTCCCGGAAGAAATTTAGTTGGTATAGAAATTCCGAATAAATCGCTTGAAATTGTCACATTAAAGACAATTCTTGTTTCTTCTTCCATGCAGAGGAGTAAATCAAAATTAACGGCTGCATTAGGTCTTGACGTGTCGGGAAATTCAGTTGTTGCGGACATTGCCAAAATGCCTCATGTGTTAGTTGCCGGTACCACAGGATCTGGAAAATCAGTTTTAATTAATTCTTTTATCTGCACGCTTTTATTTCGTGCGTCTCCTGCTGAGTTAAAGTTAATTCTTGTTGATCCAAAGCGAGTTGAGTTTACAGCATACAATGGTATTCCGCATTTACTTACTCCGGTAATTGTAGAACCGGAAAAAATCTTATCTGCATTAAAATGGGCGATGGGCGAAATGGACAGAAGGTATAAATTATTTGCAGAAAGAGGAGTAAAAAACATCGACGGATACAATGAATTATCCGGATTTCAGGCACTTCCCTATATTGTGATTGTCATTGATGAACTTGCGGATCTTATGATGTTTGCTCCAGTTGATGTTGAAGATTCTATTGCCCGTCTTGCTCAAATGGCCAGGGCAACCGGAATTCATTTGGTAATTGCAACCCAAAGGCCGTCTGTTAATATTATCACAGGACTTATTAAAGCAAATATACCTTGCAGAATCGCATTTAACGTTTCCTCGATGATTGATTCCAGGGTAATAATCGACGGCCCTGGGGCTGAGAAATTATTAGGAAGAGGAGATATGTTATATGTCCCTCCAGATCAAGCCAAACCAACGCGTATTCAAGGTACGTATGTTTCGGAAAAAGAAGTTAAAAAATTAGTTGATTTCTTAAAATCAAAAGGAATTCCGGTTGAATATACAGAAGAAGTTACAGCGCAACAATTGCCTCTTAAAAAAGGCAACGGACACACAGGTGGAGGTTCACCTGACGGAAGAGATCCGTTATTTGAAGAAGCAATTCGGACAGTATGCCAACACGATAGAGCGTCGGCTTCGCTTTTACAAAGAAGATTATCTGTCGGGTATTCTCGGGCTGCTCGGATACTTGATCAGTTAGAAGAAATTGGAATTGTCGGCCCTGGAGAAGGGGCCAAGCCAAGAGACGTACTTGTCCAAAATGCACAGGAGTTCCTCAATAGCTTGCACGGACAAGAACAATAATTAAGTCAAAAGTCAAAGGTCAAAATTCAGAAGTGAAAGTAAAAAGTCAAAATCCAGTTCTAAACAATCTTTACTTTTGCATTTTGAATTGAAATTTTGCCTTTTGATTTTTGAATTTATGATTCATGTTGGTCAGATTCTTTTTGACGCACGCAGTAAAAAAGGTTTAACCTTGGAAGATGTATCAAAGGCAATAAAAATTAAACCTCAATTTCTTTCCGCAATAGAAAAAGGGGAATATAACAAACTTCCGTCACGAGCATACGCCCAGGGATTTGTTCGTAATTATATTGAATATCTTGGACTTCCGGAAAAAGAAACCATGGCTCTTTTTAGAAGGGAATTTGATGAAGAAAAAATATATAGAGTTTTACCTGAAGGTCTTGTAGGAAGACAGGATTTTTCTATTCATAGAACAAGGTTAAGTCGGACAATTGTTACTATTGTTATATTGTTACTATTGTTGGTAACTTATATTTTTTATCAAAATCGGTACGCATTTTTAGCTCCACCGCTTGAAGTAACAAGTCCAAAAGAAGGAGTAGTGCTTAACGGTTCATCTGTGCAAATTATTGGCAAAACAGATTCCAATGTAACAGTGTATATTAATAATAATGCTGTATTTTTGGAAGAAAAGGGAATGTTTAAAAAAACAGTTGACGTATTCTTAGGTAAGTCAATAATCGTAATTCGGGCTGTAAATCGATTCGGCAAAGAAACAAAAATCGAGAGACACGTGGAGGTAAAGTAAATACTTCTTGTCATCCTGAGTTTATTTCAGGATCTTAGAAATTCTGAATCGAGTTTGAATGACATGCAGAAGATGAGATACATCGGTTACACTCTTGAACTAGAATAGTGGTTCAAAGACTAGCTATAAAATGTCAAGTATCAAAAATGGATAGCAGTATGAGTACTAAAAAAGACACTAACAATTTACTCCAATTTAAGGAGTAAAGATTTAGCACTTTAACAAGATATTGGATCTAACTAAAATCTAGTTGATAATCTTGACCAGATCTTAGGATGCCATAAATAATCCTGGTAAGTTTGTTGGTCACAGCACCTAAAGCTACTTGTTTTGGTTTTCCCTCAGAGAGCTTCTTGTCATAGAATGCTTTTAAGTTGGGATTATGTACCAAAGAGTAAACAGTACCCTGCCATAGTGCAGTTCTTAAATACTTAGAGCCTTTCTTAGAAAGCTTCCTGTGTTTTGTGATGCTGCTTCCCGATTCAAAGGTAGTGGGGTCCAGTCCTGCATAAGCAATTAGAGATGGAACATTGGGAAATCTTTTAATGTCCCCAATCTCTCCTAAAATTGCAGATGCAATCATTGGCTCAATGCCTGGGATGGTAGTTATACTTTTGAATTTAATGACGGCGTAGCTATGAATAAGAATACCATTGAGCATGTAAAAGAAGCATCTGGTGTTTTATCTAGATACTGTGATGGATTGGCAATAAGATCAAGCGAATTAATTACAAGTTCAACTGAGAGTGTGAATGTTAAAGCTTGGGAAGAATTAAAAAAAGATACTGTTGTAAAATCATTCATGAAATATTCCTCAGTTCCAGTAATTAATATGGAGTCTAACGTGTTTCATCCATGTCAAGGATTGGGTGATGCTATGACAATTAAAGAAAAACTTGGTAATGCAAAAAAATAAAAAATGTGTGCTTACATGGGTTTATCATCCGAAAGCATTACCGATTGCAACACCGAATTCTCAAATTTTATCTGCATGTGATTTAGGGATGGACGTAACAGTTACTTATCCTAAAGGGTGGGAATTAGATGAGGAAACTGTTAAAACAATGAAAAAAAGATCACAAGAAGCAGAAGGAAGATTGTCATTTTCAAATAATATGGAAGAAAGTTTTAAAGATGCAGAGGTGGTATGTGCTAAAAGTTGGGGAGCTTTGTCTTATTACGGAAATTGGGAAAGAGAGAAAAAAATCAGAGAAGGATTAAAAAATTGGATTGTTGATTCTAAAAAAATGAAACTAACGAATAATGCATATTTTATGCACTGTTTGCCAGTAAGAAGAAATGTTGAAGTTACTGATGAAGTTTTGGATAGTAAGAATTCAATTGTCTTAGATCAGGCAGAAAATAGGATGTGGGCACAAATGGCAATACTGTTATATTTAATGCAAAAAAAATAGTATGAACACGGATCATTTTATTATTTCGGAAAAGCAAAAAGAATTAGACCAGAAATTGGTTTTGTATGATTTATGGGTAACGAAGGTTCATATACTAATGCTTTTCAAACAAGAAATCGTTCAAAAAAATCCTCGTAAAAAAATATAGCGATTGGACGCACTTTAACATTAGAAGAATAACTGATGCAAAATTGAAAACAAAAAAAGAAAGTGAAAAACTTTTTGGCGGAAAAGGAGAACACTATGAATCCTGAAAAACTTTTACAGAATCTGGTTCAAATCTATTCTCCTTCTGGACAGGAAAAAAAGCTCACAAATTTTATTTTGAATTTTTGTAAACAAAATAATATTCCAGCAAAACTTCTACATGGAAATGTAGTAATTTGTTTCAAAGGAAAAAATAAAAACAAGTGCATTATTTTTAATGCGCACATGGATACTATAGAAGGTAGTTCGTTAGAAAGAAAAATTTTTGATGGAAAACTGTATGGATTGGGAGCAAGTGATAATAAAGGAGCAATCGCAGCAATGCTTCTTTTAGCAAAATCTTTACAAAATTCTCCACTTGATGTTTGGTTTACATTTGTTTGTAATGAAGAAACTGATGGTTTGGGAACACAAAATTTTTTTGAGGTGGTTTAAAAAAACTAAATACTTTAAACAGTATGACAGTATGAGAAAATTTTTGCGATTGTTGGAGAACCGACTAATCTTTCTTCTATAGAAATTGGTCATAGAGGAAATGCGTTTATCAAAATTCAAGCATTGGGAAAAGCTGGTCACGGAGCAAAACAACATGATTTTTCTGATAATGCTATTGAAAAATTTTTAGCCACACTAGGAAAAATAAAAAAAGAGTTTAAGAATTGGCAGATAGAATTTGAGGATTATATATTAGGAGAACCAAGTCTTAATATTACCGGTATTTATACATCTGGTGAATCAATTAACAAAATTCCAAGCGCTTGTTTTGTAACTCTTGATATAAGAACAACCCCGAAGCTTCACGGAAAATTATTAGAGTTACTTAAAAAAACAGTAGGAGAAGAAATTATCACCTCATTTCTAAAAAATCCAATTGAACCAATATATATTTCTAGTAACAATGAAGTCGTAAAGAAAATGAAAAAGTTTTTTCCAAAACTATCTATTACAACTTCTCTTGGGTCAACAGATCAAGTATTTTTTGCTCAACATGGAATCGAAGCAGTTGTTTTAGGACCAGGTGTAAAGGAGGTAATTCATTCAGCCAATGAATACATACCTCTTGAATAGATAGAAAAAGCTGTAAAGATGTACTGGAAAATTATAGATAGATCGGATTGACGAGGGGTGGATTTTTTGCTAGTGTAATACTGCTATGGCGGATGCTGCTCAGATTATACTTTTGATAGTTATTTCAGTACTCACAATCCTTTTGGCTATTTTAGGTGTTCAGGTATTTTTAATACTTCGGGAATTACGAAGAACAGTAAAAAAAGCAAATAAAATATTAGACGATGCCGGAGTAATTTCCCAGACAGTTTCTTCCCCTTTATCTTCTTTATTTTCATTTTCAGCTCTTTCTGAAGGAGTAAAAGTAGGAAATTTACTAGCGCGTTTTTTTAAAAGAAAGGCAGGTAAATCAAAACATGAGTAATAATAATCACGACAATCATAATTCAAACGCATTTGGCAATGGATTTTTATTGGGAGCTATTTTAGGAGGAGTGGGAGTATTTTTATTCGGCACAAAAAAAGGCAAACGGTTGTTAAAAACATTAACAGAAGAAGGCATCGAAGGAATTTCTGACTTGGAGGATTTTTTACTTGAGGATGAAGTTAAACCATCACAAGTTATTCGTTCGAAAGTAAAAGAAACAATACCGCAGGTTGAATCGGCGATTGAAAAAATTACCACAACAAGTCTTTCTAAAGTAAGTGGATTAGCCCAAACAGCAGCAAAAGCCGCGTCAAACGCTGCTGATGTCGCAGAGACAGCAGCAAAAGTAACTGAAAATTTTGAGAAAAAAACCAAACGATTCTTCCGCGGAGTGCCTAAAAGACGGATCAATTAATGTTTAAAACTTGTCACTGCGAGCGGAGCGAAGCAGTCTCAATTAGAGATTGCTTCGGAACATAAGTTCCTCGCAATGACAGTTTTTTACAGTCCATACTTCTTAATATTTGCATTGTGATCTTCAAGTGTTTTTGCATAATGATTGTGTTCTTGTTTATCAGAAATATAATACAAGTAATCTGTGTTTATAGGTTGGGCCGCTGCTTGTAATGCAGAAAGCCCTGGGTTTGCAATAGGGGTTGGAGGAAGACCCGGATGAATGTAGGTATTATAGGGAGAGTCAATTTGTAAATCTTCTTTTGTTAAATTCTTTTTCCACCATCTATGTTCATTATATTGATAACCCAGCATATACTGAATAGTTGCGTCGATTTGAAGCGGCATACTCAGGTTTTGCCTATTATGAATAACAGAAGAAACAAGGGGTCTATCTTCTTTAAATTTAGCTTCTCGCTCAATAAGAGATGCGATGGTGACAATTTTTTTTTGATTCTCAGAAGTTTGAACTTTTGCATATTGATTATTAAAATTATTTTTTAAATGAGAAATAATAAATGAAATAGAAGCATCTTTCGGAATTAAATAGGTATCCGGAAATAAGTATCCTTCGTGCTGACTTAATTCAATTTTCCAAGAGGGTTCAAAAGTAGAAATATTGTCTTTTAAAATATCTGCGATTTCACCTGCTCTTTGTCCTTCGGGGATTGTTATCCATACATCGAGTGTCCCATGGGTTAAGGTTTGGGCAATATCAGTTGCCGACTGAGAAGGAGAAAGACGAAAATCTCCGGCTTGAATTTTTCCTTCGATTCCTAATTTTTTAACTAATATAAAAAAAACAATTGGGTCTTTGATAAAACTTTCGCGTTTTAAATTATTTGCAATTGTCTTGACACCCTGTCCTTTATATATAACAAAAATTTTTTTTGATGTGTTGTTTTTGTCAACGGCAGAAAGCGCATTGTTCCACCAAGCGATACCGCCGAGAACAAATGTTCCAAAAATAAAAAGAAGTATTACCAGTTTCCTCATTCTATTGTAAATATTTCGAATTCAGAAAGCGTTTTTTTTGCTTCTTCCATAGTAAATTCATTATCACTATACAGCGTATAGAGAAGTTCTCCTTTTTCAACATGTTCTTTTATTTTTTTCTCTAAGTAAATTCCAGCTCTTTTTTGATGAGGGGCCCCTAAGGTTTTAGTAATAACAGTTGCATTATGGCTGTTTATTTTCTTTACAATTCCCTTTTTTTGAGAGTAAACTTTGTATGTATGTTTTCCTGGTTTTAGGTCATCGCTTGTTATATTCTCTTTCCCTCCTTGGGCTTTTATAATTTCTCGCATTTTAGAAAGAGCCAGCCCGATTTTTAAAAGATGCGTTGCCCAGCCAATGCCGTTTCCATATTCTGTTTTTATGGTCTTTCGTAGTTTTTGAGGAGAATCTTCTAGGCAAATTTCTAATAAGTTTCCAGCCAAATTCAAACTTCGAATTTCCAGATCCAATGGTCGATTTGGTTTTTGTTCTAAGACTCTTAAAGATTCGCGTGTTTCAAGAATTGGACCAATACCACAACCTGTTGGTTCGTCTGTTCTATGGACAATACAGCGAATTTTTATATGAAATTTTTCTGCTAAAAATTCAAATTTTTCTTTTAAAAGTTGAGCATCTTTAAGTCTGTGTACTTTTACGGATTGTCCGTATGGAATGTCAATTACGACATGATTAGACCCGAAAGCAATTTTTTTTGCCATAATGGAAACTAATATTTTATCGTAACTTTCAAATAGAAGAGGCTCTTCAACTCGGATAATAATATCATCAGCTGGAGCAATATGAAAACTTCCACCCCATACAATACAGCCGTTTGTTTTTTTAACTATGTCATAAATCTGGGATTTACTAAATTCAACGGGTGCTAAAACCTCCATATCATCTGCGGTTCCGCCTGGAGTTGTGATAGCTCTTGAAGAACTTTTAGGAATTGTAAAACCAGCAGCGGCAATAATAGGGATAACAACAAGTGTTGTTCGTGTCCCGGGGATTCCTCCGATTGAATGTTTGTCTGCGACGATTCCTTTAAAATGGAGACGCTCTCCGGTTTCAACCATTGCTTTCGTTAGATAAAATAATTCTTGGTTATTAAATCCGGTCGAGTAACCTGAGGCGGCAAAATATGTTGTTAAAACATCCCCTAAGCGTTTGTGAGAAATAGAATCCATAATGGCATAGATTTCTTTGTAGCTTAAACTTTTTCCAACTAGTTTTTTTCTGATTGCGTTTAATGCGATTTGGACTTCAAGAGTAGGTTTTTGTGTTGGCCATACCTTCTTAGAAGAACTTTGTGTGGTCATACAAAAATTATTTGTATATTTAATAGTATTTTCGCATTGATGTCAAATATCGTTTCCTTGCTTTTAGCAGTTATTTTTTACAAATTCTCAATTTTTGCCTTTATGATTAAGCGTTTCCATGTTGTTCCTGGAGGTGTACAGGTAACAAGCGTGAGGTGACTAAAAGCATAGTCTTGGTTAAACGGAGAAGTATCAGTTGGATTAACAACAGTCGTGTTATATATACTATATGTATAGGTAATGCCTTGCATTTGTAAAATAATTTTATCGTAGTTAGAAAGAGTATAAGCTCTAGCAAAGATAGTTGTATAATCTTTTGGATTAAATAATTGCGGCAATGTTGAATGACCAAAAATAACTGCGTTTCCATTGTCTGGTGGAAGCGCGGTTCCTTGGTAATGGACTAAGTGTTTTGAGAGATCATTGTTAATTGTAGAAACAAGCGCATTTTTAATAGATAGTTTTGGAATAGAGAGAGTATAGGATGAAATTTTTGGAGCAGTATCTGTCGTGGAAAGTGTAGGAAACCAATTTTTTGCGTCAAGATATTTTGTATCAATAGACGTATTACTTGTTGGAGTAAGAAGTAATAATTTAGGAATTGGGTAGTTTACATTTTGAGCAGCGAATACTGGCGCAAAATATATATGCCATGAGTATATAGGAAGGAATACATACGAAAGAACATATAATCCGGCAAGAAATATTCCGATTGAAACAATACGGATTATAATCTTTAGATTTTTTTTGTTAGATTTTTTATAGTAAAGCTTAGTCATTTACTTTCGTCCGAATTTCTATATTCTTAGAAATTCGGGGCAGGAACTTGGGTAAAAATGACACATTGGGAGAAAGAATAATTCTTACATCAGAAACTTGCGGAAGTTTTAATAAAAGATCCTCTGCTTGCAAAAACGTCTTTCCGGTAATGTTTTTTTTCATATTTTCCATATCTAATTTAGATACTAAAAACGCTTGGATTTCCAGGGTTGATAAAACTTCCGAACCATTTTTTTGCTTAATGCTTTTAACGGTTTCTTTTAGATTATTTTGAGAAATGGAAAAATTGCTGGGAAAGCTGTTTGAAAGAATACGTGTTGCGTAAAGAATAAAATCACTTCTCTTGTATGCGATTGCTTTATAGTCTACGGTTCCTTTAAGTATTAGAGATTTTGCTTCTTCTCCTTCTTTTTTATCAAAATCTTTTTTACCCACAGTGGTTGAGATAAAGGAAGGAAGAATAGCTTGGTCTTTTGATACCTTTTTAGAAAGGTCCTCTTTGGCTTTTTGTTCGAGTTGTTTTGGTAAATCGTCTAGAGCTTTTTGTAAATCATTTTTTGATACTGCGGTTATTTCTTTTTTCGATCCGCCCGAGAATGCGCTGTCGTTTTTTGCCTCTATATCTGATATGTCAAACGATGAAACAGAAAATTTAGTTCCAGAAGGAAGATTAGATTCTTTGCCAATTTGTTTTGCCGTTACATTTGCTTTTGTAGTTGATGGAGAGGCACTTGCGCCAGCAGAAGCTGAAGCAAGCTTTGTATCATCATCAAATACAAACTGCAATCCGTTTGAAGAAGTAATTGTTGTGTCAGAAGGAAGAGTTTTATCTTGGGTAAATCTGCTGTACAACGTAACCGATCCTTTGGCTTTTTCTCCGACTTCTCTTTTGCCTGTAATAGTTTCGGATACCGATCCTTCTTCTGATATGGTAATAAAATCAGCAGCAATAGTATTCTTAGAGAAGTCAGAAGACGTATTTACGAATACGACGTCTTGGGTTTGTTTAATAACTTTTGGTTCGATTGTCAAGGTGACAATCGCTTTTATACCAAAAATATACAATAGGATTGCTCCTAGTAACAAAAGAATTGTTATGAATACCGGCAAAACAAATTTTCCCTTAGGCATGGTAAAAGAAATACGGGGTTTTTTTATACGATGTTTAATATGCGTATGAAATGTATGAGAAAGAACGTGTTTTCCTTTTGAGAGTATTAAAATGGCCGTGTATAAAAATGAATTTGAGGATTGTTTATGCGCAGATGATTCTTCTTGAGACGCCATTGGTTCGGGTGGAATAACTTCTTCTTTTGAAATTTTAGCGATGTCTGTGTCTTTGTAGAATCCGAATTTTTGGAATACGTCCTCTTTCGGATATAAAGCTTCTTTGTTGTCTGCTTGTTCTCCTTTTTCTATCTCTTCTGCTTGTTCTCGTTCTAAACTTTGGCTTTCCTTAACACTTTGAACCTCATTTTGTGGTTGGTAGCCTTCGGTTTCTTTTTCTGATTCTATTGCTGGTTTACGAACCTCTGCAGTCTCTAGTTGTTGGTGGATTTCAACTTCATTTTCTGTTTCTAAAACCTCAAAGCCCATTTGCTGAGCAGAGGCAGTTATAATTGCATATATGCCAAAATCTTTAGAAAGAGTTGTAATTTGAGGAACATGTAAGAAAGGAAGGCTTTTGCTCCATGTGTGTCCGATAAATTCCTGCATTAGCACATCTTCATTTTTGTCGTCGTTAAAAATAGTAATTCGAGAAGGCAAGATTTCGCTTGTAGCAAATTCTTTTAAAAGTGTATCTACGGTATAAGCATATGATCCTTTAACCGGAGCGCTTTTTGTTTCGAGTATTCTTCCTGCTTTTATTAAAGAAACAATTAAAGATCGCTTACCGGTTTCAACTAGAAGTGTTGATACAGGTGCTCCTTCCTCTTTTTTCATCAAGTGTCCGATTGCTTCGTGGATAACTAAAAATCCAATTGGAGCAAGACCTAATTCATCGCAGATTCTTTTAAGTTTGCTAAGGTATTGTTTTTTTATTTTCCCATCAAGCACCCAGTTTTCTTTTACTCCAAAAACAGTTTGGTGAGTAGGGAAATCAAGAGGAAGAGTGGATTCTACATTGGTTATGGCTTTATCGAGTACTGTTAATAATTCTTCTTCGCTTGTGTCTTCAATTGAACTTTGAAAAAACTCTTGGGATTTTTCGAGTATTTTTATTTTCCCATCCAATTCCTCAAGGAGTACGGCGTGGACTTTTTCTCCTCTTAAAAGCAGTACTAAAAAGTATTTAGGCTCTTCTTTTTTTTTGAAAAAAGGCAGGGAAATAGGCATAGGTATATATTACCTAATTTCTTTGACTCTGTCGAATTTTTTTGTACCTGACATTTTTGAGCGCTGCTGGTGTTCTTTCATTTTTTGTACAAATTCATCCTCATTAAACAAAAACCCGAGGCTTTTAATTTGAGCAGGAGAAAGACCGTGAGCTGTATACAACACAAAAGCGTCTTCTGTCGAGATTTCAACCTGTCCTTTTAATTCATCTCCAATTCTTGCTTGCCCCAAGCCCTCGGCCTGAACTCGGGCCGAATGGCTTGCCGAAGGATATTTTCTGGTAATAAGTTTCCTTGCGTTTCTTCGTGTTTGACTGTAGCTATTTTCTTCGGCAAGAATTGTGTTCTTAATATGTTCAAACTTAGTTAAAAGAATCTGATCGGTATTCTTATATTGATCAACAATAGTTTCGATAATCTCTGAAAGATTTCCTCCCTGCAGCTGATAAAAACTGTCAAGTCCTCTTCTGATTAATCTTCTTAAAATATATCCTTGTTCTTTATTAGAAGGTATTACGTCATTTGCTGCAATAAAACAGGCAGAAATAAAATGGTCGGCAATAATTCGAATTTCTTTTGATTCTTCAGAATACGGTTTGTTAATTGCATGGGAAATTCCGGCAACTATGGGAGCAAAAAGAGAGGTTTGGAATACGTCCTGCATATTTTCAACTGCTGCAAGAAGTCTTTCGAGTCCTCCGCCAAAATCTACATTTTTTTTAGGAAGCTCTTTGAATGATCCATTTTCCTGCTTAACATACTGCATAAATACTGAGTTTGCAATTTCCATAAATCGGCCACAGTCGCAATTTGGGTGGCACACATCTCCAAAAGCAGGATTATGCTCTATATTAAATCGATAAAAAACTTCAGTGTCCGGTCCTCCCGGTTCTCCGGCAGGCATATTTTCCGGAACTCCGGAGCGCGACCACCAATTTTTTTTTGTACCGTAATAAAGAATCCGTTCTTTCGGATTCATTCCTTCCTGTAGAATTATTTCTTTCCAAACTTGCTCTGCTTCTTCGTCTTTTGGAATTTCATTTGTTCCTTTAAATACTGTTATGTATAACCGTTCTTTTGGAATAGTAAGCTTTTGGGTTAAGAATTCCCAAAACCAGGAAACTTCTTCTTTTTTAAAATAATCCCCAAGACTCCAATTGCCAAGCATTCTAAAAAACGTAGTATGTCTGTTGTCTCCGACTTCATCAATATCCTGAGCGCGAAAACAGTTTTGTACATTTACCAATCTTTTTCCTTCTGGATGTTCTTTTCCCAGCAAATATGGCACTAAGGGCTGCATGCCGGCACTTGTGAAAAGAGTTGTCGGATCATTTTGCAATACAAGCGGAGAATTTTCAATTTTTTTGTGTCCTCTTTCTTCGAAAAAAGAAATGTAGGTATCAATAATATCTTTTGCCGTCATAGAAAGATTATAGCACGAACACAATTCCAGACAAACACCCTTTACAAGCTTTCCTAAAAGAGTAAAATAGATAAGGTGAATGAGTTTAAATGTTTCAAAACATTGAAACTAATTCAGATTTTAATCGTCTATTTGTTTTCTAATTTTCCACGGGATTTCTAATCACAAAAACATCACAATTTTTTGATCTTTTTGACTCTTGACAAATACAGAGAGAGTTTAATGAAATTATGGTGCAGAAAAATCATGGAATGTCTGAGGATACAAAATCTATTATTACTGTCTTACTTCTGATCTTTGTATACCCAATAGGTTTGATTTTAGCCCCGAAATGGGCGAAGTGGCCTAAATGGTAAAATGAGTAATCTCAATACCATTACTAATTTTTCTATTTTTTCTGGCATGGTCAATCCTATTTTTTGTTTTTAGATTAGTGCAAGTATTTTTTCTAGATTATACGTAAATAAGAATGTTTAAGGTGAAATAATGTCTACTTCAATTTGAGCTACTACCAATAATCTGAAGAACGTCTTTCAAGAATTTACTTTTGATATACGCTTAATATGACTGGGACATAAATGTCATTCTGAACTTGATTCAGAATCTATAAAATGGAGATGCTGAAACCGAGTCTGACTCGGTGAAATAAATCCAGCATGACAATGTGAATTATGTCTCACTCACAGTCTTAATATGATAGAAGTTTTAGAAAAGCAGGAAGTAGATAGTAAAGAAGCAATAAGATAGCGATTAAATGATCCGAAGCATTTGCCAACTCTTGTAGAAGTATGGTCTGTTTTTGACCATAGCGTACCCTCTGATAAAAATGAATGGGATTTATTTTGTTTTGGTATAGATTCTAAGAGTAGAAAGAATTTTTACGAACTATTAACCGTTGAGTTTATTGACGCATTTTCTCGATATTTACATTTGCGTGCGAAAGGATTAGGAGCATCAGCAGGTAAACCGATTCGAGTTTTAGAAGTTGGTGGGGGAAATGGAAGACTGGCTCATTTTACTCGTTTAATGCTTGATGATTCGGTTGAATATATAGTCACTGATTCTGGAAAATATGGGTATAGTCATGAGTTTCCTCATGAGCAAATGGATTTACTCGACATACTTTGTCAGAAATAAGTAAATACCAGATTTGTTGGACCGACAAAACCCCATTTGAAAATACCCATTCCACTACGGTCTCATTTAGAAGAACTATTTAACCGCGTCTGGTATCTCTTTTGAAAAGAATGTTCAATAATTAAAAATCCTTAGGTATGTCAACTTGTTAGTTTCAAATGTGTAACTATTCACAGTTCTAATAAAATTGTCATGCTGGAGCGCAGCCGAGTCTGACTCGGCGTAGCGATAGCATCTAACTTTGGGAGAGATTCTACCTACCTGCCGGCAGGCAAGTCGGCTTTCAGCCTCCAGAATGACAAAATCGTGTCAGAAGTGTAAACAGTTACCAATATTTTCAGGCCTTGACACCGCTGTTCAAGGTGTGTTATAAGTAGTTTACTCTATCTTTTCTAAAAGATGACAGTCCTGTGGGACTGCTTATTTTTTTTGTTGTAAACGGCCCGCAATATAAGAAAGCAAATGGCTAAAAAAGATACAAAAACAAACAACATAGTACGAGAGAATTGGGGAAGAAAATACTCTATTGAGCCTCAATTGGATTTACTTGCCGCACAAAAACAGTCTTATAAGTGGTTTGAAGAAAAAGCAATCGGAGAGATTTTACATGAAATTTCTCCAATTGACGATTTCACAGAAAAAAATTGGACATTGTCTTTAACTAATTACCGTTTGGGGAAAACCACAAATGATCCTGTTACAGCTTTAGCAAAAGGCTTGACTTTTGATGCTCCTTTATACGTAAAAGCAATTCTAACTAATAAAAAAACAGGCAAAAATCACACAGCAGAAGTGTTTTTAGGAGATATCCCGCAAATGACCGATAGGGGTACTTTTATTATTAATGGTATTGAAAGAGCTGTTGTTAACCAACTCGTCCGTTCTCCGGGCGTTTTTTATACTTCTGTGCCAGATCCGGTTACAGGAAAACCTTTATATATAGCAGAAATTAGGCCTATTCATGGTTCGTGGTTAGAATTTTCTACAACCCGGCACGATACGATTAGCGTAAAAATCGATAGGCGAAGGAAATTTCCCGTAACTACCTTTTTAAGAGCATTAGGTCTTTCTTCAAATCAAAACATTTTGGATAAATTTGCAGCACTTAAAGATTCAAGTATAGAAAATGGTGAAAAATCGTTTATCGAAAATACCCTTGAGAAAGACGAAACCCAAAACGAAACAGAAGCCACAATCGAAATCTTTAAAAAAATGCACCCAGGTGAGCCTGTTGTGTTAGATAAAGTAAGAGAAAACTTTATTAGCCTATTTTTTAATAACAGGAGATACGACTTAGGAACTGTTGGTAGATACAAAATAAACAAAAAGTTATCAAATGTACCAGGCTTTAGAACCACAGAGGAAAGAGTTCTTGCAATAGAAGATATTATTGCAACCATTGGGTATTTAATTCTTTTGAAGAGCGGACAGGGTACGGTTGATGATATCGACAGTTTGGCCAATAGACGAGTCAGAAGAGTAGGAGAATTGGTTGCAACCACGGCATTTCGAGTAGGAGTTTTACGACTTGAGCGAAGTATTAAAGAGCGTATGAGTCTTATCCAGCCGGATATTCCGGTATCTGTTGCTAGTTTGATTAATGCCCGACCAATTATGGCTTCTATTAATGAGTTTTTTAGAACATCACAATTATCAACTATTTTAGATCAGACTAATCCGCTTTCTGAAATTGATAATTTAAACAGACTGACAGTTATGGGAACCGGTGGAATCTCAAGAGAACGAGCAGCATTTTCAATTCGGGATATAAACAGTTCTCAGTATTCCCGAATTTGCCCAATCAGGTCTCCTGAGGGACCTAATATTGGTCTTGTTACATACATGGCGTTATACACACGAGTCAATGATTGTGGATTTTTAGAAGCGCCGTACAGAAAAGTAGTAAAAGAAAAACGAGGAGGAAAAATAACCATAAAAGCAACCGATGAAATTGTATACCTAGACGCTGATGATGAAGCAGAGCATTATATAACTGCCGCGTTGGTTTTGTCTGATAAAGATACCATCGAAGCGGAGAGAGTGCCTGTTCGATTTAGAGGAGAATTTATAGAAGTTGACAAAGAGAAAATAGAATACATTGACGTCATCCCAAGACAGGTATTTGGGACAGCGGCTTCTTTAATTCCATTTATTAATCACGACGAAGCAAACAGGGCGCTTATGGGAACCCATATGCAGTGTCAGGCAGTACCGCTTGTTAAACCCGAGAGCCCTGTGGTTGGGACAAATATGGAAAGGGAAGTCTCAGGGGTTATGAATCGGGTTGTCAGAGCCCCATTCGATGGAAGAGTGCTTCATGCTGACGCAAGTAGCTTAGTATTCCAAGGTGACAAAGGTCAAAAAGTGACCTATACCATTGAATCATTCAAACGAACTTCACAAGCAACCTCGTATACGCAAAAACTATACGTACTTCGTGGGCAAAGAGTTAGAAAAGGAGATGTATTAATTGATGGTCCCGCGTCTGAAAATGGAGAGTTGGCTTTGGGACAGAATCTTTTAATAGCGTATGCTTCTTTAGACGGCTTGGGGTATGAAGATGCAATTGTTATTTCCGACAGGCTCGTTAAAGAAGATGTGTTGTCGTCAATTCATATCGAGAAATACGAAGCTTCTGTTGTAGAAACAAAACTTGGTCCGGAAGAAACCACAAGGGATATTCCTAATGTTTCTGATGAAGATTTGGCAAATTTAGACGAAGATGGAATTGTGGTTATTGGAAGCGAAGTGGGACCGGGAGATATACTAGTGGGTAAAATCGCTCCAAAAGGAGAAACAGAACTAACCGCAGAAGAAAGACTGCTTCGGGCAATCTTTGGAGAGCAAGCAAGAGAAGTCAGAGACACATCGTTGCGCATACCTCATGGGGAAAGAGGGACAGTAATCAGTGTTTCGATATTGGACAGGAAAAAGGGTGACGAATTAGAGCCGGGGGCGATTCGAAAAATTATCGTTGAGGTAGCCCAATTTAGACACGTAGTTGTAGGAGATAAGCTGGCAGGAAGACACGGCAACAAAGGAGTTATTTCAAAGATTTTACCCGTTGCAGATATGCCGTGTTTAGAGGACGGTACGCCGGTTGATATCGTAATTTCTCCGATTTCGGTTTTGGCTCGTATGAATTTAGGTCAGCTTTTAGAAGCTCATTTGGGTTGGGCAGCAAAAAAACTCTCTACAAAGCTTGCAGTTCCTGTATTCGAAGACATAAAAGAAGATAAAATCGTATCTGTGCTTAAAAAAGCTGGTCTTCCTGTAAACGGAAAGGTTACGCTTTATGACGGAAGAACAGGCGAAGCGTATAAAAACCCAGTTATGGTGGGCATCGAATATATGATGAAACTTATTCATATGGTTGAGGATAAAACTCATGCCCGTTCTACAGGACCTTATTCTTTAGTTACCCAGCAACCGCTCGGTGGAAAAGCACAAATGGGAGGACAAAGACTGGGAGAAATGGAAGTATGGGCACTTGAAGCTCATAGAGCTGCCTATACACTACAAGAAATGTTAACCATTAAATCAGATGATGTCGTTGGAAGAGCAAAAGCATTTGAGGCTATTGTAAAAGGGACTGATATCCCAACACCAAAAGTTCCTGAATCGTTTAAAGTTTTGATTAAAGAACTTCAGGCTTTGGGACTCAATGTCGTACCCATAAAACCCGCCATAATAGTTGAGGCGGAACCAACAGAAGGGATTATGTCTGCAAGTCAAGAAGAAAAAGTCAAACAAGAAGCAAATGAAATGCAAAGGCAATTAGGCGCAAGTGAAGTTGCAACGGGGGATTTGAAAACAAGTATAGTTCCGGAGGCAAATGTAGATAAAGAAGCAAGAGAATAAAATTCTATGCTATGAATAGCTATGAATAGCAGCAAAAAAATAAAAGATCCAACAATATTAGATTTTAAATCGCTTAAAATTTTACTTGCCAGTAAAGAAGATATTCTTAATTGGTCGTATGGCGAGGTCACGAAGCCTGAAACAATTAACTACAGGACGCTTCGTCCGGAAAAAGACGGTTTGTTTGACGAGAGAATTTTTGGCCCCACAAAAGACTGGGAGTGCTACTGTGGTAAATATAAAAGAATTAGATATAGAGGAATTATTTGTGACAAATGCGGTGTAGAAGTAACGCTTTCCCGAGTCAGAAGAGAGAGAGTTGGACATATTATCCTTGCATCTGCGGTATCGCATGTATGGTTTTTTAAGGGTGCTTCGTCTCCCACGTCTTTACTTTTAGATATTTCACAAAAAGATTTGGAGTCGGTTATTTATTATGCCTCATATCTTATAGTTAATATTAACGAAGACAAGAAAAAAGAAGCATTTAAAACTCTTTCTGCTTCTTTGGTTGAGCGAAAAAAGCTCAAAAAAAAAGATTTAGCAGAGGAAGAGAAGCGTGTTACTGAAGAAATTTTACAAAAGCGTCTTGAAGCAAAATTAACCAGCATCAACAAGGAGCAGAAAGACCTCATAGGTGAAGAACTGGAATACTTAAAACGGCAAAAAATGGCTGCAATTACAGAACGTTTTGAAGAGGAAGAAAAAAAACTTGAAGAAATATCAGATGCTTTGGTTCATATAGTCAGAAATCTTAAGGTAGGAAGCGTATTATCCGAAGAAGAATATTTTAAGATTTTAGAATACGACATTCCTCAGTTTTTTACCGTCAAGACTGGTGCGGAAGCGCTTTTTGAACTCTTGCAAAAAATTGATTTTACTGCTTTGACCAACTCTCTTCGAGAAGAAGCACAAAAAACAACCGGGCAGAAGTATCTTAAAGTAGTAAAACGGCTTAGACTCATAGACGGCATGAGAAAAGCAGGTATTAAGTCTACATCTATGGTATTTACCGTTTTACCGGTTCTTCCTCCCGATTTAAGACCCATGGTACAGCTTGCTGGAGGACGATTTGCCACATCTGATTTGAATGATTTGTACAGACGGGTCATAAATAGAAATAACAGGTTGAAACATCTTATCGCTTTGGGTGCTCCAGAAATTATTTTAAGAAACGAAAAACGAATGCTTCAGGAATCAGTCGATTCACTTATTGATGTGTCGCCTCGTGCAACTCAGGTTGTGGTTTCTCCGCTTCGTTCTCTTTCTGAAATGTTACGAGGCAAACAAGGTAGATTTAGGCAAAATCTTTTGGGAAAACGTGTAGATTATTCAGGACGGTCAGTTATTGTGGTTGGTCCACATCTAAAGCTAAACGAATGTGGGTTGCCAAAAGAAATGGCGCTTGAGATGTTTAAACCCTTTGTGTTGCGAGAAGTAATTGTCAGAGGTTTTGCTCCAAATATCAAATCTGCCAAACGGTTTATCGAGAAAAAACCGCCTCAAGTATTTGATATTTTGGAAGAAATTACAAAAAATCACCCGGTTTTACTTAACCGGGCGCCAACACTCCATAAATTAGGAATTCAGGCATTTTATCCTGTACTTACAGAGGGATCAGCAATTCAGCTTCATCCCTGTGTTTGTGCCGGGTACAACGCAGACTTTGACGGAGACCAAATGGCTGTTCATATACCTCTTTCTAAAAAAGCTCAAGAAGAAGCCATACTTTTAATGATGCCAAACCACAATCTATTAAAGCCCGCAGATGGAAGCCCTATTACATTGCCAAATAAAGAAATGGCTTTGGGCACTTTTTACCTTACGACAATTGATGAAAGTTTGAGTAAGGAACATATGTCTTCTTTTATAGACAGACAGGAAGCAATACTTGCATATTCATTTGAGAAAATTGGTCTTCGCGAACCGATTATGGTCAGAATCGACGGAGGAGTTTTCGAAACAACTATTGGGAGACTTCTGTTTAACGAAAGATTACCCAAAAAACTTGGGTATGTAAATACAGCTATAAAAGCATCCGGAATTAAAAAGATAATAACCGAAGCTATCGCAACGTGCGACGATGAAGAAGTAGCTAAACTAATTGACAGTATTAAAGAATTTGGATTTTATGGATCCACCATTTCAGGAATATCGGTTTCTGTGTTTGACAATGAAATGATTGAAGAAAAGAATAATCTCATTGCTAAGGCGGAAGAAAAAATTGCGGCCATTGAAGAAAATTATCAAAAAGGATTTATTACCATCGAAGAAAAGAAACGCCTGTCAAATGAAGTATGGCTTAAGGCAACAGATATGATTGCAGATCTGACATGGAGTAATCTGAAGTCTCATAATCCCATCAAAATTATCATTGATTCCGAAGGAGCTAGAGCCGGAAAAGAACAATTAAAGCAGCTTTCTGCTATAAGAGGTTTGATATTAGATCCTTTAGGAAAAATTGTCGAGCTTCCCATTAAGTCAAATTTTAGAGAAGGTCTTTCGATATTTGAATACGTTGCGTCAGCGAGAGGTTCTCGAAAAGGATTAACGGATTCAGCATTAAAAACAGCAAACGCGGGATATCTTACTCGTCGGTTAGTAGACGTATCCCATGATGTTATAGTCACATCAGAAGATTGCCAAACAACTGAAGGAATTACTGTTTCTGTTAAAGATCAAGATAGGACAGCTCGCTTTGTTGATAGGATTATCGGAAGAGTAAGTGTCTGGAAAGTAACCGGAAAGAAGAATAGAACTGGTATTATTGAAGCAGGGGAAGAAATCACCGAAGAAAAAGCCCAAGCACTTTTTGAGAGCGGAGTAGAAGAAATTGTGATTAGGTCTGCTTTGAATTGCAAATTGTCCCATGGAATATGCGCTACTTGTTATGGGTGGGATTTTGCAACCAGAAAAAAAGTTGCTATGGGAATTCCAGTTGGAGTAGTTGCCGCACAGAGTATTGGAGAGCCGGGCACTCAGCTTACCATGCGGGTCAGACACTTTGGTGGAGTTGTTATGAGCGACGTTACCCAAGGTCTTCCAAGGGTAGAGGAGTTATTTGAAATGCGAACACCTAAAAACTTGTCTCCGATTACAGAAATTACAGGAAAAGTAAAAATAGAAACGACAGAAGACGGATATAGAATAAAAATACGAGGCACCCGCATAAAACCTGTTGAAGAAAGGGAATACTTTATTCCTTTAGCTTCTACTTTGACAGTTTCGGATGGAGATGAAATTGCGGCAGGAACACCTCTTGCTCAGGGATATCTAGATCCAAAAGAAGTATTAAAGATTTCCGGATTAACTCTTGCCCAGCGCTACATAATTACCGAAGTCCAAAAAGTATACGAATCTCAAGGTATTGTCATCAATGACAAGCATTTCGAAGTAGTTTTAAGAAAAATGTCTGACAAGGTAATCATCGAAACAGTAGGAGATACATCACTCATTCCCGGAGAATTTGTGACCAAGACAAAGTTTGAAGAAATAAACGCAGAAATTTTAAGCCAGGGTGGAGAGCCTGCAACCGGAAGACAACTTATTTTAGGTCTTACCAAAGCTGCGCTTTTCTCTGACTCATGGTTGTCTGCTGCTTCATTTCAGGAAACAACAAAAGTATTGACAGAGTCTGCTTTAGAAGGTAGAGAAGATAATCTGGTTGGTCTTAAAGAAAACGTTATTATCGGAAGACTTATTCCAGTTGAAACCATGGCATTCAGCGAAGCTGAATAGTAAATATTACATAGCAAATAGCAAAAATATTTGCAAATTTTAACTTTTCAATGTATATTTACTATTTAAATATATATTATGCCGACACTATCACAACTTGCAAAAAAAGGAAGGAAAAAAAAGGTTAAAAAGACTCGTTCTACAGGTTTGAGACGATTGTATAATGCTAAAGACCGGGTCTATACGAATGTTGTCGCCCCGCAAAAACGGGGTGTTGTAACTTTGGTAAAAACAATGACTCCTAGAAAGCCTAATTCGGCTTTGAGAAAAGTTGCTCGAGTAAAACTTTCCAATAGAACAGAAGTGACTGCGTACATTCAAGGAATTGGGCACAGCTTATCCGAACACGGAATCGTATTAGTCAGAGGAGGAAGAGTTAAAGATTTGCCAGGAGTAAAATACCATATAGTCAGAGGTAAGTTTGATTTAATGGGAGTTGATGGACGAAAAACATCACGAAGCAAGTACGGCACGAAAAAAGGAGCGGGTTCGTCCGGATCAAGAGTAGTGGCCGCAACCCCACTTCCTGCAGCAGTTTCGGCGAGTTCATAATGTCATTCTGAGGCATAGCCGAAGAATCTCCTCTCGAATACAATGAAGAGATCCTTCACTTCATTCAGGATGACAGTAAGCAAATTATGAGAGGGAAAAAAGCAGAAAAAAGAAAATCTCAAACAGATAAAAAATATCAAAACCGTTTCGTGGCAAAGTTTATCAATAAAATTATGAAAGACGGTAAAAAAACCGTGGCCGAAAAGGCGGTATATTCTGCGTTTGATATTCTTTCGCAAAAGAATCTAAATCCTTTGGAAATTTTTGAAAAAGCGCTACAGAATGTTGGTCCTAAAATTGAAGTTAAGCCGCGTCGTGTAGGAGGAGCTTCGTATCAGGTTCCTACAGAAGTAAGAGGAGACAGAAGAATGTCTTTGGCAGTTCGTTGGGTCGCAAACGCAGCAAGAAAACGATCAAGCAAGGAATTTCATACATTTTCCGAGAAATTAGCTGCAGAACTTTTGGACGCTACTAATAATCAAGGCGAAGCAATCAAAAAGAGAGATACAGTTCTTCGCATGGCCGAAGCCAACAAAGCCTTCGCCCACTTTAGGTGGTAAACTTTCCTAGTTGTCATCCTGAATTTATTTCAGGATTTGCTTGTTTACTGAACCAAGACTTCTAAGATTTTATCTCCTACTTCTAGTTTGTTCACTGTCTCAAGCCCCTCAACTACAAGACCAAAGTTGGTGTATTGCTCGTTAAGCCAGGGTGAGTCTTTTTTAGTAATAAAAAACTGCGCGTCATTTGAGATGCGTATGTCATCCCGTCTTGCGACCCCCAGAGAGCCTGTGATAAAGGGTTTTTTATTAAGTTCTGTCGGCATAATTGATCCGCCTGTTCCATCTCCTTTGGGATCTCCTCCTTGGACAACCCAATCTTCAACTCGATGAAATGAAAGGTTTTTGTAAAATCCGCTGACAGCTTTTTTGGAAAAATTTTGTACAGTTGCCGGTGCATCATCCGAAAAAAGGGCAAGAATAATATCGCCTTTGCTTGTTCGGAGCAATACTTTTGTTGGTTTACTTGGTATTTGGGCAGAGATAGCAGAGTAAGAAGGAGTCGGAGTAGCTGTGAGATTTGAGTTTACGTTTACTTGTAACTGTTGGTTTATATTTTGTTGATTATCTAAATTTAGAGGGTCAGAAAAGGTCGGTTTTAGGTTCGTTGGAGCAGAAGTAGAGGGAAGATGAGGATGAGAAGGACTGGGTTGATTTTTATAAATAATAAATCCAAAAATACCAAGAAATAAGAAGATAATGGCTATGGCAACTTTGTTCATGTAGCGTTTGCTTATTGTAGCACAAGTAACAGGTCACACTTCTAACATAAAACTGTCATTCTGAGACTGAAAGCAGAAGAATCTTTTACCGAATATATCCTTTACTACGCTCAGGATGACGAGATCGTGTCGGAAGCGTGAACAGTTACTAGCACAAACTTATATAGAATAAGGAAAGAAAGTATGATATACTTTATAAATTCGAAACACGAAGCACGAAATTCGAAACAAATTCAAATTTTCAAAATTCTAATGTTCAAAAGGTTTCGGATTTCGATATTCGGATTTCGGATTTTTATTTTTATGGCTGAGCCGACAAAAAGACTTTTAGATTTACATAAAATCAGAAATATTGGCATTATTGCCCATATTGACGCGGGAAAGACCACTACAACGGAAAGAATCTTGTTCTACACCGGCCGCACCCACAAAATCGGAGATATTGACGAGGGAAATACCGTCATGGACTGGATGGAGCAAGAACGGGAAAGAGGAATTACTATTGTGTCTGCTGCAACCACTGCGTTTTGGATTCCAACTGATGGAGAAAATAAAGGTGTTGAGCATAGAATCAATATTATTGATACTCCAGGCCACGTTGATTTTACCGCAGAAGTGGAAAGATCGCTTCGGGTTCTTGACGGAGGTATTACGGTTCTTGACGCAGAAGAAGGCGTGCAGTCTCAATCCGAAACCGTTTGGCGGCAAGCAGACAAATACAAAGTGCCAAGGCTTTGTTTTGTCAATAAAATGGACAAACTAGGAGCTGATTTTCTGTCTACAATTAAAAGTATCGAAGAGAGACTTGGCGCAAACCCTGCTATTATGGTTATTCCCATAGGTTCGGAAAACACGTTTAAAGGTATTGTTGATTTAATTACCCGGAAAGCCTTAATCTGGGGATCAGATGAATTAGGAGCAAAATACGATATATCTGATGAGATTCCAGAGGACATGAGAGATGGGGTAGAAGAATACAGGCATAAACTTATTGAAAAAATCGCAGAAACAGATGATACTCTTTTGGAAAAATATCTCTCAAATCAGGAACCGACAATAGAAGAGTTACGAAAAGCCCTCAGACGAGCAGTTATCGCTTACAAATTAGTACCTATTTATGCAGGGTCATCACTTCGCAATAAAGGCGTTCAGCCATTACTTGACGCGGTTGTTGATTATCTTCCTTCGCCTTTGGATGTACACGAGTTTAAAGGAATAAACCCTAAAACAAATGAAGAGGTAATAAGAAAGCCTGATGTAAATGAGCCAATTGCCGGCCTTGCGTTTAAGATCCAAATTGATCCTCATGTGGGAAGATTGACCTATTTTAGGGTTTACTCTGGAAAAGTAACCTCTGGATCTTATATTTATAACAGTACAAAAAATATTACCGAGCGCATTGGTAGAATTTTACTCATGCACGCAAATCATAGGGAAGAAATAAAAGAAGCACATACTGGAGAAATCGTTGCTTTGGTGGGTTTAAAAGACACTACAACCGGAGATACATTGTGTGATGATAAAGCGCCAATAGTACTTGAGAAAATTACATTCCCCGAGCCGGTTATATCTTTGGCAATTGAGCCAAAAACCAAATCAGACCAGGAAAAACTAGGGTTTGCTTTAAAACGTTTAATGGACGAAGATCCTACGTTTCAGGTCAAAACCAATCACGAAACAGGACAGACAATTATTTCCGGAGTTGGAGAATTGCAGCTTGAGATTATGGTTGACAGAATGAAGAGAGAATTCAATGTCCTTGCAAACGTAGGAGCTCCGCAAGTTGCGTATAAAGAAACAGTTAAAAAGCGAGCAGAAGGTGAAGGAAAATATATCCGTCAATCAGGGGGAAGAGGTCAATACGGACATTGTTTTTTGAGAGTTTCGCCAAAACCACGGGGAGAAGGATATGAGTTTGTCGATGCAATTAGAGGAGGAGCAATTCCTGCCGAGTTTGTGTCTGCTGTTGAAAAAGGAGTAAAAGAAAGCATGGAAAATGGAATTCTTCTTGGATATCCGATGGTTGATATGGAAGTTACCTGTTATGACGGAAGTTATCATGACGTAGACTCATCGGAAATCGCATTTAAAATTGCAGCTTCCCAGGCTTTACAAGCTGCGTGTAAAAAGGCAGATCTAACGCTTCTAGAACCAATAATGAAGATAGAAGTAACCACTCCTTCTGAATTTATGGGAGATGTTATTGGTGATTTATCATCGAAACGGGCTCAAATTTTAGGTACCGAAGAGCGGGGAAAAGCAACCATTATTTTGGCCATAGTGCCGCTTGCGGAACTCTCCGGATATGCAACAATGCTAAGAAGCATGTCTCAAGGAAGAGCATCGTACTACATGGAACCATCCCATTATGAAGAAGTACCAGGAAATATTATAGAAGGCATGATTTCAAAATCTACATTTACCGGACGCGTTTCTGCTCAATAAGCTTAATTTGTAACCGTTCAGGAGTTTCCAAATACCCTTCATTTTGTCATCGCGAGGAGCGTAAGCGACGTGGCGATCTCTTTTTCGAGGATTGCTTCGGTCCGCCTCAGGCGACCTCGCAATGACAAATCCTTTTCCAAATCCTAAACTGTACCTTAATTTTACTTTATAAATTTCTCTTTTTGTTTTACAATATGATACAATTTTATCTTTAAAGTATGCACGAGCGACTTACTGTTTTAGGATTTGCACTATCCGATTCTACGATTCAGTCTAAAGTTGACCGTAGGGAAAAAGCAAGAGAGCTATGGGAAACACAGCTTGAACAATATTTTGCAAGATTTGGCTATACATTTTCTGATTTTACTTTTCATTTTCCTCCGAAATCTCATAAAGGTTCTACGTTTACATATACTATAGATGGCGACTTGGTGGATAATGGAGATACTGCCGTATATGCTGCCAATGCTTCTGCTGGGGGTGTATCTTCCTGGCATTATCATGAAAAAGGTACAGAATTTTACTTTCTTAAGTATGGAGCGGCAACATTAAACGGAGTTGCGCTTCCATTACAAGAGGTGGTTGAAGTTCCAACCTGGATAATTCACAATGTAGTTGCTGCTGAGGAATCTTTGCTTCTTTTGAGAACTACAGGAATAAGAGGTGTTCCAAAAGAGAAAATCCATACTACATTAGTTGCAGAAGAGGCCATGAAAATAGGTTTACAGGGAAAAAATGCTTTAGAATTAATGCGACAAGGAGTCCGACTTCCACTTTTAACCACTCCGTAAAAAGATACCATTTTCCTTCGTAGGGTATAATAGGGGTTGTGAAGTGGATATTGTTTTTTGGGATTTTGGGTATACTCATTTTTGTCAGCTTTCAGCTTAGATCAAATAAAAAAAAACCACAGTTGAGCTTGTCGCCTGCTGTTTCTTCTGTAAAACCTTCCGAAGAGTTTCAGGATCAAAGCAGGATTTTATTCGTGCCCTACTGGACTTTGGAAGAAAAAGTAGTTAGTGATACCTTTGACAGGCTTATTTATTTTGGCATTTCGGCAAACACTGAAGGCATTGATACCAAGGAAGACGGATATAAAAAAATTACGAAATTTTACAAGTTAGCAGATACCAGACGCGATAAATACCTTACGCTTCGGATGATTGACTCAAAAGCAAATTTTGCAATTTTAGAAAATAAAGATGCACAAAAAAATGTTATCAATCAAACAATTACTCTGGCAAAAGAAAAAGAATTCACCGGAGTGGTTTTGGATCTGGAGGTTATAGGTCTTCCGTTTAATTCGGTTATAAATCAAATTAATGAGTTTGTAAAACAGTTTTATACCAAATCAAAAGAAAACAAACTTGAATTTTCCATAATGCTTTTTGGAGACGTGTTTTATCGAGTCAGACCCTACGATGTAAAAAAAATTGCTCAATACGGGGATAAGATATTTGTCATGAGTTATGATTTTCATAAAGCAGGTGGTGCTCCGGGGCCAAACTTCCCTTTTTCCGGTAAAGAAAAATACGGATATGATTTTAAAACCATGACTGATAATTTTTCAAAAATTGTTGGCATAGAAAAGCTTGTTATTGTATTTGGGTTATTTGGATATGACTGGACAGTGGATGAAAATAATCATGCTATAAAGCCTGGTGTGGCTTTGTCTTTAAATAATGCAAAAAAGAAATTTTTACAAAACTGTGAATTTAAAAATTGTTCTGTAAAAAGAGATTCAATCTCATCCGAAACCGAGGTTCACTATAAGGATGCTCAAGAAAAAAATCATATTGTGTGGTTTGAAGATGAAGAATCGGTTTTAAAAAAGAAAGAATATTTAAAAGAAAAAGGAATCACAAAAACAGCCTTTTGGGCATATTCGTACTTTTGATAAATTCCAAATTCTAAGCACTAAATACTAAATAAATTACAATATTCAAAAACATAAAATTCAAAACTGTTTAGAACGTTTAATAATTTGAATTTTGAGATTATTTAGAATTTAGATATTAGAAATTAGGATTTAGGGGTATTATTTCTTTGTCTTGAATTTACTTTCTAAGTTTTTGAGTCTTTCTACAATGCCTCCATATTCAAGTTCGTCTCTTGGCAACATAGAGGGTTCGGTAAATCCTTGTTCGCGCATTAAAATAGATTTTTCCGACACTTTTTGCCTGACGAAGTCCCAGAATGGCTCGTCAAATATATCTACGTATTCTGTCATTTTGCCGTTTTGAATAGAAAATGTAATACCTTGGACAAGCGGAATGCAATAATGGATAGACGCTGTAGAGTTAAACTTAACAGGCATAAGGGGTTGATGGTGAGAGCCTCTGGTGTCTCCTCCGACATAATGACCAACTCTAAAACATGCGCCTAATTCTTCGGTCGCCGGAAAAATTCTTTGCGTTCTGACAACGGCAACCGGATCATCTTTGCCAACATATCTTCCGGCAATATGTTTGAGTCTTGAAGTTGAGACTGCTAAGGCCTGTTCTTTTGGATGCGCCCGTGAATAAATAGCTCGTATAACATACCGTCTGGTTTCCCGTAAAAGCGCTGCAATATCATACGTATCTTCCGGAGTGTTGAGTTTTATAATTTTATCTGCTTTTAGATATTCAGTATCTATAATCTCAAACGTAAATCCCTTGCCTATATCCGGAGAAAGCAACAGTCCTGGTGACCACATTGGGTCGGCAAATGCAAGATAAAGAGGGAGATTAAAAGCACCTGGTTCTGTTTTATCCATGGCAAAAACAACAAGCGCCTCACTGGGTCTTTCTTCAAATTCCATTTCCGCAACTCCCGGACCTAAACCATGGACATTTCCAGAAAACGCGTCTTTTAGCATATCCTGGCCTGCTCCGTACAAACCTTGCGATTTTGCGACTTTTGTGCCTTTGGTAAACGCGTCCCACGCAAGCTTATGAATTGGACTATTGGAGATTCCTTTATTGTGGGACATTAAAATGCCAATATCATCGCCGAAATGAAATACTAGATGATCAAGTAAGAGTTCTGAAGCTTTTGAATTAACAAATTCTTTAACAGTGGTAAGAATTTTTTCCGAGGGTTTACTGTGTCCGCCAACTCCGCCAATGTCAGCTTTGATAAGAGTAAGAGTTATTTTCATCTTGTTAATAATAAATTGTTGGGGTTTGTAAGTCAATAATCAGTCTTACCTTTTCTGATAAGCGATTAAATTCCTGATGTGTCTAGCTACCACACACCTGGTGTGTACATGCACACATGTATAATTTCTATTATTACATTTTACTTAAGAATTTTTTTATTTTTTATTTTGGGTATTGACGAGGTAAGGAATTTGATGTATTATTACACTAATCTTACATTCGTAAGGTCTTTTTTTAGTTTTAAGTCTTCCCGGTAGGGTCTTGCCGTTTGCCTTCAGTATTATTCATACGTGGTTTACGGAGCAACCTTACGGGACAGGTACGTTATATGGCAGACGCAAAAAAATTCGAGCGGACAAAACCACACATTAATATCGGTACTATCGGTCATGTTGACCATGGTAAGACCACCCTTACTGCTGCTATTGCGACTGTCCTTTCTAAAAAAGGAATGGCAACAGCTAAAAAATACGAAGATATAGACAACGCCCCAGAAGAAAAAGCCCGGGGCGTTACTATTAATATCTCCCACATTGAATACGAAACAGAAAAGAGACATTATGCCCACATTGACGCTCCGGGGCATGCTGATTACATCAAAAATATGATTACGGGAGCAGCCCAAATGGATGGTTCTATTCTAGTAGTTTCAGCTCCAGACGGTCCAATGCCTCAAACCCGAGAACACATTTTGCTTGCCCGACAAGTTGGAGTACCAGCTATTGTTGTTTTTCTCAATAAATGCGACATGGTACAAGACCCGGAACTTTTGGATTTGGTAGAAATGGAAGTCAGAGAACTTCTTACCAAGTATCAGTATCCTGGAAATGAGACTCCAATTATTAGAGGCTCTGCTTTAAAAGCACTTGAAGGCGAAGCAGAAGCAGAAAAGAAGATTTTAGAACTCATGGATACTGTGGATAGCTATATTCCAACCCCAACAAGAGACACGGAAAAACCATTCTTAATGCCGGTTGAAGACGTTTTTTCGATCAAAGGACGGGGAACTGTTGTAACAGGAAGAGCAGAAAGAGGAAAAATCAAACTTAATGAGCCGGCTGAAATCGTTGGTATTACGGCAACCAAGCAAAGCGTGGTCACCGGAATAGAAATGTTTCGAAAACAGCTTGACGAAGGCCAAGCAGGAGACAATATGGGAATCCTTTTGAGAGGCGTAGAAAAAGCAGACGTAGAAAGAGGGCAAGTTATTGCAAAGCCAGGCAGTATTACTCCTCATAAAGATTTCGAAGCAGAAGTATATATTCTTACCAAAGAAGAAGGCGGACGACATACTCCATTCTTTTCAGGTTACAGACCTCAATTCTATATTAGGACAACTGACGTAACCGGAGAAGCAATCTTGCCGCAAGGTGTAGAGATGGTTATGCCTGGAGATAATACCAAAATGACAGTCAAGCTGATTGTACCCGTGGCTTTGGAGGAAAGCCTTCGATTTGCTATCCGGGAAGGTGGAAAGACAGTCGGAGCCGGAGTTATTAGCAAGATAATTGCATAAAAAAGAGTTAAAAATAAAAAATTTGAGGCTATGCAAATAGCCTTTTTGTTTTAGGATAAGCTAGTTTTTCTCAAGAGAGGTCGAACTTTAAAAAGATATGGCCGCGTCAAAAGCGGCTTGGAGAAAAAAATGGCACGAGGAAGAATTCGAGTACGTTTAAAAAGTTACGACAGCAGGGTAATAGATAACTGTTGTCAGCAGATTCTAGATACGGCAATACGAACCGGAGCTAAAGTTGTTGGTCCTGTTCCACTGCCAACGCAGCGGAGTGTATATACTATCAACAAATCGCCTTTTATAGAGAAAGATCACAGAGATCATTTTGAAATTAGAGTTCACAAAAGATTGATTGATATTATTTCGCCGACAGATAAAACAATTGACAGCTTGACGCATTTAGAGTTGCCGGCGGGTGTGGATATCGAAATTAAAATGTAAAGACATGAATGATCACGATATAGTGTATTTAGGTTTAAAATGTGGTATAATTTCCAAATTAACTATGGAGGTGATTTTAGACTAGTTCGGTTTCACGAATAAACACGAATTCCTAAGAACAGTAGCCGAAGTAGGCTGCTTTTTTTTGAAAACACGAATAATCACATATATGGTACGGACATTACTAGGAATAAAGAAAACTCAGTCACAGCGGTTTTTAGAAGACGGAACCAGAATTCCGGTAACGTCTGTTGTTGTGGGTGGAAACAAAGTTATTTCGGTAAAAACACCTGACAAGCACGGATACCGGGCGATCCAGCTTGGATGCGGAATTAAAAAAAACGCATCCAAAGCTTTGATTGGGCACGTAAAAGGAGCAGGGCTGACAACCGCTCCTCTTTTTTTGCGGGAAGTCAGACTTTCTGACGGGGATTCAACTAGTCTTCCGCAACTTGGGGATACTCTTGCCGCAGCAAGTGTTTTTAAACCAGGAGATATTATTGATGTGGTTGGTACTTCAAAAGGAAAAGGATACGCAGGCGTGGTAAAGCGACATCACTTTAAAGGAGGACCAAGGACTCATGGACAGTCAGATAGAGAAAGAGCTCCGGGATCAATCGGCCAAACAACGACTCCGGGAAGAGTGTATAAAGGAAAAAGAATGTCTGGAAGAATGGGAAGAAGGAGAGTAACAATAAAAAACCTGGAGGTACTTGCTGTAACAGATTCTGAGATTTTAATAAAAGGATTAGTCCCGGGAGTAAGAAATAGTTTGATTGTAATTAGAAAAAATGGAGAAGACAGTAAATTTGTACCGCTGCATAAAGAAGTAGACGAAGTAGAAAAGGTAGAACAGGTAGAAGTTCAAAAAGAGACAGAAGAGCAAAAGGAGACAAAAGGAGAGGAGGGAAAAGAAAATGCCAGTTAAAAGTTCAAAAGTCAAAAGTCCCGCTTCGCAGCGAGGCGAGCAAAAGTCAAAAGTTCAAGCGAAGAGTTTGAAGGTGAATAAAAAGCCTGCAAACGCAAAAATGCAGAAGAAAAAAGAAACGCAGAAACCAAAAATCAGAAGTTTAGTTAAGAGTTCAAAAACCGGGGAAAGAGTGTCTGCACGCTTGAGGGTTGAAGTACTGGATGTAAAAGGAAAACCTGCCGGAAATGTTACTCTGCCTAATGAATTATTTGGTGTGAATATCAATAAACAGCTCATGGCTTCCGCTGTACGAGTGTATTTGGCAAACCAAAGACAAGGGACAGTTTCGACAAAAACACGAGGAGAAGTAAGGGGGTCAACGAGAAAAATTTATCGCCAAAAAGGCACAGGAAAAGCACGGCACGGAGGAATTCGAGCTCCTCTATTTGTCAAAGGAGGGATTGCGTTTGGTCCAAAACCAAGAGATTTTTCTCTAACCCTGACAAAGAAAATGAGAGAAGCTGCTTTGTTTTCAGCTTTGTCTAGCAAGCTGGAGGATAACGCAATAAAAATACTTTCAGGGCTTGAAAAAATACAACCAAAGACAAAGGAAATGGCTTTGGTTTTAAAAAATATAGGAGTAGTGCCCGAGAAGAAAGTTTTACTGGTAATACCAGAGCGTTTAGACAATGTATGGAAATCAGCAAGAAACATACAAGGAATACGAGTTGCAGAGGCACGGCAATTGAATACGTATGATGTTTTACATAATAATGCAATTGTATTTGTGCAGCCGTCAATTGAAGTTCTTAAGAAATCCTTGAGGTAAGACTATTGGTACATAATTATGAAAGATTCAGCTTTGATTAGGCCAATTATTACGGAAAAATCAATGCGAGAAGCCCAAAAAGGCAGGTTTACATTTGAAACGGCAAAACATGCGGATAAACTAACTATTAAAAAAATAGTTGAAGAACTGTTTAAAGTACGTGTATTATCGGTCGCAACAAGAATCGTAAAAGGAAAATCAAAACGATTTGGAAAAAAAATGAAGCAAGTAAGGCTTACCGAATATAAGAAAGCAACAGTACGGCTTGCGCCAGGACAAAAGATTTCTTTATTTGAGGCAACAGGAGAGATTCAATAGAATTCAGAATTTAGAGTTTACAATCAATAATTATGAGAAGACTAAAAATAATTAGAAAAAAACATGGAGGAAGAGACTCAAGCGGACAAGTTGTTGTCAGGCATCAGGGCGGAGAACAAAAGCGATATATTCGTGTTATTGATTTTAAGAGGGATAAGTTTGATGTAGTTGGTCGGGTTGCCGCAATTGAGTACGATCCGAATAGGACAGTTGATATTGCTTTTGTCTACTATAGCGATGGAGAAAAGCGATATATATTGTGTCCCATCGGACTCTCACTCAATGAGTCAGTAGTATCTGGAAAAAATGTTGACATTAAAATCGGAAACAGTTTACCTATGAGTAATATGCCAATTGGCACAGTGATTCATAATATTGAATTAACCCCTGGAAAAGGAGGACAATTGGCTCGTAGTGCCGGAACTTCTGCAGTAATTTTAGCTAGAGAGGATAGAATGGTGCATGTAAAACTTCCTTCGGGAGAAATAAGAAAAGTAAGACAAGAAGGGATGGCAACGGTAGGGCAATTAGGAAATGTTGAATGGAAGAATGAAGTAATGGGGAAGGCAGGGCGAAAAATTCGTATGGGAATTCGGCCAACAGTTAGAGGAGTTGCGATGAACCCGAGGTCTCATCCTCACGGAGGAGGAGAAGCCCGAAGCGGAATTGGAATGTCAACTCCAAAAACATACGCAGGAAGACCGGCAGTTGGAAAAACAAGAAAAAAGAACAAGTATTCGAATACGTATATAATTAGCAGGAGGAAGAAGTAGTTATTGGTTCATAGTTCATCGTTTTCACAGTAAAATATGCGAACGAACAAATAACGAATAACAAACTAACATATACTATGGCTAGAAGCTCTAAAAAAGGACCATATATAGATAAAAATTTATTACGCAAAATTAATGAGCGAAAAGCAAACGGAGATAACGCTCCTGTTAAAACATGGGCTAGGGGTAGTCAAATTCCGCCTGAATTTGTAGGGCATACCATCGCGGTACATAATGGTAGAAATTTTATTAACGTATTTATTGTTGAAGGAATGGTAGGGTATAGGCTTGGAGAATTTGCTCCAACGAGGATATTTAGAAGTCATGGAAGAGTAGTAGCTCGTGAGATTTCAAAGACTTAAAAACATGAATACAACAGCAGTCAGTAGATCAGTTCAAGTTAGTCCAAGAAAAGTCAGATTGGTTGCCGATTCGATCAAAAAGGTTTCTCTGAAAAAAGCAATGCATGCTTTACAGTTGACAGATAAGAGGGCTTCGTATGTCTTATTAAAGACATTAAAAAGTGCTGTAGCAAATGCTGTAAATAATAAAAAACTAAGAGAGGAAGATCTTTTTATAGCAGGGATTGATGTTTTAGAAGGATCAGCTTTAAAGCGTTTTCATCCTTCTTCTCGGGGGCGTGTTCATCCATACAAGAAGAGAACAAGCCACATTAAGATTACACTAAAAGGAAAGAATGAATAAATACCAATTTCAAATTTCAAATAACAAATTTCAAATATTAAACCAATTGGAAATTGGAAATTGGAAATTGGAAATTCTCGACCGAAGGGAGAGTATATGGGACAGAAAATAAATCCAAAATTACTTCGAATAGGACCGGTATACAACTGGGATAGCCGTTGGTTTGAGGATAAACGATATAAAGATGTATTGCTTGAAGATATCAAGATACGAAAAGCGCTTTATCAGCACCTCAAACTTGCCGGGGTTTCAAAGATCGAAATCGAGCGATCAATTAACAGTATTAGAATCACAGCATACGTGTTACGTGTGGGAATTGTAGTCGGAAAGGCAGGCACAGGTCTTGAAGATTTAAAAAAGTTTATATTAGGTATTTTGCGGGATGGGAAATCTCAAAAGTACACACCAAAATTAGATATTAGAATTGAGCCGATTAAAGAACCTAATCTTGACGCTTATTTAGTTGCAAGAAATGTTTCGGATCAAATTATAAAACGCTTGCCATATAAAAGGATTTTAAATTCAACGGCAGAAAAAATAATGAGTTCGGGAGCAAAAGGGGTTAGAATTCTTCTTTCAGGAAGAATTGGCGGAGCAGAAATCGGAAGGAGAGAAAAAATCCAAAAAGGGACAGTTCCGTTGTCAACTATACGAGAAAGAATTAGCTTTGCAAGTGTTCCGGCTTTGACAAAAAAAGGATACGTGGGAGTAAAAGTTTGGATAAATAGACCGGAAGAGAAAAGTTAAAAGTCAAAAGGCAAAATTCAAAATTGACTCGCAGTGTCACTTTTGACCTTTGAATTTTGAGTTTTGAATTTGTTTTATGTTGGTTCCGAAACGAGCAAAATACAGAAAAGCACATAGGGGAGTTATGAAAGGCGTGGCACATGCCGGAGAAAAAGTTTCTTTTGGAGAATTTGGTTTGACTGCCCAAAGCAGCGGTTGGGTTACGAGCAGGCAAATTGAAGCAGCCAGGCGTTCGATTACTCATTATACTCAGCGCGGCGGGAGGGTTTGGATTCGAATTTTTCCAGATAAACCGATTTCAAAAAAACCTGCAGAAACGCGCATGGGTGGAGGAAAAGGAGACGTATATGAATATGTTGTTCCGGTTAAAATTGGAAGAGTGTTATTTGAAATGAGCGGAGTTGCAAAAGATATTGCCTATGCAGCGCTGCGACTTGCTAAGCATAAATTGCCGGTAAGAACAAAAATTGTAGAAAAAGGATCCTTATGAAAAGTAAAGATATAAAAGAATTACATACAAAAGATACGCAAGAATTAAAAACAATGCTGTCGTTTCTACAAAGCGAGTTGCAAAATCTAAAAATGGATAATAGCTTAAGAAAGCTTAAAAATCCAAGATTATTATTTTTTACACGAAAAGATATCGCACGAATCAAAACTCACTTGAAAGGGAGGAAATAAGCATGGCTAAAATATTAATCGCTGTGGTTGTCTCTAAAAATATGCAAAATACAGCAATTGTTGAAGTGGTGAGAAAGACAGCACATACATTGTATAAAAAACGTATAAAAAAAAGTAAACGATACAAAGTAGACACAAGGGAAACAGAAGTATCTGTTGGCGACTTTGTAGAAATTATAGAAACTCATCCAATTTCCAAGGACAAACATTTTAAAATAAAAAAAGTTATCAAAAAAGGGTCGAAAGAATAATATGATTCAGCATAGAAGTATATTAAAATCAGCAGATAATTCAGGAGCAAAATCTTTAATGGTAATTCATATCTTTGGAGGATCAAAAAGGAAGTTTGGCTATCTTGGGGATGTTATCAATTGTGTAGTTAAGCAAGCATCAGCTATTGGAGCTGTAAAAGATGGAGAAATCGTAAAGGCAGTAGTCGTAAGAACACATAAAGAATTTAAAAGAAATGACGGTTCATATATTAGATTTTCTGACAACGCGGCAGTGATAATCGATAATCCGAAAGATAAAAATCCAATAGGAACCCGTATCTTTGGTCCGATCGCAAGAGAGGTAAGAGACAAAGGATTTATTAAAATAGCCAGTATGGCGGTGGAAGTTGTATGAAAGTCAGAAAAGGAGATGAGGTTGTTATAACAATTGGAAAAGATAAGGGAAAACGGGGAAAAATTGAGAAGGTTCTTACAAAAGAGAACAAGGTTATTGTGGCTGGAATGAATCAGTATAAGAGGCATGTAAAGGCACGAACTCAAACACAAAAATCAGAAATTGTGACCATAATTAAACCACTGGCTGTTTCAAATGTTATGCCTATATGCTCGAATTGCAACCAACCGACCAGAATCGGGTTTGAAGAAAAGAATAGAAAAAAAATGAGGATATGCAGGAAGTGCAGCAAAGAGATATAGTATAAAAATGTATGAGTAATCTAGCAAAAAAATATAAAGAAGAAATTGTTAAAAGTTTGCAAAAAGAACTTGGAACAAAAAATGTCATGGCAGTTCCGGCTTTGTCTAGAATTGTTGTGAGTATGGGGTTAAAAGACGCATTAACCGATAGAAAGAATTTGGAACGGGGTAGTTTGGTATTGACACACATAACAGGACAAAAAGCAAAAATAACAAAAGCAAAAAAATCAATTGCGACTTTTAAACTTAGGATTGGTGATGAGGTAGGCGCCATGGTAACACTACACGGAAAGCGAATGTATGATTTTTTTGAGAAATTAGTATTTGTTACGCTTCCGCGGGTAAGAGATTTCAGAGGTGTAGAAAGAGGCAGTTTTGACGGGAAAGGAAATTATACGCTTGGATTTTCCGAATCAATTGTATTTCCAGAAATTGATCCTGGTAAAATAGATAAAGTGCAGGGAGTACAAACTACAATCGTTACAACTGCTAAAGATAATGCAGGAGGTTTGGCATTGCTTGAAAAATTGGGCATGCCGTTTAAGAAAAGTTAAAAGTGACGAATGTCATATCGAGCGTTAGCGGAGATCCCATGGGATTGTTCACATGCGTTCGGAATGACACTTCAAGTCAATTTTGAATTTTTAGTTGAGCGAAGCGATTATGGCTAAAGTTTCAAGTATAGTTAAATTTAAAAAAAGGCAAAAATATTCGGTTCGAAATAAAAACCGCTGTAATCTTTGTGGAAGAGCAAGAGGTTACATGAGAAGGTTTGGAATTTGCAGAATTTGTTTTAGAGAACTTGCAGCAAAAGGAGAATTACCGGGGGTAGTAAAAGCCACCTGGTAGTTCGACAAGCTCACTATGAATTACGTAGTTTCAGATGTAATAACCAGAATCAAAAATGCCAGTTTAGCACGAAGAAGAAGTGTGGTTTTGCCGTACTCAAAACTTGTAAAAGAAATAGCAACAGTACTTGTGAAAGAGGGATTTTTATCTGAGGTAAAGGAGGAAAAAGACGGACAAAAAAAGACACTAATAGCAGGAATCCGGTATGAAAAGAGAACACCGGTTTTCTCTGATGTATTACTTTTTTCCAAACCGTCACTGAGAATATATACTGCTGCAAAAGATATTGTAAAAACTTCAAAAAGAGGAAGAGGAGTAGCAATACTTTCAACAAGTAAAGGAGTACTTACGGGAAAGGAGGCAGCAAAAAAAGGAGTTGGAGGAGAACTTCTTTTTAAAATCTGGTAGTTCGACAAGCTCACCATACATTATTATGTCAAGAATTGGGAGAATTCCTGTTGTTATTCCGAATGGAACGACAGTAGTAATTGAAAACAGAACTATAAAAATAAACGGCCCAAAGGGAGAATTATTGTTTGTTTTGCCTGGAGGGATCGAAGTGAGGATAGAAGATAAGAATGTAGTAATTTTTCCAAAAGGAGAACTTACTCAAGATTTAAAATCTCTCTTTGGACTAACTCGAGCAACTATTGCAAATATGATTCAAGGAGTAACAAAGGGATTTGAGAAAAAATTAGAATTATCAGGAGTAGGCTATAGAGCGCAGGTGAATGGTAACGATTTAGTAATTTCGGTTGGATTTTCTCATCCGGTTACGGTAAGGGCAAAAAAAGGAATTTCATTTTCTGTTTTTGAGAACGTAATAACAGTTTTGGGTATTGATAATACCATTGTTGGAGATGTTGCTTCGAGAATTCGAGCAATTAGGCCCCCCGAGCCATATAAGGGAAAAGGTATTAGGTACGTCGGAGAACGAATCAGGAGAAAAGCAGGAAAAGCAGCAAAAGCAGTAGGAGCAAAATAAATTAAAAGTTCAAAGTTAAAAATTAAAAGTTACTAGTATGAACATTCAAAATAGAAAAGTTCGAAGACAAAAAAGGACACGAGCGAAAGTTCAAGGAACAAAAGAAAGGCCTCGGCTTTCTGTTTTTCGTTCTAATAAATATATGTATGCTCAATTAATAAATGATAACAAAGGAGAAACTCTTATATATGTCTCTGAGAAGAATTTTAAAACCGGAAACAAAACAGATCGAGCCAGGCACGTTGGTCTTGAAATTGCGAAACAAGCTTTGGGACAAAAAATTAAAAAGGTTGTGTTTGATAAAGGCAGCTATGCATACCATGGAAGAGTAAAAGCAGCAGCAGAAGGAGCACGGGGAGGAGGGTTAGAATTCTAAATTATGGAGCAAGAAGCAAAAAATCAATTTAAGGAAACTGTTGTACAAGTAAACAGGGTTTCAAAAAAAACAAAAGGAGGAAATAAAATCGGATTTTCTGTCCTTGTTGTTGTTGGAGATAAGAAAGGAAAAGTAGGTGTTGGACTTGGTAAAGCTCCTGATGTATCTAGCGCTATCAGAAAAGGAGTTTCGGTTGCAAAAAAACATTTGATAGACGTACCTATTGTTAATGGTTCTATTCCTTTTGAAGTAAGAATTAAAATAGGAGCTGCAAAAATTATCCTAAAACCGGCACCAGTCGGGAGTGGTATTATCGCAGGAGGAGCGGTAAGAAGTGTCGTCGCAGCAAGCGGAATACAAAATATCTCGTCAAAAGTATTGGGTACAAAAAATCAAGCGAGTAATGTTTATGCCGCGCTGGAAGCTTTACAGTATATTTCCCGGACATACAAAAAACGAAACATACAAAAAGGAGTGACATGAATTTGCATACCTTACCGAAGACAACGCAAAAAAAGAAAAAGCGTTTAGGCGCGGGTCTTGGATCTGGAAGAGGGAAAACAGCAGGAAGAGGAACAAAGGGGCAAAAAGCAAGGGGCAAGATACCGCTTTACTTTGAAGGAGGGGCATTGCCTCTTATAAAACGGTTGCCATTTCGGCGAGGAAAAGGAAAGAATAAAGTATTCAAAAAAAAGCAGATATGTATTAATGTAAAGAATCTCTCTCAATTTCCAAAAGGTTCAAAAATTGACCTAAAATTTCTTATCGAGAAAAAATTGGTTACCGATGAAGACGCAAGAATGTACGGAGTAAAGATTCTTGGTGACGGTGAATTACTAATTCCATTGACAGTAGTTTTGCCGGTATCAAAAGGAGCGCGTAAAAAGATAGAAAAAGCAGGCGGCAAAATTGAGATAACGCTTCCATGAATAATATTTTTAAGATTTTCAAAAATAGCATCCAAACAAAAGATGTTAGAAAAAAAGTTATCTTTACGGCAGTCATATTTTTAGTATTTAGAATTTTTGCCTATATCCCTGTCGCAGGAGTAAACGTTGCAAATTTAAAAAACCTTTTTACTCAAAATCAATTTTTGGGTCTTTTAGATATTTTTTCCGGAGGGACTTTGGCTAATTTTTCTGTCATGGCGCTCGGTCTTAATCCATATATCAATGCTTCGATAATTCTCCAGTTGTTAACGCTTGTTTTTCCAAAACTTGAAGAATTGTCTAAGGAAGGCGAAGCGGGAAGGCAAAAAATTAATCAATACACCAGGTTTCTTACTGTTCCTCTTGCTATTTTACAGGCAATTGGTATGTATGCGCTCTTGAGAAACCAAGGAATTATTGGAATGTTGCTTCCAATACAACTTATCTCTTTTATTGTTACAATGACAGGCGGGACTATGTTATTAGTTTGGCTTGGAGAACTCATTACCGAAAAAGGTGTTGGAAACGGCATTTCTCTTTTGATATTTGCGGGAATAGTAGGAAGAATTCCTGTTATTTTCGGACAGACGTTTTCAACGATTACTGCAGAAAACATCATTAATATGCTTATATTTCTAGTCATGGGCATACTTGTGATTGCCGCAATCATTGTAGTAAATGAAGCCACACGTCAAATAACCGTATATTATGCCAAGCGAGTACGGGGTAATAAAACGTATGGAGGCGGGACAACTCATTTGCCGCTCAGATTAAATCAGGCGGGAGTAATTCCTATTATCTTTGCCGTATCTTTAGTTTTACTTCCTTCACTTGTAGCAAATTTCGCACAAAGTACAAAAAGTTCTGCAATTATTGCTTTTGGACAAGTATTGTCTACGTGGTTTAATCCAAATGGTGTTTTTTATAATGTGGTTTATTTTATATTGGTAGTTGGGTTTACTTACTTTTATACAGCCGTGATATTTAATCCTAAGAAAATTGCAGAAGAAATACAAAAATACGGAGGATTTATTCCTGGTATACGCCCCGGGACTCCAACCGCGCAGTATCTCAATTATATTTTGACTAGAATTACGCTGGCCGGGGCTTTATTTTTAGGCACGATTGCAATTTTTCCCACAATTGCAAAATCATTTACCGGCATTGAAACACTCCTTTTGGGAGGAACAGGAATTTTAATAGTAGTATCAGTTGTGCTTGAGACAGTTAAGGCGATTGAGGCACAATTGGTAATGAGAAATTACGACAGATTCGTTACATAAATTATGAAAATAATTTTAATCGGTATTCAGGGAGCCGGGAAATCAACGCAAGGTAATCTGTTGTCAAAGAAAATAAATATTCCGTATCTGTCAACCGGCCATATTTTTCGAGAGTTAGCAAAGGAGCATACTAAATTGGGAAGATATATTAAAGAAGTTATGAACGCAGGATACCTTATTCCGGATAAAAAAACACTTGCGATAGTTGAAGAATATTTGTCTCGAAGTCGGTATCAAAAAGGATATATTTTGGACGGATTTCCAAGGACTTTGGTACAAGTAGAAGCATTTAAAAACGACATTGACAAAGTAATTTATTTACGGGTTTCCGACAAAGAAGCGTTATGGCGTCTTTCGTATAGAAATGGTGAGGTACGGGAAGATGATACGCTTTCGGCAATAAAAAAACGAATAGAATTATTTCATAAACTTATCGAACCGGTACTTTCATGTTACCGAGAGAAAGGGAAATTAATTGAAATAGATGGCGAAAAATCAATAGAAGAAATTAACAGAGAAATCATGCATAACATTGGAAAACACTCATGAAACGAGTACTCGCAGTAGTAGGAATGCCAGGTTCTGGCAAAAGCGAAGCGGTTGAGTTCTTTAAAAATAAAGGGATACCTTCTGTTAGATTTGGGGATTTAACCGATCAAACTCTTAAGAATTTGAATATGGAAAGAAATGAAGCAAATGAAAAGCTTGCACGAGAACAATTAAGAAAAGAAAAAGGTATGGCTGTGTATGCTGTTTTTTCAAAGCCAAAAATAGGAAAACTTTTGTCAACTCATAATATGGTAGTTTTGGATGGACTATATTCCTGGGAAGAGTATAGATATCTATTAAAAGAATTTAAGCACTTAGTTTTGCTTGCGGTATATTCCTCTCCTTCTATTCGATACGAAAGACTTGCAAAGCGTTTGGTTCGTCCTTTAACAGTTAAAGAGAGCAGAAAGAGAGATGTCGCAGAAATTGAATATCTTAATAAAGGCGGGCCAATTGCGCTTTGTGACTATTTAATAAGAAACGAAACGACAAAAGAAAAGTTTTATCAGAAGCTTAAGACTTTTATTTCACTATTAGAAAATGATTCATTATAAAACAAGAGAAGAAGTTAAGACAATGGCTTATGGCGGAGCGATTTTAGCTGAAGTACTTTTTGAAGTATTAAAACACGCAAAAGTTGGAGTTTCCGAACTTGAACTTGATAACTTGGCAGAGACACTTATTCGTAAAAAAGGAGCAGAACCCGGATTTCAAAAAGTAGAAGGGTATAAACACAGCACGTGCATATCGACAAATGAAGTAGTAGTTCATGGAATTCCAACAGAGTACAGACTAAAAGAGGGAGATGTGATTGGGATTGATTGCGGAGTGTATTATAAAGGATTTCATACGGATGCCGCACATACGGTGCTAGTTCAAAAGTCAAAAGTCAAAAGTCAAAAGTCAGGTGAGGCAGATACGTTCTTAAAGATAGGGGAAAAAGCAATGTGGGAAGGGATAAAAGCAGCGAAGGCGGGAAGCAGGGTTGGACATATTAGCAAAACGATTCAAGAAATAGTTGAAGGGTCGGGATATTCGGTAGTACGAAGTTTAATCGGACATGGAGTGGGAAGGGATTTGCACGAAGAGCCGGAAATACCAGGGTTTTTAGGAAAAGACATCACGAAAACCCTCCTCTTAAAAGAAGGTATGACAATTGCGGTTGAAGTAATTTATACCATAGGTAGGGCTGATGTTGAATACACAAGGCAAGACGGTTGGACGATTAAAACAGTCGATGGAAGCATTTCGGGGTTATTTGAGCGTACAATAGCAATAACAGAGAATGGGCCTGTGGTTCTTACAAAATAAGTTGTTCTTTTAAGGTTAATTTGATATAATCAGAGTTCGATTTTAAGAATCTATCAAGGGTTTATTTGCGGTTCGATACAGAAATTTTCTTGGTGCCCGGCTTGGTATAACCTTTACGTTTGGTCAATCCACGTAAATGGTTGTACCACTTGGTTATAATACAGTTTATTCGCACCTGCGAAAATTTGTATCTCACAGCTCTTAGTATTTGAAATTTGTTTATTGGATTATTTATTAATTAACGTATGGCTCATCAGGGATCAATTGAATTAGATGGTGTTGTAAGGGAATCATTGCCTAATACGTTGTTTAGAGTAGAGCTTAAAGATCCATCGGGTCAAGTAGATGGCTTTGTCATATTGTGTCATCTTTCGGGAAAGATGAGAATGAATTTTATAAAGATTCTTCCTGGAGACAGAGTACGAATTGAAATGACACCATACGACAAGACAAAAGGGAGAATAGTATATCGGTATAAGTAATATGAAGGTTGCCGCAAGTATAAAACCAAGATGTGTAAAGTGCAAAGTAATAAAGCGCCGGGGGGTGCTCCGCGTTTTGTGCGATAATCCACGGCACAAGCAAAGACAAGGCTAGTATGAGAATTGCAGGAGTAAATATACCAGACGAAAAAAGACTAGATATTTCACTTACGTATTTATACGGTATTGGAAGAAGTAATGTAGACAGTGTATTAAAAAAAGCGCACGTAGATGGTGCAAAACGAGTTAAAGCTCTTTCGGAAGATGAGATAAAAAAAATCCAAAAAGCACTTGAAGAATTTAAAATAGAAGGAGATTTGCGGGCAGAAGTCCAGGGAAATATAAAACGGCTTAAAGAGATTGGTGCATATCGAGGCATAAGACACAGCAGGAATCTGCCGGTTAGAGGACAAAGAACCCGTTCTAATGCCAGAACCAAACGAGGAAAACGTGTAACCATTGGTGCAATCAAAAAAGAAGTTGCAGCCAAAATGGGAATTGTAGATAAACCAGCAGCAGAAAGTAAAAAATAATATATGGAAGAAAAAAGTCAAAAGTCAAAAGTCAAAAGTCAAAAGTTACGAAAAAAAGTTCAGGCAATTTCAAGCATGGGGAAAATTTATATTACTGCGACATTTAATAATACCTTAATAACCATAACAAGCGATTCAGGAGACACTATTTCTTGGAGCTCTTCTGGAGCTCGTGGTTTTAAAGGAACCAGGAGATCAACTCCTTATGCTGCTTCTTTAGCAGTAGAAGATGCTGCTAAAAGAGCAATCGGAAGAGGATTAAAAACTGTTGAGGTATATATTAAGGGACCGGGAGCCGGAAGAGATTCTTCGCTTCGGGCAATAAAAAGTGCCGGACTTTCTATTGCACAAATTGCGGATATTACTCCAATTCCCCATAATGGTCCACGGGCAAAGAAACGGAGGAGGGTGTGACAAGAATACTACCAATTTCAAATACTACAAATAACCCAATATATTTTTTATTGGTAGTATTGGTATGTATTGGTTTATTGCCGACCAAAGGGAGGTTTTATGGCTAGGTACACTGGACCTAAACACAAATTGGCTCGAAGGGAAGGAATAAATATTCTCGAGAAGAGTTCTCAGAGTCTGCAAAGAAGGGTAAATGTTCCACCCGGGGTTCATGGGAGAAGATTGAAAAGGAGACTCTCTGAGTTTGGTTTGCAGTTGAGAGAAAAACAAAAAGCAAAAGCAGTGTATGGTTTGCTTGAAAAGCAATTTTCAAACCTTGTAAAAGCTGTACAAAATAAAAAAGGAGAAACAGGAAAGATGATTATCGAGATTTTAGAAACCAGACTTGATAATATTGTATATCGTTTGGGGTTTGCTAAGACCAGGTTTATGGCCAGGCAGTTAGTTTCTCACGGGCACATACTTGTCAATGGAAAAAAGATGACAATTCCTTCTTATCGGGTGAAGCAAGGAGATGTGATATCTTTATCTTCCAAAACAACAAAAAATCCACACATTCTTAAACTATTGGAAGAAAAAACCGATGTTTTGCCTTTCTTAGAGAAGAAAGCAGTTGTCGGAACTTTGAAAAGAATGCCAACGAGAGCTGATATCCAAGTGCCGTTTGATATTCAACTCATTGTTGAATATTACTCACGGTAGTGGTATAATATTTTTTTGTAATTATCATATGAAGGATCCGATGTTTAAAGTCAAAGAAGAAAAGGCAACAAACGAATACGGAGAATTTATTATCGAACCACTTGAAACAGGATTTGGCCATACATTAGGAAATGCTTTCAGGAGAGTGCTCTTGACTGCAATTCCGGGTGCTGCTGTGACTTCCGTTAAAATAACAGGGGTAAAACATAAATTCTCTACCATCCCGGGATTTAAAGAAAATGTTGTTGATCTTTTATTAAACATTAAAGGATTAAATGTGCGGCTTCTAGACTCAAGAACTTCCGCGACTGTTAGGCTTTCCGTAAAAGGAGAAACTACTATTACCGCTTCTGATCTTGAATTATCCGATGCTGTTGAAATAGTAGACCCAGCCTATTATATCGGTTCACTTACTGATAAAAAAGGAAAGATAGAAATGGAATTTACCATTGAAAAAGGATACGGATATTCTTTGGCTGAAGAACGTAAAATTACCACATTGGGAGTTATGCCAACAGATGCGATATTTACTCCTGTAAGAAGAGTTAATTATTCAGTTGCGGCAACTCGTGTTGGAAGACAGACAAACTTAGACAGATTGGTTCTTGAAGTTTGGACTAATGGGACAATTACTCCAAAAGATGCATTGGGAGAGGCGGCAAAACTTCTATCAACTTACTTTTTGCAAGTGCACGAACCAAAAGTAGGTATTCCAAGTGATGGAGTCGCAATCAGCCCGACAATTTCCGAGGATATTCTTAAGCTTACCATAGATGAATTAGATCTTCCTACGAGGATTTATAATAGTTTAAGAAACGGCGGAATCGAGACGCTTGGGCAATTATTGGGAGCTCCAAAGAAAGATTTAATGAGTATGAGAAACATGGGTGGAAAATCAATAACAGCGATAGAAGAAAAACTAAGAGAAAAAGGAATATCCTTGAGTATTTAAATCTCAAAACTCAAATCTCAAATCGCAAAACTACAACTCAAATCGAAAAACTTGAAGATTTAAGATTTACCATGTAGATTTGACATTTGAGATCTTAGATTTGAGATTTTTTAGTATGAAAAAGAAAGTTTTTGGTCGAAAGTTTAAAAGAGATAGAAACGAGCGTAAAGCTTTGTTTAAGAGTTTGTTGTCCTCTTTGGTTTTAGAAGAACGAATTAAAACAACAGAGCAAAAAGCAAAGGCTATAAAAGGAAGAGCAGAAAAATTGGTTACCCAGGCAATAAAAAAAGGAAAGACTAGTCAGTCCTTAATGCAGGAGTACCTTACCCCTCCTGCCATAGAAAAGCTTATTACACAGGTTGCTCCTGTTTTTACTCAAAGAAATGGAGGGTACACAAGAATTGTAAGACTTGGAAAGCGGTTTGGTGATAACGCATCGTATGTACTTTTAGAATGGGTGGAGAAACCGGTAGGGATAGCAAATAGCAAATTGCAAATAGCAAATAGTTCAAAAAAAATAAAAAGTCTGCAACAGCAGAAGCGTAGAAAAAATCTGAAACTCAAAAAAAGCTAAGAGCACAAACTATAAGAAGTTCAAAAAACAAAATAACATATGACTAGGGCAACAAAATTATCAGACATAAAAAGAGAGTGGTATTTGATAGATCTTAAAGAAAAGAATTTAGGAAGAAGCGCAACCCATATTGCTAAGCTTCTCATGGGAAAATCAAAGCCATATTTTGTTAGAAATCTTGACTGCGGAGATTATGTTGTAGTCGTAAATGCAAAAGAGGTAGCGGTAACAGGAAAGAAAGAAACTAAAAAAAAGTATTTTAGGTATTCCGGATATCCGCATGGATTAAAATATACAACACTTGCAGTAGTTAGGGAAGAAAAGCCGGAAGAGATTATCAGACACGCAGTAAAAGGAATGCTGCCGCAAAATAAATTACGCGATAGAATGCTAAAGAGGTTGTTTGTGTTTGCAGGAAGTGAACATAAATACAAAGACAAGTTTAAATAGCAAATTGTAAATAGTAAACACACATTTTAAATACTAAATAATATATTTTTGTAATTTACTATTTAATATTTACTATATTAATAAACTATGGCTGACGATTCAAAGGTTCAACAATTAAAAACAGACAAGAAAGAAGCTAAAAAAGGCTATATCCATGCTGTAGGAAGACGAAAAGAAGCAGTTGCAAGAGTTAGATTATACAGCGAAATAAAAACAGGAGTTGTTTGGGGAGAAAATAGTATTAAAAAAGGGGAGATATATGTAAACGGTAAGCCTATTGAGAATTATTTTCCTCTTGCTGTTCAACAAATAGTATACAAAGAACCACTTAAAATAACCAACGCGTTACATCGATATGCAATTACTATTAAGGTTGTTGGCGGAGGGAATTCAGGACAATTAGATGCTGTTGTTCACGGCATCTCAAGGGCTTTGGAAAAAGCAGATCTTTCATATCGGCCAATTCTTAAAAAAAGAGAATTTCTTACCCGTGATGCAAGGGTTAGACAGCGAAGAAAGGTAGGCATGGGCGGGAAATCCAGAAGAAAGAAACAATCTCCAAAGCGATAAAAATCATTCATATGGTCTCTTAAGTTTTCTCTTTTTAAGTTTTTGAATTTTCTGTATTGGCTTGGGGTCATGCCAAAAGTGGCTTGAGATATTTCAGCAGTCAGTATGGCGTATTCTCTGTCTCAACCAACTTCTCTCTTCTTCCATTCATCAGTTAACGTTTCCCTAATCTCAATTCCCCTCATCCGTTTTTCAATCCAAGAGTCTGGATATCCTTTTGCTTTACATGAAGCTCTGGTTTTTTTGGTAGCTAACTCTGGATCTTCTATCTCTTGGACTCTTTCATAACCCACTATAGCCAGCCATCTTTTAAAAGGCTCGGCTTTAGGAGAGGGGATAGATTGATTATTCTAAATACGCTTTCGGTATTGGCACAATCTGTTTCTCTCAATTTCCCATCAGGAGCTTTTAATTTCAACTGTCGACAAAATGTCGACAGTTCAACACCATCCTCACTTTTAACTCTAATCTTCATTTTGTACCAATAATCCCGTGGGTTAATACTATCCGTTAAAGAGGCAATAATATCAATCACTGAAAACCACCACTCGTTTTGATATATGTTGATATATAGTTAGGGTCTAGATAAGATTAACGCCATTTAGGTGTTAAAATAGATTATCTGGACAATGAAAAATAGGTATATTAACCATTCCCATATTTCAGAGAAGAAATTTAGAGCAGTTTTAAGGTATTTTGCCAAGGATTTTACAGCAGACCAGGTCTCTGATTTAACCAATTTATACAGAGCAACAATTAACAAGCTATATGCTCACTTTAGATTAAGGATAGCAGCACTTTTAACAGATAGGAGAAAGCTGGGTGGTGAGGTGGAAGTAGATGAGAGCTACTTTGGAGCCAGAAGAGTGAGAGGTAAAAGAGGTAGAGGTGCTAAAGGCAAAGTCCCGGTTGTTGGACTACTTAAAAGACATGGTAAAGGTTTACACTCAGGTTATCTCCAACTGTACTAAGGATCAGCTGATGCCCATTTTAAGGGGTAAGATACTCTCTAAATCAACAGTCTACACTGATGGATGGACCAGTTATGATGGATTGATTACTTCAGGTTACAAACACTACAGAATTCACCATTCAGAGAATGAATTTGCCAGAGGGAAAAAACCATGTTAATGGTATTGAATCATTC
>MFPD01000010.1 GCA_001784115.1 Candidatus Levybacteria bacterium RIFCSPLOWO2_02_FULL_37_18 | reverse complement strand
GACCCCAGCACCTAGACCTTCACCAACAGTCGAACAACAGTTGCTTGCTGGATAGGAAACTTTTACTTCAAAAAGCTCCTTTTCGCGTAAATATTCCTCCTGGGTATGATATGTTTGAGCTCGACCCAAGAGAGCCAAAAGATCCAAAGACAACTTATGGCTTAGTAAAATAAAAACTATGAATGATCGAAGAAATGCCATTGTTATTTCTTCCCAACAAATACCCTCCTATTTTAGTTTAGATGACTTTGTCAAGGTTGCAAATAGAGATTTAGGCGACTGGTTATGAAATACAGGGGTCTCCTTCATGGCAAATACAAAAAGGTAAAATTGCAGAAGAAAATGCAATTATTCAAAGAGCAAGTGGGCCAACAAGAGAGGGACAATCGTAAATGCTAATTACTGTATTTTTCCATAAAGGAAATGGGTGGCGTCTAGCTTATGTTGGTGCTCCAACTCCAGACATTGATTCTATGTTTAATAACATTTCCAATTCTTTGAGACTGTTGCAATAGTCTCAATTGTAAAGTAACGGGTCACACTTCTTACACGATTTTGTCATTTCGAGCGTAGCGAGAAATCCCCTTGGAGATTTCTCAGTCGCCTGCGGCGACTTCGAAATGACAATATTATGTTATAACTGTAAACAGTTACATTGTAAAACTTTGCTTGACAATTTTCCTAAAATCCTCCACACTAGAAATACAAAGTCATCCTGAACTTGTTTCAGGATCTAAATTTATTACATAGATGCTGAACTAAATTCAGCATGACAGTATTAATATATGAAATTCTCTGCCCAAATCATTTTTTTTATTCTGTTTTCTGTTTTCTGTTTTCTGTTTTCTGTTGTTCCTGTTTCCGCGCAAACAAGTTACCAAACTCCCAACACCAATCCCGATGTGCCCAAAAACCTCCACACCTATTCCCAAAATGTCTTGCTTGAAGTAAGTTCTGCTGTGATTTGCCAGCTTATCGGTATTGACGTTGTTAATCACAATAATGCTTGCCTTGGTATTGACTCACAAACAGGTAAGATCGGTTATGTTACAAACAGCACCGGTTTAATCGGAGTTATGAGCAATATGATCGCAGTCCTCTATACTCCGCCGGCTCATGTTGCCGATTACACGCGCTATTTAGCGGGTAATTTTGGCATAGCAAAAAAAGCATACGCCCAGGAAAAAGGCGGATATGGATTTGGAGGGTTACAACCGATATTTACTGTTTGGAACACGTTTAAAAATGTTGTGTATTTGATGTTTGTTATTGTGTTTGTCTTAGTTGGTTTTGCCATTATGCTGCGGGTAAAAATAGACCCCAGGACAGTTATGACAATCGAAAATCAGATTCCAAAACTTATTATCGGCATACTTCTTACGACATTTTCCTTTGCTATCGCAGGGCTTTTAATTGACCTCATGTGGGTATTTACGTATTTATCGATTAATGTCTTAACCAGCGCTAGCACTAATGTTGATCCAAGCGTGGCTACCCGAAATGTCCTCACTCCTCCGATTGGGTTTGTCAATCAAATGTTTGATAAAAGCTTTTATCCTGGAGGCATATTAACTATTGCGACAAAATCAGGACTCGGCGTACAAGCTGTACTTGATGAAATGTTTAATCCAACATCATTGGACCAGATCTTTAAATGGCCGAAAGACAGTGGGTGTAACGGCTTTAGTCCAACATGCTGGATTAAAGATTGGCTTGGCGGTACTGTCGCAGAGATAGTATCAAAAATTGTCGGCTGGACATTAAGCTGGGTAGTTGGAATTCTCGCAATTTTAATTATTATTGTTGCGCTCATTTTTGCCCTTTTCAGAATCTGGTTTCAACTGCTTACCGCGTATATTTATGTTCTCATTGACATTGTCCTGGCTCCATTTTTTATCGCAGGCAGTATGATTCCCGGGAGTCCTATTGGATTTGGGACATGGATGCGCGATATGCTGGCGAATTTACTCGCGTTTCCCGTGACAGTTGTATTATTTTTAATGGGAAGAATTTTTATGGATGTTTTTGGGACTACGGCCAATAGTTCTTTGCAAGTAGGAAAAATATTTGTCCCGCCTTTAATTGGTAATCCAAACGACGCAAATGCCCTGGGCGCTTTGATTGGCTTGGGGTTTGTCTTAATCACTCCCCAGGTGGTGACTATGATGAAAGAATTATTACACGCTCCGCAATTCAAATACACCGCAGCCATAGGGCAAGCAATCGGCACCGGACCTGGTATGATTGGAAGCGCTCTTCACTCGCTTACTCCATACAGCGGGCTTGCGGCATTTGCAAAATTAACCCATGGAAAATTTACTCCTGGCCTTAATACTATATTAGGGGCGACTGGCAGTGGTACTAAAGGCATAAGAGACTCAGTGGGGCAATCTGTGTCAGGTGCTAATCCTCAAGCCACACCCAATCAACCAGGTCAACACAAACCTTAATGCCCTCCTCCGCCGCTACTGCCTCCGCCGGTTTCCAGTACACCAGATGCGCCTATTAGTCTCTGAGCCATTTCATAACCGATTATTGCAGTCAACATATAAAATGCAATTTTTGTCTTCTTTCCCATCGCCTGCCAGAAAGTACCGCCTGTTTCTTCCCGCAGTTTTTTTAGCTCATGCGGAGGAATTTGTAAGTATCTACCCATTAAATCCCAAAAATTATAGACATCATCGGAATCCCACACCATGGCAGAATGTCCATAAATTTTTTGAGCGTATGAATTTCCTTCATGCGTAATCATAGAGCTATACAGATCAATAAGCTCTCCTGCTATAGGAATTTTGGTAATCGGCTCCCGCTCAAATAACCGGACAATTCCTTTACCAAGTATCACACATACCTCCCTGGCTCTGGTTGCGTCATCAACCTGGGCTTTTTCAAAAATTTTTCTAAGCTGCTCAACGATTTGCTCCGGGCTTTGATAGGTTTCGATTTGTCTGACCAAATTAACAATTTCCTCAACTCCCTGGGAATCAAACATGTTATCATTTATTTTTCTGGTAATAAATCCCCTGTTGCCTGCTTTGGCATAGTGGAATTCATTCATGGGCATGTCTTCCCAAGTTACGGAAAATGGAAATCCTTTTTCCTGAATTTTTTCAGCTATTTTTTCCTGTAATTCCTTGTCTTCAAGTAAATGCATCACACTATCTTTAACTGCTATTGCTCTTTGAATTCGCGCCTGTCTTTGCGCTTGGGTAACACCTTCTTCAAGGACAAGTTGTCCATCGTTATTTACGACCATTCCGATTACATCAAAATCATCATCTCGCAATAAATCTTCGCTTTCTTCAAAATAATTATCATCTTCTCTTCCTTGTAATTTAAACTGCAAGTATTTTTCGTGTCTTCTTTTTAATAAATGCTCTTTTGCAGCCACCAAATCATCATCTGTTTGATTAATTATTTTTTTTAATTCAGTTTCCGGGTGATCTCCAAATAACCCACGAATAACATTTTCTCGTTGCTCTTTACTTAACAACTCGTTATCTTTGTCTGTGAGAAGCCTTAAAATAGCGTGAGGAATTCTTTTGGCAGCAGCTTTCCAGGCTTTAATATTTTCTGCATTTTGATTTGCTTTATTTTGCTCGTTTTCTGTAAGGGTCTTTTTATACGTTTCCCAGGCTTCGTATTTTGCTTCTGTTAACGCATCCGGATGATTTTTGTCGAATTCCGCTAAAAAGCGCTTTCTTTCCAAAGCAGTACTGCCGTAGTCATAGCGATTAAATACGACCCGTGCCTGCAATCCCGGATTTCTTGCCAACACCTGCCGTAAGTCGCCATTTTTATCTGTTGCCGGAACGTACATTCTCCAACCTGTGTGAGTAATAGGGGTCCCGCTTAAAAATAAATTTCTAAAGTCAATAAGCCGTCTGTCTCCGCCGAGATTAACCACGTTGGTAATTTCATCAAAACTATGCAGCATCTGAAGCGTTTTCTTGCTGTGTCTTCTAAATAATCCTCTCGGCTCATTCTCGGTAAAGTAGAGCAGGGCTTTTTCTCCGATATTAAAGCGTTTGAATTTGTGATCCCATGGGTTTAACTCCCAGGTTATAGTTTCCCAGGCAACGCTTTTTTGTGATTGCCACCATTGAGGAGGATAGGATATATAGCACTCTGCAACGAGTTCCGGAAGCCTGGCTGTAACCATGCCGTATCCCCGCGCCAGAGACATCGCTCTGTCGATTTTCCATTCCGGCAGCCTCGCGATGTTGGCTGTAGCAAACATGCCGGCTTTATTCAACTGCTTCATTTTTTCCCGTGTTCGTCTGACAAATTCGCTTTCTCCTTGACCCGGACTATATGCAACCATTTCCGGAGGAATTTCTCCGTTGCATTCTCTTTTTATCTCCAAAAGCACTTGCTCCTGGATTCTGATTGCGGTTGCCACCTCTGGCGAGCCTAAAAATACCTGATCTGCGTATTCAGAGGTAAACTGACCACAGAATCCGGCAAAAGTTTTGAATTCTCCTCCGGTTTCTGCGATAAAATAGGCATTATGCATGAGTTCTCTAAGCTTAAACTCCATGTAGTATTTTTTTAGTAACTTGTCTATTAACTCTGCTTTTTGTAAATATGGATTTTCTTCATCTGATGAGTATTGCTCTCTCTCTTGCTCTCCTCTTAATGCAGATCTTTGCCGGATTCCGCCTAAAACAGTGGTAAAATCCTGCCACTCGTATTGTCCTGGCGTACCGAATAATTTACCGAATTCTTCTTTGGGGTCTTTGTCCACATTGCGAAACATCCTATTAAAAACGTAATCAATAGTATCTGCATTTAATTCATCGCCTTTAATTCTGTCTGCCGTAATTATTCTGTTTTGACTGTCTCGTTTTTGCCGGGGAGTACCGTCACTTGTGTCAAAAATTAATACATCAATGTCGTTTTCAACCTCTTTTTTTTCCTTTTGGTTCATTTCCCATTGGCCATACCAGCCGATTTTTGGCTCTGAGCTTTTGTAAGTAGCCAGAGCATTAAGATACTGTTCTAAATGCTCAACAAACCGCTGCTTTTCGTCAGAATCTGCTCCGGAATCACCAATTTCCCTCATTATGCCGGGAACTTCTGTTGCAGAGAGTTCTTCGGAAGTTCTTGCCATTATTTCTACGGTTTTATGGACATGTTTTAACTTGTCACTGGTAAGACTATTTAAAAGTTCGCCGTTGCTGTCAAATTTAGGTCTTTCTAAGACTAAGGCTTCCCTGTGGAATTTTTGGTAGAGCCTGGCTTTTTCTTTTAAACGTCTTTTTTCTTCTTCCGAAGATGGGTTTTCACTACCACCGTGTTTTTCTCTTATAGAAGTAAAAATCTTTTCTACTTTATCTTCCTCATTTTGCACCGTATGTCCATCAGGATTTTCTCCACCCAGAATACCATGAGCAAATACATACAAGGTTTCGACATTGGTAGACTCGTTTTCTTTTTCATCCCGATACATAATCTCCTCTGCTATTTTTCTTAAGGTCCCTTCATATCCTTTGGCTTCCTCGGCTGTTTGTCTTAGCTCTAAATACCGGTCAACCAAAAAATCTATGGGCAACTCTTTTAATTTCCAACCTTTGGCTTCTTTTTGAAATTGTTTCATTTTTGCGATTAATTCCTGGTAGCGGTCTTCTTGAGGAATATCCTGGTATTCAAAATAATCTTTTAAATCTGCTTTTTTATCTTTTCTTTCTTTAATCTCATCGGGAGTTTTTTTACCGTTTTTTCGATCAATCCATTTATCAACGCCTTTTTTAATGGCCTTGTTTTTTTGTTCGTTTTTAGACAGCCTGGCTTTTGATTTTTCTGCCCGCTCTTCTTTCTCTTTTGGTTGATTTTGCTCAACAGACGAATCTGCACTCATACTCTGCTCCTTAGTATTAATATACATTGCTTGTGGTATATTTTCAACCATTCGCTCGGTCATATGGCCACAGTGTATGTCAGAAGCGATTGGGCAGCTTGATAATTACCTTACAAAGAGATTACAATATCATGAGAAAATTAACCTAATTTTTCGATAAATTCGAATACCAAAGCACGAGATACGAAACAATACCAAATGACAGAAATACAAAATACAAAACTCTATAACCTAGAAGAACGTACTTTTAAATTTGCAAAAAGAAACAGAATGTTTGTTAAAAAACTTCCAAAAACAATTGGAAATATCGAAGACGGAAAACAACTGATTAGATCATCTGGTTCTGTGGGAGCAAATTATATAGAGGCAAACGAAGCTTTAAGTAAAAAGATTTTGTTTTAAGAACTAAAATATGCAGAAAAGAAGCAAAAGAAAGTAGATACTGGTTACGATTAGTAGACACACGCGAAGATTCTGAATTGGAGAAAGAACGATTAAAGCTCATACAAGAAGCAACAGAACTTATGAATTTTGGCAGGTACCCCTTAAACTGAACATATATTCTGTATAAAATAATTAGAGGAATTGGAGGTGAATATATGTTTAAACCAATAGCTAAAG
>MFPD01000009.1 GCA_001784115.1 Candidatus Levybacteria bacterium RIFCSPLOWO2_02_FULL_37_18 | reverse complement strand
ACAATTTTGTAGGCTCGCATACAGGAGCCATTATATGATCCTTTCAATTACCTTTAACCGTCCTGTATGTATCGCAACCTAGACACTATTTTGTACTAAAAAAAGTACAAAAACTTTGAAATGCTTTTGAAGTGGGAAAATCCCCCTGCTACTGTTTTTCTTCTTTTAGCCCGAATCCTTTTAACCATAAATCTTCTCTTTCTTTATCAATTAAAATTCCAACTGCTTGGGCGCTAAGACGGGTAATTTCCTCAACAGAACTAGCAATATCTTCTTTTTGGGCAATTGCTTTTAATTTTGTTGCAATTTCATCCAAATGTTTTTCATCTTCAAATTCAGTAAGTACTTGAAGAGTTTTAGGAATATCAATTTGTGGTATATTTTTTCTGCCCTTTGGTTATAGATTGAAAGCCGATCTTACCAATAGTCAGTATAGGTCATGGTAATTGTTTTTAAACCTCTATGTAGAAATTCTAAGGTGAACCGGGGATTACCACCAAAATACTCTGATAAAACTAAAAATGAGGGAATGTGATTTCCATAATCTAATTGAAGTCCTTTTTCATTTAAGCGTTTGATAATATCATCCGGAACTTTTCCTACCATTGTTTGTCTTATATCGATAGGTTGAGAAAATTCAGCTGTCATGGTTACAGTTCCGTCATGGTTGAGGTTTCTTTGCCACGGTCGGGGACGTATTCGAGGTATCTTTCAGTTGTTGATAATCGCTTGTGGCCTAAGATTTTGGATAAAAGCACTAAAGATACGCCGTGTTTTAGGTGATGGGCAACAAAAGTGTGTCTGAGGTCATTGACTTTAGCATTTTTGATTTCTGCAAGCCTGAAATACCTTTCAACTGCTGTTCTAATATTTCTGACTAAAAACGGTTTGCCTGATTTGGTGATAAAAATTCTTTCTTCCGGAACTTGAGGTCTTATTTTAAGATACCGTTCTAACGCATCTTTAGCGGATTTATTTAAGGGAACTCTTCTTTCCTCGTGTTTTTCAAATGGTTTTATAACCAGTTCATCGCCTTGGATATCCGAAAGACGAATGCTGGCAAGCTCCCCAATACGAATGCCGGTTTGGAGCAACAGTTCTATTACCGCAAACATTCTAGCTTCGTTTCTGGCTGCATCCCTTAGCGCTCTATATTCTGTTGGGGTTAGAATGCGCGGGGGAGCAAGTTCATACCGGGGATGAGGAACTAAAAGGGAGGGATCTTGATTGATATAATCCTGGGATTTTAAAAACCTATAAAATGTGCGAATTGAATTGATTTTGCGTGAAATTGACTTGGGAGTATAGCCGGTTTTAGAAAGTTTTTCAAGAAAGCTTTCAATGTCTTCCTTGGAAACTTCGGTTATTTGTGCTTTTTTAATTTCAGCCAAAAAGGCAACTAGTTGGGCAATATCCTTACTGTATGCTACAATAGTTGAGGCCGAATGGTTGTTTTGGGTCAGGTAGTTTTTAAATTGTTGGTGGGCATCGGTAATACTAATCAGCTTCATTTCAAATAACTATCCTATAATATCACAAATGAGGCTGGCAGTCAATATGAAAAAAGTCCTTTCAATTCTTACCCTTATCTTGTGCGTAATTATTATTAATAATTTGGTTACTTCAATTTATTCATTGTGGAAAAAACAGGACTTATTTGTTCAAGCGCGGATCACGCTTGGAAAAGAGAAAAAAGAAAATGAAATCTTAAAAAAGCAGCTTTCAGAGGTCAAAAAAACAGAATACATAGAAACTCAGGCGCGCAATAAACTCTTTATGGCAAAGCCAAACGAGTCAGAAATCTTAATCCCGCAAGAACAAAAAGCAGCAAATGCTAAAAAACGAATTAAGATACAAACGTGGCAGAAATGGGTTACTTTGTTTTTTGGAGGATAAAAGGGGTTTCAACTATTGGGTTGTCAAAGAGTTTAGCAGCGCTTCCGCCCAGAAATACTATTTCGATAAATCTGTCATCGTATCCGGAAGAGCCTGGAGCAACTACGAGAATACTATTTTCCGCGTTAAATATGCCGTCAGAATAGATAGCGCTTAAGGTTTTATTGTTAATGGTAATGGTGACTGTTTCTCCAAATTTAAAACTCACCTTTGACTTTCTGATTGTTGTTTTTATATTGCCATATCCGTCAATAGAAGCAATCATATTATCCGGATAGTCGGGAATAATGCTTTTCTCCTCCTTTTTGTCTAAAAAAGATATGTTTTCTTTTACCATTTTGGCTACTACCATGGGGTAATTATCTCTCGATCTGAATTGTGAACCATTGTTGTTGACATTAACATAATAAAACTCTTTGATAAATGGTTTGACAAAGGAGAATACATAGCCTGCATTTACAGCCATAATCTCAAATCCGTTGGTAAGTTTTACGTACATGAGTTTTTCTCCATCATTTTCTTTTTGGGCGTGAGGATTCTCTTTTCGCGGAGCAGTATTGGAATAGATATACGTATGTGCAATTCCAGATTCAAGAGCAATTTGATTAATCCAAAAACCAGTATTTATGGTGCTAAACGGCGGAGTAGCGTGAGGGATAAAATACACGTCAGGAAGCAAAGCTCTTAATTTGAGAATTACTTCGGTAAAAGAAGGATCACCAGCTCCGTAATCTGAAATTAAAACTACTGTTTTGTTCATTTTTCAATAAAAAACCTCCTGAAAGGAGATTTGGGAAATAGTGTTTAGAAACTAAATCACAATCCTCCGAAAAGAGGGTTGCACCATTTCCATCATTGTGTTTGTTTTGCTCATGTATGTACATTGTAACGGGTTTATTTGTTTTCGTCATATATTCGCACCGCCCCGCCACTCGGGACTATGTACCAGGGGTGGGATTCGGACCCACAGCCGTAGCCTTATGAAGACTCTGCTCCACCATTGAGCTACCCTGGCTAAACACACTTGCTCATTTTAGCAGATTTCATTCCTTGAATCCACCCTCGCATTGTTAATAAACAATTAAGACTATCTTTTACATGAATTCTTAATACACCATGATAATTGTCAGTGTTATATTGTTTCTAGTGTTATATTGTTTCTTCCATGCTGTATTTTGATAAAAGGTTTTTGTAAATCGATGTAATGGTATACCAGTAAAATTAGACCAATATTCCTCCAACTCTTTAGTTCATGATTTATAGGACGCATTGAGAGTAAGCCTCGCTATTAGGCTTTCCTTGTTTATTCTAAGTGCTTTTCTTAGCAAAAAAGAATCATTTCCGGATCTGAATTACAAAAGCCGAGCCGGCGTTCATGTAGATTTTTAAACCCTTCAGCCCAGTAGAGAGCGATTCCTGCAATAAAAAATTCCCTTCGAGTTAAATTTGCAATACTAGCTTTCCCTTTTTGAAGCAATATCTTTTCTTTCTGCAACCTTTCTTCTTTCCATAAGGTCTGAACACGTGCTCTTCCTCCTTGAAGAGCAGTTTGAATTCTTTTTTCCAAAATATCTTGCTGCTCTTTTGATAAGACAATATCTGAAATCCAGGTTCTAATAGTTGTTATCGGAGTTCGAGTTTCTGCCTTTATTTGGTTTAAGCTCCAGCCTTTTCTACGAAATTGTCTGACGGAATTCTTTACCGATGGAGAATAACGCATGTTTTAATTATGAAATTTATAGTGCTATGTGTCAATAAGGATTTATTAACTATATATTTTATGCAATTTTTATTGACTAATGTTTTTGAATTTGTTAGTATGTAGATTACACGCGGGGTAGTGTAAGGTGCACGTGAGGCTCAAATTGGGCCCTTTTATTAGTAATAATGAAAGAGAACTCAGCTATATCGGTGAATTCCTACTTTAATTGGAGGAGAACACCGAGGGAACCCCGATTTAATCGGGGACACCGTAGAGACTATACGCTGAGGTTCGGTTGTTACACCGGACATGATATAGTCCGACACTCTGAGTAATCAGAGAAACAGTTGCATAATCTCACAGTTCGGTTTCGATACCGACCCCGCAACAGAATAACCTTTCTCCATGTCATGCTGAATTTAGTTCAGCATCTCGTTTCCCCTCAAAAAGATCCTGAAACGAGTTCAGGATGACAATTTCACAGTTTATGATGACAAGGATAGATAATAATCAGCCGATTGGGATACTAGATTCAGGGGTTGGCGGTTTGTCCATTTGGAAAGAAATAGCCTCACAAATGCCTAATGAATCAACAATTTATATAGCTGATTCTAAAAATTGCCCTTATGGAAGCAAATCAGAGGAAGAAATATATTTTCTAGCTAAGAGGGGGGGGGATTAGTTCAATTCCTCATAAAAAACATTGTAAGCTAATTGTATTGGCTTGTAATACTATTACAGTGTCTTGTTTAGACCAACTGCGTGAAGATTTTCCCAAAATTCCCATTGTGGGTACAGTTCCAGTTATAAAAACTGCGGTTGAAAGGTCAGAGAACAAACGAATTGGTATTCTTTCTACTAAACGAACAGCGGCAAGTGGGGAGTATCAAAAAAACTTAATTAAGCAGTTTGCGAGTGATTGTGAGGTAATAAACATAGGTACAGATAAACTTGTTCCTCTTATTGAAAAAGCAGAAATTAACAGCAATAAGTTTAGAAATATTTTAAAACAAGTTCTTAAGCCTTTTATAAAAGTACAACCCAACGCTATAGCGTTGGGTTGTACTCATTTTACGCTCATAAAAAATCAGATTCAAGAAATTTTGGGTACTAATGTTGAGACTTTAGATAGCGGGGAAGCGATTGCACAACAAGTTAAGAGAATTCTATGTGCAGAAGGGGTTATTGCATCTAAAGGGATTCCATCATATCGATTCTACATAACAGGAGAGAAAGATACATTTAGTATAATAGCAGAGAAGCTTATAGAGTCTAGGTTTATTGATATGGTAGAAACTGTGAATTTGGATCACAACTAATATACTGGTATATTAGTTGTATGAATATGATTGACTTAAAAGATAAAAAAATTGCGGTAATTGGGATGGGGATAGAGGGATTATCAAGTATAGCATATCTTAAAAAACATGGTGCAGAGGTTACCGGTCTTGATCAAAATCAGGGGAAAGATTACTTGAAGAACCTTAAGGGGTATGACATGATGATCAGATCACCAGGAATTAAGAGAAATCTACCCCAAATTGTTCAAGCCAAACAAAAAGAAGTAGCAATTACCTCTCAAACCAAACTTTTTTTTGATTTATGTCCTTGTCCTATTATTGGTATCACTGGAACAAAAGGAAAGGGGACAACAGCTGCTTTAATCTATGAAATGTGTAAAAAACAAGGCTTTGATGCTTATATAGGTGGTAATATTGGTAGGCCTCCATTTGAATTTTTGGACACACTAAATGCTCATTCAAAAGTAGTGTTAGAACTCTCCAGTTACCAGCTTGAAGACCTTACAAAAAGCCCGCATATTGCAGTAATACTTATGGTGACACAAGAACATTTGGCGCCAGACAAGAAAGAACTGGCAGATCAAAATTATCACGAGAGTCTCGAAGAGTATGTTAATTCCAAACGAAACATTCTTCGGTTTCAAACCAAAGATGACTTTGCCATTTTAAATAGAGACTATCCTGCAACGCACGAATCAGATACTCACACAAAGGGGAGAATATATCAAGTTAGTCGTGAAAGAGAATGTGAAGAAGGTTGTTTTGTGAGGAATGGAAAAGTTATTCTCAGAATACTCGGAAAACTCGGCACATCAGTAAATCAGAAGCTCAGAAATTCTGATAATCAGACATCTCTGAATTACCGGTCCACTGAGTCTTCTGAGTTTTCTGAAGTCGAAATTATAGATACTAGGGATATTTTGCTGCTTGGTAAATACAACTGGGAAAATGTATGTGCGGCAGTGATGGCAGCTAAACTTGCGGGAGTGTCGACAAAAGCAATAGTGAGTGTTCTTAGAGAATTTAGGGGATTAGAACACCGATTGGAATTGGTTGGAGAAGTTGGAGGAGTAAAATATTATGACGATTCTTTTTCTACAACTCCGGAAACTGCTATTGCGGCAATAGAAGCGTTTAAAGAACCCGAGATTTTAATTTTAGGCGGAGCGCATAAAGGTTCGGACTTTACAGAACTTGGTCGAGTTATCAGTTCTAAAAAAAATATAAAAGCAATTATAGGAATTGGTCTTGAATGGCCACGGATAAAAGAAAGTATTAAGTATCATGTATCAAATATTAAGTATATGATCGAGGGAGCTAAGGATATGAAGACGATTGTGACAACTGCTTCTAAAATTGCAGAGCCGGGAGACGTAGTACTTCTTTCTCCGGCATGTTCAAGCTTTGACATGTTCCCGAATTATAAAGTGAGAGGAGAACAGTTTAAGAACGAAGTTCTTAAACTAAAATCCTAATTTCTAAATAAATCACAATTCTTAAATCCAAAACTCACTTTTTTGAATTTTGTAATTATTTAGAATTTAGGATTTAGAATTTAGAGTTTGCATGAAGAAAAATAGTTCATTTTCATTTAAAGTTATATCAAAAGATTCTAAAACAAAAGCGCGGGTTGGTCAGATTCATACTCCTCATGGTGATATTGAGACTCCTGCTTTTGTTGCGGTTGGGACACAGGCAACAGTAAAGGGATTAAGCCCTGACGAACTTAGAGAAATTGGTGTTGAATTACTCTTTGGCAATACATATCATTTGCATTTGCGTCCTGGAGAAGACGTGGTACAGGAATTCGGAGGTTTGGGAAAGTTTATGAATTGGTATGGGCCGACTATAACAGACAGCGGTGGGTTTCAGGTCTTTTCGTTGGCAAAAAGAATTGCTGCAAGGGGCGGCGGATTCCTGACGCATGCCTCAGGAGACGTTCGGCAACCTTTTGAAAAAATTATAAACTTTTTCCCGTCCTCACTAAGTGAAAGTCGGCCACCGGATGAAAATACTCAGAAAAATACAAGGCCGACTTTCAGTTCTCCTGGGAATGATCAGGAATCCTCTATAGATAAAAATCCTTCTCTTGTTAAGATTACCAACGACAAAGTTGTTTTTAGATCTCATATTGATGGTTCATTACACGAGCTTACTCCAGAACTATCTATTCAAATCCAAAAAAAATTAGGAGCAGATATTATTTTGTGTTTTGATGAATGCGCGCCGTATCCTTCTACACGTGAATACACAAAAGAGGCGATGGAGCGGACGCATAAGTGGGCGGAGAGATCACTAGCTGAATTCTATCGCTGTCATCCTGAACTCCTGCCTGTCAGCAGGCAAGGCGTTTCGGTATCTACTAGTGCCGGTGAGGAGATGCCGAAACAAGTTCGGCATGACACGGGAAGAGAGCAAGCGCTTTACGGTATTGTTCAAGGTGGTGTATGCAAAGATTTTCGGGAAGAGTCGGCGAAGTTTATCAGTTCGCTTCCGTTTGATGGAATTGCAATTGGGGGAGTTTCGGTTGGAGAAACGAAAAAAGAAATGCGGGACGTTCTTTCCTGGGTGCATCCGTTTCTTCCCGAAGAAAAACCCAGGCATTTATTAGGTATTGGAGAAATTGATGATATTTTTTCGGCAATAGAATGTGGGATGGATACGTTTGATTGTGTGATTCCAACGCGCTTTGGCCGGTACGGCATTGTGTTTGTCCCTCCATGGGAATCAGAAGCAAAAGGTAGGTTTCGGCTCGATATAAATAGAAGTATCTATGTAAGAAGTAACCAACCGCTTTCTAAAGACTGCGAGTGTAAGGTGTGTAAGCAGTTCACGCGAGGCTATGTTAACCATGTATTCAAAGCAAACGAACTCCTCGCATATCGGTTGGCAAGTTATCATAATATGTATTTTATTGTGCATCTGGTTAAAAAAATCAGAGAAGCAATTATGGAAGGAGAGTTTAGTAAGATGAAAAAAGAGTGGGTGTGGTAATTATTTTACTTTTTCGTTTTGGGGAATAAGGTGCTCGTGTCCCTGATAGTTTCTTACTTTTGGGATACCAAAGGCTACCAGGCCTACCACTATTAATGTCCCAATTCCTCCTAATACTACAGAAAATGGTGCCCCTATCCACGCTGCTAATAGTCCCGCTTCGAATTCTCCCAATTGCGGTCCTCCCATAAAAAATATCATGGAAACCGCGCTCATTCTGCCTCGAATGTAATCCGGGGTTACAGCTTGTCTGATTGTATTTCTAATAATTGCGCTGATTGAATCTCCGGCTCCGACAATAAAAAGAAAAAGAAACGAAAGCAAAAACGAGTTCGAGATGCCAAAAAATATCGTAGCAATTCCAAATAGACCAACCGAGACTAAAAGAATAGTACCCTGTTTTCGTAAAATGCCAAAATGGGCAAACACAAAACCGGCAACAACTGCTCCAATGGCTGGGGAGGCTGCTAAAACGCCAAATCCTTGGGGCCCGACATGAAGAATATCTTTGGCAAAAATTGGTAAAAGCACAGTGGCAGAGGCAAAAAATGTGCTAAAAAAATCCAATAACATAGTTGACCAGATAAGAGTTTGTGATTTAATAAAAGTAATACCTTCTGCAATTGCTGCGATGGAAATTTCCGGTTTTTCTCCTTTTGGCTCGCCGGTTGTCTTAATCAAAAAAAGAGCTAGTAATGCGCCTGCAAACGAAACTGCGCTTAAACCATAGACATACCCTTCTCCTAATTGGGCAATAAGAATACCTGCTAAGGCTGGGCCTACGACAAGAGAAGCTTGAAACATGACAACATTCAAACTTATTGCGTTAGGTAAGTGTTCTTTTTTGACTAAATTAGGAACAAACGCTTGTCTGGCCGGGATATCAAATGAAGACGCAACGGCAATAAGAATTGAAACAGTATACATAATAAATGGATTTATTGTTTCTGAGAGGGTTGAAAACGCAAGGAAAAAAGATAAAATCGAAAGAGAAGCAGATGCTAGAATGAGTATTCTTTTTCTATTGTGAGCATCGGCAAAGTTTCCTCCTATTAAAGAAAAAATAATAATTGGTAAAAACCGAAAAAGACCCAAAAGTCCTAAAGCAACAGGAGAGTCTGTAAGACGGTACAAATGCCAGTTAACCGCTACAAACTGCATTTGAATACCGGTATTGGCAATAAATTGGCCAAACCAGAGCAGTCTAAAATCACGATATGTAAGCGCTGGGTATCTGGCTTTTTGGGCTTGTGTGTCCATGAAGATTATTATTGTATCACAATACCTTAAAAAAATTTGGTAAGAATTTACGTAACAGTTTACTCTTCTAACACAAACTTTATTCTTCGAGCGTAGCCACGTCAGACGTGGCGTAGCGAGAAGTTTCCAGTGTTTGTAGTTCTCGGCTTGTAGCCTCGAACAATAACTTCAATGTTGTAACTGTTCACGCTTCCGACACGATCTCGTCATCCTGAGCGTAGCCGAGTCAGACTCGGCGTAGTAAAGGATCTATTCGGTAAAAGACTCTTCTGTTTCCAGTCTCAGAATGACAGTTTTATGTTAGAACTGTGATCTGTTACTATGATACAATATCAAGAGTTATGAAAAAAAGAGTTTATTCTGGAATACGGGCGACGGGGAGATTGCATTTGGGAAATTACATGGGTGCTGTAAAAGGGATGCTTGAGTTGCAAGACAAATATGATTGTGTGTTTTCTGTTGTTGATTTGCACACCATTACTGTTCCGTACGAGCCTGACACCCTTGGGGTGTCAATTCGAAATATTGTTCTTGATTATCTGGCAGCAGGTTTGGATCCAAAGAAGTGCTTACTCGAGATTCAGTCGCGAGTTCCACAACACACAGAGCTTGCATATTTACTCTCAACCATTTATCCGGTTTCGCGTCTTGAAGATTTGCCAACGTATAAAGACAAAAAAGCCCAGTATCCAAAGTATGTGAATATGGGTTTGTTGTATTACCCGGTTTTAATGGCAGCAGACGTGCTTTTATATAAAGGAGAACTCGTTCCCGTAGGAATAGACCAGAAACCGCATTTGGAAGTAATGCGGGAAATTGCCAGAAAATTTAACTCTATGTTCGGTGATACATTCCCGGAACCTGTTCGGTTCAAAACACCCGGAGAGTATGTTCCCTCACTTTCTGGAACTGGAAAGATGAGTAAATCTATTGAGGGTTCATTCATCAACTTAACAGATGATTTAGCAACTATTCAAAAGCGATTAGCAAGTGCGCCAACGGATAGTGGGGAAGTTGGAGGAGATATCCCAGAGAGTGGTGGAGTTGCGAATTTGTTTTCGCTTCTGCGGTTGTTCGCAGGTAAAGAAGTGTATAGTAAATTTATGCAGGATTATAAGGACAAAAAAATTAGGTACTCTGAGTTAAAAGAGGTTCTTGCAAATGCTATTTTTAAAGAACTTAAGCCTTTTGCCGAAAAACGAAAAGAATTCGAAGCAAATACAAAATTAGTAGATGAAGTTATCGAAAGTTCAAACAACGCTTGCAGGCAGTTAGCAGAAGAGACAATGAGGGAAGTACGAGAGAAAATGGGATTATAGTTGTGAGGTTCTTCCAGGATTTCCGGGAGCCGGTTGAGGGATTTTTGCAAGCATTTCTTTCCTGTACGAAAGCCAATAAAAAATCCATGACGGAGAAGTTTCATCAGCGCCACGTTTAATAAATTCTGCAGCATGTTTTTTCATATCTATTTTTATTTCACTGCGCATATTTCCCAAAAAAGCATAAGCGTAAATATAGGCATGAATTGCCCTCCCAAGTCCCTTGGCATGTAATCTTGTTAGTTCTTGATCGTTATCAAGTTTTTTTCTCACTTCTTGAAATCTATCGAATGGAGTGTGAAGATTAACAAGACCCTGTTCGTAGGCAGAAAGACTTTGGACAAAATCTAATTGTTCGGTTAGTTTAACTGCTACCGTTAAAGCGTTTGTATCTGTAAGAATATGGTGCGGAGAAACTTGAATTTGCCATTCGGTCTTGTTTGTTGATGGATTAAAACCGGAACCTGTACGCGCTGGAACTAATGCATCAACTCTTGGATGAACTACAGCAGATAGTTGCCCAGCAGATTTATAATTTGTAAAAAATGTTGCCAACTCTGAAAAGTCTTCAATATTAGATGATTTAATGACATGTATAACTTTAAGTACGTTGTCGGTCCCTTTATTTAAAGCAGAAGAAGTTAATGGTTGATTTGTAAAATGGATATTTTGATGAGTTCGTTGCCATAGGGTTTGTTCTTGCGTATTAGGTTTTAGTCCAAGATGATCAATATAGTCTTGAATTACTTGTTCGTCTGATTTGGGTCGAGTTTCCCAAAAATGAGTGGCGAGCGTACCTAAGGCTCCTGCGCCCACTGCCCCTCCAACAATAAGAGGTCGGCGAGCAAATTCTCTTGAATGAGCTTTTCTTTGGCGCTCTTCTCCAGACATAGGCTTATATTATAACAAGTCTGAATTTATTTTTAAAGTTTGTCTAAGAACTGTAACTGTTCACGCTTCCGACACGATCTCGTCATCCTGAGCGTAGTAAAGGATCTATTCGGTAAAAGATTCTTCTGCTTTCAGTCTCAGAATGACAGTTTTATGTTAGAACTGTGACCTGTTACGAAAAGATGGGACTAATCTAGCGCTTGGTGCGTGTGGGTTTTTTAGCAAAAACGTAATAGACAACCGCAAGAGCGATTACTGCCAAAGCGAAGGCGATTTGTGCTTGAGCAAGAGTTTGCGTTAGGTCAATCATAGTTCTTCTGAAATATTTTTGTAGGTGAGCTAGTGGATCATATACACCTTTCAGTTAGAATTAAGGGTCTCAGATATATTAAAAGTCATACAAAAAGCGTATCATGGTTTTTGTTAGTAGACAATGAGATAAGTGAAAGAAAAGATGGGGTTGGTTTGATCGTGTCAGGTAGACACGGTTTGACAAAGAAGTATTAAAGAAGTATTAAGGAATTACAAATAATTCCCGACTTGTATCATTTAGTGTCCCAAAAACCTTTAATTTGAGGCTAGAGTGTGGTTAGTGACAGAAGTCAGGAATACAACATCTGATTGTGAATCTTTTTCTGCTTCTTTTTTAGGCGGGACAAACCGCCAGCCCAGCCCTTTTTTACTCTCTATAATCTTAATCTTCTTTGGTCCAAATTTTTTGTTCAATTTGTTTACCCGAACCGATATTACTGATTTTTCTTTTTTAGTTTTGTTAGCAAATTTGTGATATCCCGGATCTGTAAATAGATCAAGAATAATCTCTACTTCTTTTGGAGAAAGAGGAATGGGGATTCCTGGCTTGGCAGGAGAAAACGCGCTGTTGGTTAAAGGGTCAAGTTTTACTTCACCTAAAAGAGTAGGACAAGTGAGCATAGAATCTTCATCAAAAGGAATCTCCGGGAATTCTTCTGTTGGAAAAAAATAATTTCTTGTGTTTGGTATTCTTTGGATAAGCTTGTGTTTAAAACGTTTATCACCTTTTTTACCCAGATCTCCTAATCTTTCTCTAATTTGCGCCACAAAAACTTTTGTATTGGGAGGTTTTTCTGATTCTTCATCATCTATTGCTTCGTTAAGTTCCTCCTCCTCAATAATGAGATGACGAGGGTTTTGCGTAGCTTCTGCAAGAAGAGCATGTCTTATAAAAACCATAAATAGTTTATCTTGATATTCTGACAGAGAGAATGTATTCTTCTTCTTTGGTAACAATGGAGAAGTTCCTTCTTTTGTGTTGTGATTATAAATGAGGAGTCCATGTGGGGTATTAATAGAGCATTGTCTTTTAAGATTTTCTTGCGTTTCTGGATTAGGCGGTTTTCCATTTAGCGATGCATCAAATACAACATCGCCTTTAATATATGTTGTAAGTGCTTGATTGGGAGCTGATGAAGCAATTCTATTTAGGTCTTTTTTGATGTGTTCCTGCAGTGTTCCGTCTTTGGGCTGTCTCGATCGAGCGTACAATTCTAGAAATTGAAGATACATGGGTGTATTTTCCGGTCTTTTCGGAGATGGGACCTTGTGGGTAAACTGAGGGTTTTCTTTTCGGTCTGCCATAGCTTTTTCTTTTAAGGCAGTTATTATATCAGGTTTGAGTTTTTCATACTCCAAAATGAGAGAAGTACGAGAGAAAAAGGGGTTATATTCGGCTTTCGGGAGAAAGTTTTTTTATTAGTTCTTGATAGGCAGGGGTATGTATGTCTCCGTTTGCGCGAATGAGGGTAGCGGCTAATTCATCGTCAAACCGAGAAGTAATAGTATGTCCTTGAGCAATTGCATGCATGTAAGATTCGGCCTGAATTTTATATGCAACAAGTTCACCTTCAAATCGAATCTGGTCATTTGTTTCTATTCCTTTAAGTTCTATAAATTTCTCAAATGGACCGTGAGAAGGATCGAGAGCGGTAAGGAAGCCAAGATATTCTTGAAGATGGGTTACTTCATGAACAATCTCGGTTGCAAGTACTAATAAATCTGTTTCGAGGATATGTTTAGTGTCTAATCCAATATGAATTTCTACGGAATCATTTTTATACAAAGGTAGAGCAACCATTTGGTACGCATCTTCTGTTTTCAATACAGACGAAAGATTCTTATATACTCCGATAGAGGCATCTTTATTCCGGTGAGAGGTAAGAACATCATGCGCGTCTCTAAATGGCTTGATATTTGATCTGTTCATTTCGTTTAGGACGGCAACTAAACGTCTTTCGGCAAGTGATTTATCATTATCAGTTATTTCCTGTTTTCGGATTGGAGGATTTAAAGACCTAATATTTGCCCAACGGCCTACTTCGGTAGGATCTTTTTGAATTGAAAGTGTTGAGACGTAGCTTAGAATAACTTCTCGATCAGAGGGTACAGGTGAGAGTTCACTCGGGATTGATCTTGTTGAGGTTGGATAAGGCGCAACGCCCATTGGCGTATCTGGGGAAATACCACAAGCAATAGTACTTAAACCTGTAAAAACTGTTAAAACCGCTCGTCGTCCTTCTCGCATAGGCCTATAATAGTATCAGATTTGAGAGAAAAAAGCAATGTCAGTTTGGGTATTTAATTTTGTTTAGGGTTCTGACATAAAACTGTCATCGCGAGGTCGCCTCAGGCGACCGTGGCGATCTTGTGAGATTGCTTCCCCCTTGATTCACTCGGGGTCGCAATGACAAGACCGTGTTAGAAGAGTTAACTGTTACGTTTTGATAAAAATGCTTGGAAATGAATATAAGTTGTGCTATACTCAATTTTAACTCAAAATTCAAAAATTAGATTCTGAATCAAGTTCAGAATGACTCAGAATGACATTTAATACATTATGGCTACGAATGGGAAAAAGCATAAGCGAAAAATAGTTAAGTTTAAATTTAATCTCTCCTGGAAAAATATTTTATTATACGGTTTTTTACTCCTCTTTAGCCTTTTTCTTTTGGTTGGATTAAGCGCTCCTTTAGAAGATCGAAAAACAGTGCCGATTTCCGAAATAATCGAAAGTGTAAAAAAAGATGAGATTTCCCAGATTACTATTGTTGATAACAAAATTAGCGTTACTACCAAGCGGGGAGCAACACTTCATACAAATAAAGAAGTAGGTTCTAATGTCTACCAACTCTTTAAAGACGCGGGAGTATCTTTAGAAAAAACCAAAGTTGTGGTAAAAGACGAATCAGGCGTTACGAATTGGATTAATCTTATATCTTCAATTTTGCCGGTTGTTTTGATGATTGCGTTTTTTTATTTTATTTTTCGGCAGGCCAGAGGTGCGCAAGAAAATATTTTTAGTTTTGGCCAGTCGAGGGCAAAATTATTTAGCAAGGACAGCCCAAAAGTTACGTTTGCAGATGTGGCAGGAGTGGATGAGGCAAAACAGGAGCTGACAGAAATTGTTGATTTTCTTAAAAATCCGGCAAAATACAAAGCCATGGGAGCACGAACCCCAAAAGGAGTTTTAATGATTGGCCCATCTGGAACAGGAAAAACCCTTTTGGCCCGCAGTACGGCAGGAGAAGCCGGAGTTACATTTTTTTCAATGGCTGGATCTGAATTTATGGAAATGTTGGTAGGTGTCGGGGCCTCAAGGGTTCGCGACCTCTTTTCTACCGCTAAAAAGGCTCAACCAGCGATTATTTTTATCGACGAAATTGACGCAATCGGCAGACAGCGCGGAGTAGGCTTAATGGGTGGACATGACGAGCGCGAACAAACGCTTAACCAGATTCTTGTTGAAATGGATGGATTTACCCCCAACGAACAACTTATAGTAATGGCAGCTACAAACCGTCCTGACGTCCTCGATCCTGCACTTATTCGACCGGGACGGTTTGACAGGAGAATTGCTTTGGATATGCCGGATGTTGTCGGAAGAAAAGCAATCTTGAATATTCATGCCCAAGGGAAGCCATTTGCCCCGGATGTTGATTGGGAGAAAGCTGCAAAAAGGACTGTTGGGTTTTCGGGAGCTGATTTAGAAAACATGTTAAACGAAGCTGCAATTTTAGCAGCGAGACTCAATAAGAAGTTTATCGACATGAGAGATTTGGAAGAAGCAGCGACAAAGGTCAAATTAGGTCCGGAAAAAAAGAGGTTACAATCAGACGCGGACAGAAAAATGACTGCGTATCACGAGGCAGGACACGCGTTGGTTTCGTGGTACATGCCTCATGTTGATCCTGTTCACCGCATTTCAATTGTGAGCAGGGGGCTTTCGTTGGGTCATACCATGATGGAGCAAATCGAAAGAGTACACGAGACTAAAACGCACCTACTCGAGCAGGTAGCTGTTATGCTTGGCGGAAGAGCAGCAGAGCAACTTGTGTTTGCCGAAATGACAACAGGCGCATCCGATGATATTGCCAAAGCTTCTCAAGTTGCGAGAATGATGGTAGTCGAATACGGTATGAGTGAGCTTGGACCTTTAAATTTGGAAGCATCTGACAGACGAATGTATTACGAACAACAGCATGTTTCTGACGAAATGGCAGCAAAAATCGACGGGCAAGTGAAAAAAATTACTGATATGTGTTATAAAAATGCAGCGTCGGTTTTATCAAAGCTTCGAGATAAACTTGATTTACTAGCCGCCGAACTATTGAAAAGAGAAACTATAGAATCCGATGACTTTATAAAACTCATCGGGCCAAAGGAAGGAAAAGCTCTTGCTCTTGCAAAAGCACAGAATTCCCGCTCACCGTCATTGCGAACTAAGTGAAGCAATCTAAGATGAATAAAAGATTGCCATAGGGCTAAAGGCCATTCACAATGACATAAACCATTTGACAAACTCCATTTTTTTGTGGAATACTGATAGTGAGGTATTATTTCGTGTTGCAATCTTCCCGCTCGTTTTCTAAACAAGAAGCAATTAAAACCGGTTGGAATTTGGTAAAAGAAAATTTCCTGCTTATTTCAGGCGTTTGGGGGATTGTGTTTGTTATTTACTTTGTTTCACAAGCCTTAGCTAAATCCTTTAACGATACAGCTCCATTTTTGTCGTTTCTTGTTTTTGTTTTAGCGTGGGTTGTGCAATTGGTTATTTTACTCGGGAGTATTAAGATTGCATTAAAATTAGTTGAAGATAAAAAGCCAAAGTTTTCTGATTTGTATGCCCATTATGCTTTATTATTTTCGTTTTTAATCGGGACTTTTCTATATGTTTCTATTGTTTCGGTTGGAACGATCTTGTTTATTATTCCCGGAATTATCTGGGCGATTCAATTTAGATTTTTTCCATTTGCAATAGTTGAGAAAAAAGCCACAGCTTTTGGCGCGTTTGAAATAAGCTCAAAAATTACACAAGGGGTTAAGTGGAACTTATTTTTGTTTTTTCTATTATTAGGGGTAATTGTAATGTTTTCTGCTTTGGCATTTGGAGTAGGAGTTTTAATTACGATTCCTTTAAGCATTGTCGCCACAGCTTCTGTATACCGCAAGCTATCTTCGTAATGCTCGACATAACTGTTTACACTCCTGACATACATCTGTCATCGCCACGAGTTTTGCACCAGACTCGAGATTTACATCTTGACAGATGGAGAAGAATAATTTTTAATTAAAATTAATGAAATTAATGAAGCTTCCTTCTGATCTGTATCCTTCGTTCTCTGTTGTTTATATTCAAAACCCCAATCGCATCTACGCAATTCCAATACTTGGGTTTTTGATTAAGTTTTTTATTTGCATTCCGCAATACATTATGCTTTTTTTCTTGGGAATTGCGCTTCTCATTGTGGTATTTATCATAAATCCCTTTGTAGTTTTGTTTTCAGGGAAATATTGGAACACTGCATATTCTCTTGTTGTGGGTGTTCAAGTTATGAGCATGAAAATTTCTTTGTATTTTTTCGGACTTACCAATACATATCCGGGATTTGACCTTTCTACAAATGGAGATTTTACCCTTGATATCCCAAAGCCAGAAACTCCCAATAGATTATTTGCAGTACCTCTTTTTGGAGGATTTGCAAGGCTTATACTCCTTATTCCGTTTTATTTCTACATGACGATTATTGAATATGTAACATTTATAGGAGTAGCGGGAAGTTCGTTTGTCGTACTATTTAGCGGCAAATATCCGGAAAGTATGTACGAGCTTATTAGAGACTGGCATCGACTTAACTTGGCATCTTCTTTATATTTTGTTGGAATCTATGATTCGTATCCGAGTTTTTGGATTTCCATGAATCATAAAAATATTAAAATTGCCCTGATTGCACTTGTAGCTTTATACACTATTTTTTACCAAATCTTTACTTTGGGAGCTATGTTTTAAATTATGTCAGGCAGGTGCAGTATCTTCATATCAAAAAGGAAGCTCCTTATAATTCAAGCCAAGGTATCCAAGAAGGCAATCCGACCTATTATCCCACAAGATAAAAGCTCAATATTTCGTTTTTGATCTCCTCGGGGGAATATAGATTATGAAATCTGATATAATTTCCTCGCCGACTACTTAAGGGGCGAATGTACGGGACAGGCGGAAACAGTTTAACAATTACTTTTACTTTTATGGAAAGATTTATATTAATTGACGGCAACGCAATACTTCACAGGGCGTATCATGCCTTGCCTCCTCTAACCAGTTCATCTGGAGAAGTAGTAAGCGCCGTCTATGGGTTTTTCTCCATGTTTTTAAAAATTATCGAAGACTTAAAACCAGCGCACATTGCCGTGTGTTTTGACAGGGCAAAACCAACATTTCGGCAAGAAATGTACGTTGGGTATCACGCAACCAGGCCAAAACTGGCAGATGATTTTGTGCCCCAGATTATTTTGGTTCACGATGCCTTAGAAAAAATGGGGGTTTCGATTTTTGAATTAGACGGGTATGAGGCGGATGATTTGATTGGGACATTAGCTTTTCAGGCTTTTCAGAATACAGAATACAGAATACAGAAGACCTGCCTGCCGGCAGGCAGGACAGACAGCGGAAAAACAGAAATTACAGATAAGACAGATTCTGTTTCTTCTGTTTTATCTGCTATCAGTTTTCCATCCTCTGTCCTCAGTCCTCTGGAGGTGATTATTGTCTCAGGGGATCGGGATTTGTTGCAACTAGTTAACTCTCATGTTCGAGTGTTAGCGCCAATAGTAGGATTAACAAATACTGTTTTGTATGATGAGCAGAAGGTGGAGGAGAAGTATGGAGTTAAACCTTCGCAGATTGTAGATTACAAAGCACTAGTAGGGGATGCTTCGGATAATTATCCTGGGGTTGCTGGCATTGGGCCAAAGACTGCAAGTAATTTGCTTAAGAAATATAAAACATTTGAAAATCTGTATAAAAACTTAGGAGAACTGCCTCCCAAAATTTCAGAGCGTTTGGCAACCGATACAGAGCAAGCAAGTTTAGCTAAAAAACTAGCCACTGTTGTCTGCGATGCCCCTATTCGGTTAGATATAGAAAAGTGTAATATAAAAGGTTTTGACGTAAATAAGGCAAAGGAGTTTTTTGAGGAATTGGGATTCAATAGCCTTTTGAAACGAGTTTCAAAGCAGCAAGAGACAAGTAACAAGAAACAAGAGAAGAGTCCTCCTTCGCCGAAGGCTTCGGAGGATAAACAGTTGGGGTTATTGTAATTTAGGCTCAGTAATAACAATATTTTGCAGTTTCTACGAATAGTAAAAATAAAACAAAGAACGTATAATCAAACGAGGTGAAAACTATTGAGTACAAAGGGAGAAAGTTTGTGTACGCTGAGTACGGTGATTCCAGCAAAGAGCCGTTTTTGTTTATTCATGGTTGGGGAGTGAGCCCGTTTACTTACAAAGACAGCATTCAAGAATTGAGCAGCCATTTTCATGTTTTAGCTCCATACATACAAGGCGTTGACGATTTAAAGGCTTCGAGTGATACCCTTGCTCAATTTATGGATGCCCAAAAGGTTTCTTCCGCAGTCGTTTTAGGACATTCGTTTTCAGGGATTGTGGCAGCCGGACTTGCCTATTATTATCCAAAAAAAGTAAAAGCGCTTGTGCTAATCGATACTATTGGAATTGATTTTGGAAGATCCAATTTTGTCTGGCTGATCACATGGTTTCGGCATGTATTAACTCTTTTGGTAGGTAGGAATAGGTACCCGGTAAAGTCTTTAAGAAGAATTGCAATTGATTTTACCTTTCATATCCTTTTCTATCCTCACTTACTATTCAGAGAAGTTCGGTTTATGCTAAAAATAAATCTGTCAAAAATAATAGAGAAGCTCTCAATGCCAATTCTTGTGCTTGAAGGAAAAGATGATGTTTTAGTGCCAAAAGAAGTGGGGGAGAAAATTGTTAAACTGAATCCAAAAGCGCAACTCAAAATCATGCCCGGAGGTCATAATTGGTCGAAGGTAGATGTCGAAGTTCTTTCGAGAGAAGTTACAGAGTTTGTAAACAGTTTATGAGAATAGCTTTAGTTCACGACTACATCAAAGAGTACGGGGGCGCAGAAAGGGTGTTGGAGGTATTGCATGAATTGTATCCCGATGCGCCGGTTTACACAACTGTATATTTACCTCAGTTTTTAGGGCCGCATAGAGAAAGGTTCAAGAATTGGGAGATAAGGGAGAGTTGGGCAAGATGGGTTCCATTTAGACACAAATTGATAAGTCCCTTGCGTCTCTTAAGTCCCTTACTTTTTAAATCCTTTGACTTTTCCGAATATGACGTTGTAATAGTTTCAGCCACAGGAGCTTATTCTCCTAATATGATTGACAAGAAGTTTGCTCTGCAGGCCTGCTATTGTCATACGCCGCCGAGGTATTTATATGGATATGAAACTGCCAGAGAATGGAAGAAAAACCCGCTATTTAACATACTGGGAACGGTTCTTAATCAATTTTTACGGAGAGTTGATGTTGAGAGCAGTGAAAATGTAGATTATTTTATCGCCAACTCGAGGGAGGTAGCGTCACGGATAAAAAAGCTCTATAACCGTGATTCGACAGTAATATATCCGCCAGTCGACACGGAAAGTATTAAGTATAAAGTATTAAGTATTAAGGAAAAGAACAAAAAAATACCTAATACGAAATACCTAATACCTAATGCCTATTTTCTCGCCGGCGGTAGGTTGGCGCGGCCGAAACATATTGACCTAATTATAAAAGCCTGTGGCGAATTAGGTGTTCCTTTAAAAATTTTTGGAAAAGGATTCGCTGGATACGAGCAGATTCTGAAACAAGTTCAGAATGACACTTCTCGACTTCGTTTGGACAATATCGAGTTTCTTGGGGAGGTAACGGATGAAGAGAAGTTTGAGCTTATGAAAAACTCGAAAGCGTATATTTTTGCTGCGACTGATGAAGATTTTGGTATTACGCCGGTTGAAGCAATGAGTGTGGGTACTCCTGTGATTGCGTACAGAGGAGGTGGGCTTTTGGAGTCGGTAGTAGAGGATAAGACAGGAGTGTTTTTTGACGAGCTCACGGAGGAAAGTTTGATCAGCGCAATCAAACACTTCGATGATTCGAATCATCGAAGCATGACTGCTGCATGCAAAAAACAAGCTCAAAAATTCTCCAAAGAGCGGTTTAAGAAGGAAATTAAAAATTTTATTGAATCAAAATCGGCGTGAGGAGTTCCTGCTTTTGATCCAGGTGTCGGGAATAGCCCAATCATCTTTTCTTGGAGCATAAGGATTTTTCTGCCTGTTTGCAAGGTAAAAAAGAAAAAGGTTTTCTGTATACATAGCTTCTTTTTCCGTCATAGCCCTGTGGTCGTTATCATTTCGCGGAAGATATCCTGCTGTTGGAATAAATCTTCCAGACGGAATATCCCAAAATACCCGTTTTATAAAAGCTGAGCCTGCTGCGTCTATGGAAACGTGATCAATTAGATCGACAATACCGGCGTAATTTTTCTGTCGTTTGTGATAGAAGACGGTAACCTTGTCTTTATTTTCCGCAGTGGAAAGCTCGATATCAAGAGATTCATCTGAGCCTGCCGGAATTGTTATTGTAATAGTCCCCGAAGGTTGGTGAATTGCCTGCGGGTCAGAGCGAATTTTTTCCGCTGTTGCTTTTTGCAACGCGCCAAATTTTTCCACGTAGAAAGCAATCGCTTGATCTGCTTTCGTGGAAAGGGAATGCATGTATGGTCGTTCCATACTATCAATATAGTCCATTCTAAGCCGGTATATTTCTTCCAAATATTCATTGGGACTTCTGAGTTTGGGTTTTGGAGGCAATAAGCCATGTTCTTGTGTTTGCAGCAGGGAAAGAGAGAAGATAAGAAATTCTGCTTTTGTACGTGTAAGACCTGGTGGAACTGTTATTGTACCATCTGCAATTCCATTGCGGAATGCAGCAAGCATCTCATGGCCTTGAGTTGTCACAGAAGGAGGTTGATTAGTCTTTGTTTCGGCGACCACGAGGGCAATAATACACAAAACCGTGCCAAAATGCAAAATTACCATTTTGTTGTTTTTTTGTCAGGTTGTGTGATACTATTACACGTAATGGGTACCACATATCCGGATAAGGTTATTATTTCCGTAGGAGGATCTTTAATTGTTCCTAATGACGGGATTGATACAGACTTTCTTATTAACCTTAACGGGTTTGTGAAAAACCAACTGACGTACCATAAAGGACGTCAGTTTTTTTTAGTCGTGGGAGGGGGATCAACTGCTCGAAAATATAGAGATGCGGGAGAAACAGTTTTGGGACACGCGCTTTCTGCCGATGACTTGGATTGGCTCGGGATTCATGCAACCCGTTTAAACGCTCAGCTTGTCAGGACTATTTTTAAAGACATAGCACATCCATTTATTTTAAAACATTATGAAATTATCCGAAAAGTTACAGAGCAGGTTGTGGTGGCTGCCGGATGGAAACCGGGATGGTCAACAGATTACTGCGCGGTACTCTTAGCAGAAGATTATGGAGTTAAAAAGATCGTAAATTTAAGCAACATTGACCAGGTTTTTGATAAAGATCCAGGGGAGTTTTCCGACGCAAAACCAATTGATAAAATTTCCTGGGTTGACTTTAGAAAGATTGTAGGAGATACATGGGATCCCGGCATGAATGTGCCATTTGATCCGATTGCGGCAAAAAAAGCTCAGGAATTGGGACTTAAAGTAGCGGTTTTAAATGGCAAAAACTTGGATAATATCTTTAAGTTCTTTCATGATCAGGAGTTTGTAGGGACGGTCATTGAATAAACTCGAAGCACAAAATCCGAAATACGAAACAATATCAAATGACAAAGATACAAAACATTTTTAAATATTTGGATACTCGAATTTAGAATTTGTTTCAAATTTCGATATTAGAATTTCGGATTTACATGATACTTGGCCATCTTTTTCTCCAAAACTTCAGAAGCTATTCGAAATCTGAGTTCACTTTTTCTGAGAATACTACAGTTATCATCGGTCCCAATACATCCGGTAAATCAAATCTTATTGAAGCTATTTTTTTATTATCCACCGGAAAAAGTTTTAAAACGCAAAAAGATACAGACATGATTATGTTTGAAAAACAGGTTGGACGCGCCTCTGCTAGTACCAATCCCGATTCAATCGGGACCAATAATGAAATCAACCTTGAAGTAGTTATTTCAAGTGGGGAGTTTGAAGGCAGGCAGCCGTCAAAAAAGTTTTTGGTTAATAAAGTTCCAAAAAGGCGAGTTGATTTTGCGGGTAATTTAGTAACAGTTTTGTTTTCTCCTTTAGATTTAGAGATTATTTCCGGTTCACCGGGAATCAGAAGAGAGTTTTTAGATAACGTACTTGAACAAACAGATAGAGATTATAGATTAGCGGGTATTTCGTATGCAAAAGCTTTAAGACAAAGAAATGCGTTGCTTGAGTTGGTTAGGCAAACCGGTAAGTATCAGGAAAAACAGTTTGAATACTGGGATAATCTGCTTATTCAAAACGGGCAGATTATTACAAAAAAAAGAGAAGCATGTATTCGATTTTTAAATAACGAGACAAAAGAAGTGTTTGATTGTGCTTTATTGTATGACAAGAGTATAATTTCGCATGATCGCCTGGAGCAATATAAAAAAGCAGAGGAGGGAGCAGGAGTGACATTGGTCGGACCGCATAGAGATGATTTTACGGTTTGTTTGTACAACAACTCCAGGCAAACAACTCACGAAGTCAAAACATTCGGCTCAAGAGGCCAGCAGCGGTTGGTTGTGTTGCAGTTAAAACTGTTGCAATTGTTGTTTGTAGAAAAATCTTTAGAACAACCCCCCCTTTTTTTACTTGATGATATATTTTCGGAATTGGATGAGGAGCACATTATTCATGTTTTGAATTTGCTGGGTAAGCAACAAACAATTCTCACAACCACCCATGAGGAATTTATTCCGCAAAAAATTAAAAAACAAATGAGTGTGATAGAATTGATAAAAGAATAACCAATTGTTTCATTGTTAGATTGTTAAATTGTTTGATAGTTTTTAGCAATGTAGCAATAGAGCAATGTAGCAATGAATCTAAAAATTAAATTTCATACGAAACAGTTTAATCCAGAAGAATTAAAGAATCTCTATATTCCGCCTCCTGATTCTCACAAGGGGATGAGTGGTAAGCTGACAATTATAGGCGGTTCTCACTTATTCCACGGGGCATCATTATGGGCATTGAAAATAGCTTCCCGAATTGTTGACATGGTTTTTTATTCATCAGTTGAGGAAAATAATGCAATTGCTCAAAAACTCAAAGAACAGTTTTTTGATTGCATTGTAGTTCCGAGAGAAAATGTTGAAGAATACATAAAACAATCTGACGCGGTTTTAATTGGTCCCGGACTTACAAGAGAAGATGGAAAAAGCCAAGATGAAGAACCAACCAGAGAATTGACCCACAGACTTCTTGAAAAATTTCCCAATAAAAAATGGGTTATCGATGCGGGTTCACTTCAGACTATGGATCCTGAGTGGCTAAAACAGTTGCATGGAAATGCCATTGTTACTCCTCATGATAAAGAGTTTGAGAACTTGTTCGACATTGTCATTGCGAGCACGTTCGACAAGCTCAGTGTAAACTCCGCGAAGCCAGGTACCATACGGTACTTGGCGAAGCAATCTCAGGAGATTCTGAATCAAGTTCGGAATGACAAAAAAGAGATTGCCTCGCCCACATGCCTGTCAAGCAGGCGAGCTCCTTCACTTCGTTCAGTCCGCTCTCGCAACGACATCGTAAGTAGAGTAGCAAGAGAATATAATTGCGTGATTTTATTCAAAGGGGAAAAGGATGTTGTATGTTCGCCAACGGAGTGTGTAGAAGTAGCAGGGGGGAATGCGGGGATGACCAAAGGAGGTACGGGAGATGTACTCGCTGGTCTTGTTGCAGCCTTGAGTTGTAAAAATGATGTATTTTTGGCTGCCAAGGCAGGGAGTTTTATCAACAAAAAAGCCGGAGACAACTTGTTTAGAAAAGTCGGTCCCTATTTTAATGCTTCTGATCTCTGCGACGAGATTCCGAAGGTTTTGAAAGAGTTGATTATTATTCAATGAGATTTTTTCTCAATTCAGATCAAGAGAAAGCGCTTTCTACATTCTTTAATAATATTGCGGTTGCGTGGTTTATTGGGCTTTTTGTTGTTCCAAAATTATCTTCAGACCTTGATCTCTTGACTGTAATGAGTTTATAGGTAATATGGTAAGTGCATTAGTTATATCATTATATTTTTTTAAGGAGGAAAAATGAGTGATGCACAATTATGGTTAAAAGGAGTTGATTTAGCATCAATTGCAACATCATTGATGATCATTAGTGCCGCAGTACTGATCTATGTCTCTTGGGCTACCCGCAAAAGGTCTTCGAAAAAATGAAAATTTAGGAAGTGATGAAAAATTGATTTTTATACCCTTGTTCTACTGTCTGATAGGCTTCTCCTACGTTTTGAGGTACAAATATTACAGTATCTCCGTCCCCGCTTCTGGCAGCTTCTGGTTCTTTTGTAATTGTTTTTGGAACAAAATGTAGCCCTCTTCTAAAATGTTCTCTCAAAAACACCATATTTTATTTATTTTTTTTCTGTATCAATTATTTGACCTAACTGGTAAGTTACAAATACAGCTAAAATAGTAACAGCAAGAGCATACATTAAAAGCGAAATAATTCCGCTGCCTTGAGGAAGGAATTTCTTGATATATTCATTGATAAATTCCTGGATAACGCTATTCCAAGCCAAAGCTGCTACTAAACCAAAACCAGAGGTAGAGAGTGTGACCATCTGCTTAATGACCTCAACGTGTAGCTGTTTATTCTCCTGTTTTTTTTGCGGTTTTTTAGCCATAGCTGTATAATACTACAGAACAGTTCAAAAGTGAAGCAGTTGATACAAGATGTACGTTCCCAAATTCACCATCACCAACAAAATTCTTAAAAATATCGGCATTATTGAGGCTTGTAAGGAAGTTATTGATCACGCTCCGCTTCTGCCTTACTACGAAAAAGAATTCCGTAAAGATGCTATGGTGCGTACTGTTCATCATGGAACTCATATTGAGGGAAATGAACTAAATCTTTCTCAGGCAGAAAAAGTTTTAATGGGGCAGGAAGTGGTAGCCAGGGATAGAGATATTCAGGAAGTAATTAATTATAGAAAGGTAATTGATTATATAAGTAAGTTCATAGTTGACAGTTCACAGTTCACAGTTGATGAGGGGACGATAAAAACTCTTCATAAAATAACAGTTGATAAGATTTTAGGAGAGGATAAAAGCGGAGTTTATAGAACTACCCAGGTGGTAGTTAAAAATAGCCGAACCGGGGAGGTTTCTTTTAGGCCTCCTGTTGCTGCCTCTATTCATGTGCAAATAAAGAGTTTATTGGTATTTATAAACAGCTTAGAAAGTCAAGATATACATCCAGTTTTGAAGTCAGGTGTTGTTCATTACGAATTGGTGAGAATTCACCCTTTTTTAGATGGAAATGGCAGGGTAGCACGGGCGCTATCGACTCTAATTTTGTTTAAAGAGGGGTATGATATTAGAAAGTTCTTTTCTTTGGAAGAACATTTTGATACTAATGCCGATAGATATTATGAAGCCTTGCAAAGTGTAGATAAAAGAGAATGGGACTTAACGCAGTGGCTGGAATATTTTACCGAAGGGCTGTGTATTGAGCTGTCTAAGATCAAAGAAAAGGTAGAAAAAATATCAATTGATGCCAAGATTAAAGAAAAGCTGGGCGGTAAGCCGATACTGTTGAGTGAGCGCCAGTTGAAAATTATTGAATATATTCAAAAAACAGGTTATTTACAAAACCAGGCATTTGAAAGTCTGTTTCCGATGATTTCTGAGGATACTATTTTAAATGAGCTGAAGCCTTTGTTAGAAGCAGGGATTATTAAAAAACACGGCGTCACCAAAGGCACAAAATATATTATTGCCTAGGGTTTTATGTTTGTGCGTTAGTATCAACCGGAGTAAGAGTTATAGTTCCGTCTTCATTTACAGTGGCGTCAAGCCGGGGAGCAAGAGCAAGTTCTTTAATTGTTATAGAAATAGCCTGCGTCTTTTGAAAAACTTGATTAGCAACGCCTTTTATCATAAGGTTTCCTGATGCTGTTGCTAACAGTTCCATTTCTGTCGTTGGAGCAAGCGCGTTTCCTGCCTCATGCATAAGTCCTAGCGAGAAATTTCTTTTTAAATCCCCACTTAAAGATGCTCCTTGAGAAGGAGAAGTATTATCTTTCCCGGAATAAACGAGTTTAGCTATAAACATTCCTGTTCTATCTGTCTCTACTTCTACTGTTTGTGCCGTGGCAATACCGGAAAGAAATTCTTGCATTTTGGTAAGGCCAGCCCTTGCTCTTTCAATTCTTTCTCGATCTTTTTGGTTTTGGAGCGCATAATTGGGAAGATCGAAAATTTCTAGCAAAAGAAGTGCTCCCTCAAGAGGTTTTCCGAACATTTGATTTAGCCCCCAGCAAATTGGTCTTGCGATCTCAGGAGGAATTGTTTCTCTTTGTGGTTGTCTTTCTTCTGAATTTGGTGTTTGTTCTGTCATAGAAAGAAATTCTACCATCGTTCAAAGAAGAAATCAACCTATAATGTCTTTATATTGACAAATCTAAGAATAAATTGTATAAAAAGGTAAGATTAAATAGGCTAATATGATTCCATCAGCGAAAAACATTAAAACTATTTCCGATATGCGAGAAAATGCAAAAAAGCTTTTAAAAGAGGTTCAGTCGTCTTATGGTCCTTTGTTTATTTTATATCGCTCAAAGCCTCAGGCTGTGCTTTTGAGTCTTGAAGAGTATCAAAAACTTGCAGATATGGCAGAAGATTATATGGATAGTTTTAAAGCGCAGGAATTTGAGTCTTATGACAAAAAAAAGGTGAAATGGGTTTCTTCGGATAATCTTAAAAAAAGAACTGGCATAAACAATGCATAAGCTCTTATATCATCCTTCGGTTTTAAAAAAGCTTAAGAGAATTCATCAAAATGACAGAAAACGAATCCTTAATAAACTTGAACTTCTTTCCAAGAATCCCAAAGATACAAATCTTGATATCAAACATTTAGTTAATACAAAAAACAGCTTCAGGCTTCGGACCGGGGATATAAGAGCCATTTTTGAGATTGATAATACACAAAAAATTATCTATATTTGGAACATTGATTATAGGGGGAGTATTTACTGATGACGTTTTCAAAGCTTAGTGAGTATTTTGAGAAATTGGAAGCGACTTCTTCGAGACTTGCTCTGATAGATATACTTTCAGAGTTGTTTAAACATTGTTCAAATAAAGAAATAGAGCAGGTGGTATATCTAACCCAAGGCCGAATTGCGCCGTTTTTTTCTTCTTTTGAAATCGGAATGGCTGACAAAACAGTTGCGCAGGCAATTGCTCTTGCTTATGGAGTAACAAAAGATGAAGTTTTAAAGCTTTATCAAAAAAAGGGAGATATGGGATTAGTTGCGGAGCAACTAATCGATCGTCATTCTGGGGAGTGTAGCGACTCCAGAATCTCTAAGAAGACGGATTCTGGACAAGCCATAATGACAGTTTTAAGTGTGTTCGAAATTATGACAGAAATTGCAAAAACAAGCGGGGAGGGGACGGTTGAGAAACGAATAACCCTTTTATGCCAGCTTTTACAAAAGGCAGACGAGAAATCAGCTAAATTTATTGTCAGAATTCCTTTGGGAAATCTTCGTTTGGGAATTGGAGACCCGACGATTCTTGACGGTCTGGCAATGGCTAAATTGGGAAACAAAAGCAAACGGAAATTGTTGGAGGGAGCTTATAATCGTACGTCGGATCTTGGATTGATTGCAAAGACATTATTTGAACATGGAATTGGTGCAGTCGAACATCTCAAAGTTGCCGTCGGCAAACCAATTCGTTCGGAACTCTGTGAACGACTCCCCACACCAGAAAAAGCTATTGAAAAAATGGGTACTGTTGACGTGCAGTATAAATACGATGGATTCAGAGTTCAAATACACTTGGATCGTAGACCTACGGGGCTGAACGCACAAAACCTCGTAGGTCAAGATGAGGTGAAGATGTTCTCGCGCAATTTAGAAAATATGACACATATGTTTCCTGAATTAATCGAGGCAACAAGAGTTCAAGTAAAAGCAAAAACCGCGATTTTAGATACCGAAGCTTTAGCATATAATGTGGAATCCGAAGAATTTTTGCCTTTTCAGGAAACTACCAAACGGAGGCGAAAGCATGGTATTGAAGAAATGGCAAAAAAGTTGCCTCTTAAAGCATTTGTCTTTGACATTTTGTATAAAAACGGTGAGTCTTTAATAGACAATCCTTTGGAAGAACGAATAAAAATTTTAAAGGAAACCATTCGTGAAGATGGGGTTCTTATCCCGTCTAAAAATTATACTGTTTCGGATCCAAAAAAACTAGGGCTTTTGTTGGAAGATGCAATTTCTAAAGGTTTGGAAGGGGTAGTAATAAAGAGACTTGATAGTTTGTACGAAGCAGGCGGACGGAATTTTAACTGGGTAAAATTAAAGCGACACAGCGCAGGAGAGCTCCAAGACACAATTGATTGTGTGATTTTAGGATATATTTCCGGGAAAGGAAAGCGGACTGCATTTGGGGCAGGAGCGCTATTGGTAGGGGTGTATGATAAAAAAAAGGATATGTTTGTAAGCGTTTCTAAAATCGGTACGGGATTATCTGATGAAGAATGGCGGGAAATAAAAGTTAAAAGTGAAAAGTTAAAAGTGAAAAGTAAGCCGGCACGAGTTTGTTCTTTGATAGAGCCGACTCAATGGGTAGAGCCAAAGATTGTTATTGAAGTTTTGGCGGACGAAATTACCCGAAGTCCAATTCATACAGCCGGCGTCTCAGTTAGTTCAACGGGCGAAAAAGAATCGGGTTATGCACTCCGCTTTCCGCGCTTAGTTTCCTTTCGAACCTCCGACCGCAGGGCAGAAGATGCCACAACTGTCGAAGAGTTAATTAAGATGTACCAGCAGCAGGGGAAGAAGTATAGAGTTTTAGCTTAAAGCCTGAGAATGGCTTTGTAGAGTTTTCTCTGGAAGGGATATAAGGTTAAGCCAAGTGCTTCGAGGGTAAAAGCGCCCAAAAGTAAGCTATCGCCTTTTTCGCCAAATAAAACAGGGGCTGCACGCTCTATTCCTTCAAATTTTTTGAGGGGATTCCGGGGATTTTCACTTTTAAAATAACGTTTGTCATTCCCATACAAATATATTATGACTGGGACATAAATGTCATTCTGAACTTGATTCAGAATCTATAAAATGGAGATGCTGAAACCGAGTCTGACTCGGTGAAATAAATTCAGCATGACAATGTGAATTATGTCTCACTCATACCTATATTATACCAATTTTGTGATAGAATTTAAAGAATGAAAATGTATTTTCTTGGTACGAATGGATGGTTTAGTAGTCCGACAGGGGATACGCCGTGTATTTTAATTGATAGTAAAGATCAGTATGTGGTGTTTGATGCGGGGAATGGATTGTATAAACTGGATTCGTTTATAAAAGAAGACAAGCCAATCTATTTGTTCATCAGCCATTTTCATATAGATCATGTTTCCGGATTCCACGTTCTTAACAAGTTCAATTTTAAACAAGGTTTGGATATTTATGTGCCGGAAATAAAAAAAGAAGCATTTGACTTATTGGTTGCTCCTCCTTTTACCATTGCGCCAAACAAACTCAGAATGCGGGTTGATATCCACGAGCTTTCAGAAGGAGAGTATACGGTTCCGTTGAAAGTCACGTGTCTGGAGCTCTTTCATTCGTATCGTGGATTTGGATATCGGTTTGAATTAGAGGGAAAAATAATCTGCTACTCTGGAGATACGGGAGTTTGCGATAATAGCTACTCATTGTTTAAAAACGCTGATGTATTAATTCATGAATGTTCACTTCTTCCGGGTCAAAAAGATGAAAAAGAATGGGGACATGTAAGCCCCACAGAGGCAGCAAGGCTTGCTAAAGATGCAGGAATTAAAAAGCTTGTTCTAACTCATTTTGACGCAAATCAATATCGCTCATTTGAGCAAAGAAAAGAAGCGGAAAAAGCAGCAAAGACAATTTTTTCAAATACCATTGCAGTAGAAGATGGAATGAGTATAGAACTGGTGTGATACAATAACCAGGAAATGGATTACGTTGCAGATTTCCACTTACACTCCAAATATTCCCGTGCTGTATCAAAAGACATGGATCTTCCCCAAATGGCCAAAGCTGCTCAGCAAAAAGGACTCGATATTTTAACGGCAAGCGATTGGACGCATACTCTTTGGCTTAAGGAAATACGAGCTCAGTTGGAGGAGGCAACAGAAGGACTCTATTGCCTCAAATCCGAAATCCGAAATCCGAAATCCGAAACAAAAGAACCGTTGTTTATTTTATCTACAGAAATAAGTTCGATTTATTCTGAAAAAGGGAAGCTAAGAAGAATTCATAATTTGGTTTTCGCGCCGAATTTAGAAATAGCAGAAAAAATCCAAAAAGAATTATTAAAACGAGGAGCAAATTTATCTGCTGACGGAAGGCCGATAATTGGTATTTCCTCAAAAAATCTTTTTCAATTGATCTTAGAAATAGACGAGCGGTGTATGCTTATTCCCTGTCATGCCTGGACGCCTCACTTTGGGATTTATGGATCGGCTTCTGGTTATGATTCATTGGAAGAAGCATTCGAAGACCTTACTCCATGTATTTATGGAATCGAGACAGGGCTTTCATCGGATCCGGAAATGAACTGGCAGATTCCAGAGCTTATGAATCGTTCGATCCTATCCTTTTCTGATGCACATTCATTACCCAAAATGGGGCGTGAGGCAACGGTATTTGAACTTGCAGAAGCAAGTTATGAAAATATCAGAAGAGCGATAATGAGAAAGAAAGTTCAGCGCCCCGTCATTGCGAGCGGAGCGAAGCAATCTAATCCAGAGGGGATTGCCACGTCGCAAGCTCCTCGCAATGACAATAGGATTAAATACACAGTTGAATTCTATCCCGAGGAAGGGAAATATCATTTTTCCGGACATAGGAATTGCGGGGTAGTCAGAGGGCCGGAGGAATTAAAAAAAGAAGGAGATATATGTCCTATTTGCAAGAGAAGATTAACAGAAGGAGTTCTATTTCGCGTTCAACAGTTATGCGATAAAGAACTTCTCGACAGGCTCGAAGTAAAAATCAGCCCGAGGGAGATAAAATGGTATACGGATAAACGAAAGAATCATCCGCCGTTTGTAAAACTCGTCCCGCTCTTGGAGATTGTTGCAGAAAGCTTAGAGTCAACTGTTTTTAGTGTTAAAACTAAAGGGTTGTATAAACAATTAACTTTGGAATTGGGTTCTGAGATAGAGATTCTTCTAAAAGTTCCAATAGAAGATATATCTAAGATTGGCGGCAGTAAAATTGCCCATGGAATTCTGTTAGTTAGAAAAGGCGATATTGTCATTGATCCCGGGTTTGACGGAGAGTATGGAAAAGTAAAGATATGGAAACACGAAGAGATATCAAAGGATTCAAAAGTATCAGAGGTATCAAGAAGAGAAACAGAAAAGAAAGAACAGCTGGGAATAGAATTTTAAATTTTTAATTTTAAATTTGAAATCAAAACTAAATGTTTAAAAATTAAAACATTATAAATTGATTAAAAATTACAAATTTCGAATTAAAAATTAACTAAGATGTTTACAAATCGTCAAGAAGCAGGGGAATTACTGGCTGAAAAGCTGGTTGAGTTTAAAAATAAAAAAGATGTGTTGGTTTTGGGTATTCCCAGGGGCGGGGTAGTTGTTGCCAAAATTATTGCAGACATGCTTTCTTTACCTCTGGATATTATTGTAGTTAAAAAAATCAGTTTACCTATTAATCCAGAGCTTGCCATTGGAGCAGTTGGACCGGAGAAAACAGTTTATTGGGATGAGGAATTATGCAAGAGGTTAGACGTGAGTCGGGAAGTGAGAAGAAAGGAGATGAGGGTAAAAGATCAAGAGCGCAGTGAGCGAGAGAAAATACTTCGAGGAGAAAAAAAAGCGCCATCGTTTAGAAATAAAACCGTACTGTTGGTTGATGACGGAATAGCAACTGGAGCAACCGTGCTCGTTTCAGCAAAGTATCTTAAGAAGAAAAAAGTAAAAGGACTCATTTTAGCAGTGCCGGTTATATCAAATGATACATTTAGAGGTATATCGAAATACTTTGATAGGATGGTTTTTCTGGAGGTTTCGAGTGAATTTGGGGCTGTGGGGCAGTTTTATGAAGAATTCACACAAATTTCTGATGAAACTGTTAAAAAACTTTTCGATAGGAGATAAACATAATACAGATATGAAGTTGATTGTTGGATTAGGGAATCCTGGTTCTAAGTACGAAAAAACACGACATAATATTGGTTTTATGGCAGTTGAGAAATTCTTAAAGGATTTTGAACCGGAAAGAAAAACAGAATGGGAAAATTCTGTTAAATTCAAAAGCGATATTGCCGAGCTTGAATGGCAACCTCATCATGGTAGTTTGGAGAAAGTGATTCTTGCCAAACCAAAGACATATATGAATAACTCGGGAATGGCAGTATCAGTTATTAGTTCACAGTTCTCAGTTCATAGTTCGGATATTTGGATTATACACGATGATATAGATTTACCTCTTGGGACTTTAAGAATTCGATTTGGGGGAGGGACGGCAGGGCATAGGGGGCTGGAATCAATCATAGAGTCTTTAGGAACAGGGGAGTTTTGGAGATTTAGAATGGGAATAGGAAAACCCCAAAAAATTTCAAATTTCAAATTTCAAATCTCAAATTCTAAAGGGGTGGAGGATTATGTGTTGGGAAGTTTTATTGGGCAAGATAGATCGAAAGTGAAACAGCTTCTTGTTCACACTTCAAAGGCAATTCAACTGGCCTTAGAGCAGGATCTGCATGCTGCAATGAATAAATGTAATACAAAATGACATTAAAAATTATATGCGGTCGGTAAAACAGATACTAAAAAAGTTTAATCCAATAGAGGATAAGTATATTTCGCGGGAGTTTCAGTCGTTTGGTATGTACCTTGCGGAAGAGCTTAATGATTACAAGCATAGAGGTTTGTATATTAAGTTAGCCAAAACAGTTCATAGATCCATTCTTGAAAAAGCCCTTTCGTATGTAGTTGACAGTAAAGCTCGCAACAAAGGAGCATTGTTTATGTGGAAGGTAAAAGAACTCAAAAATACCGCTAATGCCATACATTCTACCACTATCAAATCAGTAAAAAAATGATTTTTGTCAAATTGAACACCACACATCAAAAATTTGATGGGTTTGACATTGGTATGTGATACAATCCTTACTATGCAAGTGTTGCTATTAGCTTTAGCTACGTTTTTATCTACTATCCTTGGAGGTCTGTTTGCGCTTCGATTCAAAGATAAGCTGCACATGATCATGAGTTTTACTGCAGGAGTTTTAATCGCAGTTTGTTTTTTTGAAATTCTGCCAGAAATATTTTCTCTTACTTTTGAAAATAAACTTGATATTACTCCGGCCCTCATAGCAGTTGTATTTGGGTTTTTACTCATTCATATTTTGGAAAAACTTGCAATAATTCATACAGCTCATGAAGATGAATACGCTACTCATAAGCATCCAACTGTTGGTTTAATTGGAGCATCGGGTCTTTCGTTTCATAGTTTTTTGGAATATGCAGCAATTGCCAGAATTAGTTAACATTCTTGTATTTACTTTTATTGGAAGCATAGGAGCTCTTATTGGAGGAATGATTCTTCTTTTTAGGGAAAAGGTTGCTCTAAAAGTTTCTCATTTTTTAGCTTCATTTGCCGCAGGAGTTTTATTGGGAACTGCATTTTTTGATCTTTTACCTGAAGCAATTTATGAAGGAGAGGAATCGGATATAAATGTTTTTTCCTTGACGCTTATTGGTATTCTTCTGTTTTTTCTTATAGAACGTTTTATTCATTGGTTTCATCATCATGAAGAATTTCACGAACATACAAAAGAATCAAAATCTACCCTTCCGTTAATAATAATTGGAGACACGATGCATAATTTTATTGATGGAATTGTGATTGCCGCTACTTTTATGACAAATGCTCAGCTTGGAATAATTACTGCTCTGGCCGTTTTTGCTCATGAAGTGCCTCAGGAAATAGGAGATTTTGGATTAATGCTTCGTAAAGGACTTTCAAAAAAAAGAATAATATGGGTAAATGTCGCAAGCGCTACTGTTTCGTTTATTGGAGCGCTGTTAACGTATTTTTTAGGTAGCCTGTTAACAGGATATATACCCGTCCTTCTTGCATTAACTGCGGGTTTTTTTATCTATATTGCTCTTTCTGATCTTATTCCGGAGATTCATCACGAAAGAAGACATGGGTTCGCTTTTTTGGAAAGTCTGTTACTTATTTTAGGGGTTATTCTTATATGGTTTGTCGTTTCCTTTTTAGAGCATGGATAAAAAAGAACTCTATTGAATAGCGGATTGCATATCTTTCCACGAATACGCTCCGGCAAAATTAGTAGTGTTTATAAAGAATCCGGGTGTGCCATTGACTCCCAAGTTTGAAGCTTGAGCTACATCTTCACTAATTTTTGCGTCATATTTTCCACTGTCCAAGCATTTTTTTAAATCTGATCTGTCAAATACGTCTGCTAAAAAATCAGACAATTCACCAGATTTGGCTTTGTCATTTTTAACAGTATTATTGACCATGTCATAACCTTCGTTGGTCATGAGTTTGTCGTGTACGGGCCAGAATTTACCTTTTTCATTAGCGCAGTATAAAGCTTTAGTGCCCATTTCTCCGTTGCCATGGCCTCTGGTATAAATCCAGACCATAGCAGCTTTTCCAGAATCAACCAGTTCTTTCATTTTTAAAACCGGCGCAATATACGTGCCGCCGTCTTTTTCCAGTTTAAACTGCGGTCCCAGCTGATTATTAAGGGTAGAATTTAAACCGGCTGCGACATGGCAATACGGGCAGCTTGGATCCGCGACTTCAACGAATAAGTTTTTACTGTTTTTATCGCCAAAGGTGATATTTTTGTCATTAAAAAGTGCCTTGATAGTATTAAGGCTGATTGAGGGTTTTTGCGGTTGAGCAGCAACAGGTTGTTGAGTCTGGGCTGTGTTTGCGGTACCAGCAGTAGTATCAGCAGTAGTTGTTTTAGGAGATTGTTCCAGATACTGTACTTTAGTCCATAAACTTCCAAGCAAAAAAGAAGCAATGATAAGAAGTATAACCAGAAGGGAAGTGTAATTGTCTTTCTTTTGCGGTTTTGGGATGACGATGTCAATGGTGTCAGATTTTTTGTGTACGGGCATCGGTTTATTCTACGCAATTAAACAATGTGTTGTCAATCCCAATTTTTCACTATACAACCATACTATACTGTCTTGAAATCTGCGACGTGCGAAAATTTGTTTTCTTCACCTTATGTATCACTCTTGACAAAATATCTTCAGTATATTATTATATCCCCTGGAGGGGGACTACGAGAATTTCAAATAAACAAATAACGAGGAAGATAGTATGTTTAAACTTAATAATTCAAGAGAGAGAACTGTTCATAGACTCAAAATTGCCAGGGGGCATCTAGAAAAGGTTCTGAAAATGGTAGAGGAGCAGGAGTATTGCATCGATATCCTGCATCAATCACAAGCGGTTCAAAAAGCACTTTTTGAGATAGACAGTCTTATCTTAGAAAATCATCTTACGACCTGCGCAACTAACAAAATTAAAGAAGGAAAAGGAGAAGAAGCAATTGCGGAGATAATGGAAGTGTTTCGGAAGAATAAATAGGCAGGTTATACATTTATAAGTATGAGCGGAAAGTGGTTTATTATTGGTTGTATTTTTGCCACAGTTGTTATTTTAATTGGTGGTGTTTATATATTGTCTGCAACCAATAGTCCTCAAATTACAGCTTCTGAAAATGCAAAAGCGCAGCTTTTAAATTCAAACAGTTTTGACTGGGGAAATATTCCCATGCATAAAGGAAATGTTACAAAAACATTTTCAATTCAGAACACGGGAAAAGATGTTCTCAAACTTTATAATATAAAAACTTCATGCCATTGTACAAAAGCCAGAGTCAGCATTGAAGGTGCCGAAAGCCCTGATTTTGGTATGAGCACTGTTTCTTCGTGGACAGGCGAAGTTATGCCTGGCAAGCAAGCACAACTGACTGTTATTTTTGATCCGGCTTTCCACGGCCCGCAAGGAGTAGGTCCTATTAACAGATTCGTTTCGGCAGAAACAAATGACAAATCAAATCCCAAACTCACTTTTACCGTAACCGGAACAGTGGTTAAGTAATTATGTTAAAAAGATCAATTCCTTGGAAAAAAGCATGTGCCAAAGCAATACCCTTATGGATGGTGATTCTGCTTATGGCTTATTCGGTTATGGCTTCTTCCCTTATCGAGTACTATATACTCAAGAGAAATTTTAATGATCACATTATCAAGCTTGCCAAGACCGCTAAAAATCCCGATGAGTTAGTCCAGATTTTAAAACAGCAGGTTCTGCCGCAAAAAGGATATGTTTTAGGCGTTACCTTGAGCGATATTGGCAGTAAACTTTTGGAATCGGGTGTGATTGACAAGCAAAAATATGAACAATTGTTTGTAAATGAGAAGATGAGTAAGGATATGATGAAGTATCTTACTGCTTCTTCCAAAGATCATATGATGATTAATGAGGGCAATGCACATTTTATGGTAAATACATTATGGGCGTTTGGGCTGGTAAATAAAAATAAAATACTTGAGGAAGGATCAATGGCAACCTATGGGAAAGGCAACCCAATGACATATGCCTCAACTGGCGGATGGACACTGGGACAAAGATCAACACGAGAAGTTTACAGTTCAAAAGAGCTTATAAAACTAAGCACTAAACAACAAGAACTCGTTGAAAAAATAGCTCAAAATGTATTTCGGCCCTGTTGCAATAATTCAACCGAGTTTCCTGACTGTAATCACGGTATGGCAGCACTCGGATATATCGAGATTGCCGTTTCTCAGGGAATTTCCGAAAAGCAAATATATAAGGATATCCTCATGCTTAACTCTTTTTGGTTTCCGAAGCAATATGTAGAGTTGGCTGCGTATATGAACAAACAAAAAATAGAATGGAAACATGTTGATCCCAAACGTGCTTTATCTGCAGAATATTCTTCGGCTGCCGGTTCTCAAAAAATAAGCCTTGCAGTACAAAACCTGCCTGGTTTTAACATTCGGGGAGGAGGTTGTAGTACGTAATGGAAGGACTTTTGTTTCAAACGTCACTCATTGCCGCATTCATTGCCGGAATGGTGGCTCTGTTTGCGCCATGTTGTATTTCGTTTCTTCTTCCGGCTTATTTAGGAAACGTATTTAAGGAAAAAGAAAAAGTTGTTTTTATGACGTTGGTGTTTGGGCTGGGAATTTTTGTCGTGATGCTGCCTGCTGTTTTGGGAGTGGCGGCTTTATCAAAAGCGCTTTTTGTCTATCACGACACTGTTTATGTTTTGGGCGGAATAGTCATGCTGATTGTCGCAGCTATCACATTTTTAGGAATAAAGCTTCCCATGCCGCAATTTCCCGGACATGATACAGCAAAAAAGACAGACATAGCATCCGTGTTTACATTAGGCATTTTCTCAGGTATTACAAGCGCCTGCTGCGCTCCGGTTCTTATCGGAATACTCACGTTGACTTTTCTTTCTCCTAATTTTTTTGGAGCTTTAGCAATTGGGGGTATGTACGTATTGGGAATGGTTATGCCGCTTTTGTTTATTGCTGTTTTTTTTGCAGGAAAGATGAAGGGATTTATGTTTTTGCGAAAACCATTGTTTGGTTTTAAGTTTTTAGGTCAGGAAAGAACTATTATTGTGAGTAATGTAATAGCCGGTATTATTTTTGCTTTGACCGGATTGATGATTTTGTATCTAAAAGCCATTGGAAAACTCGGAATGGGTGATGTGTATGGATTCACCAAAGTAATTACAGGGACTGCTTATTCTGTTAATCAGTATGTCGGAGGAAACCTTATGCTCAATAGTGTTTTTGTGTTCATTATTCTTTTTGTTCTTTATAAGATAGGGAAAAAGATATAGACTGGGAGGTGAGAAAATGAAGAAATTTTTGACAATGTGGCAGGTGTGGGCAGGAATTGCATTTGCGCTTTTGATAGTGCTATTTACCCAAGGCAACAATCTTCCGGGCATATTGCCTTTTGCAGTGTTTCTTATTTGTCCGCTTATGATGTTGTTTATGATGAAAGATCATCATAAACATAAAGATACAGAAAAAGGGGGTGGAAAACATGCTTAATGCAAAAGCGTTTGCAAATGCTGTAACTGCGGTTACAGCGGTATTTTATATACTTTGTTTGTTAATTTCGTACGTTGCGCCGGATTTGTTGTTTGGAATCGCGCAGTCATGGGTGCATAGCCTAAGCTTAGAGAGCCTTCAGGTAAAAACAGCAATTTCGATGGGTTCTGCGATTTGGGGACTTATTACCATAAGTGCAATGACATGGGTAACAACGTATGCAGCGATTTGGCTTTATAATCGTTGGAAATAATAAAGGATTCTAGTTATTCGTGACTAGTTATTAGTTCGCAGTTAGTTTGTTCACTGTTCACAGTATGTTTAAATTCGAAAAATTACGAGTTTATCAGGAAGGGCTAGGGTTTGTTAATACGATCTATCTACTTACTCAAAAATGGCCAAAAGATGAGATTTTCGCTTTAATTAGCCAGTTGAGAAGAGCAGTTGTTTTAATTGTTCTTAATATTGCAATTGCAGAAGGGAGTAGTAGAACTAAAAAGGATTTCAGACACTTCTTGGATCTTTCAAGAGGGTCTTGTTATGAATGCGTTGCAATTTTAACTATTGGTTTAAAAAGGAATTACATAAAGGAATTACATAACAGAAGAAGAATTCAAGAAAGCCTATGAAACATGTAATAAATTAGCACGTATGATCAGTGCGTTAAAAAATTCCTTACGATGAACGATGAGCGAACTAACAAACTAACAAAGCGCATTTTTCAAGTGCGCGGTATGCATTGTGCGAGTTGTGTGGGGGTGACAGAAAGGGCACTTAAAAAAGTTCCAGGAGTAAGTAGTGCGGTTGTGAATTTGGCAACCGGAAAAGCTACGATTCAACAGGAATCAGAAGTTTCAGAACAAGATCTTGCGAAAGCGATTTCGTCTGTTGGATATGAGGCGAATTTTGAGGAAGAAAAATCCCACTTCGCCCCGCTGAGCGGGGATTCGGAGAACAAACAAAAAGAACTTCAAAAGCTCAAGCAAAAAGTGTTTGTCAGTTTATTTTTAGGAGGGCTTATTGTGTGGGGGAGTTTTCCTGGAATCATGAATACATCTCCTCAAATTCTCCAAAACTTTTATATTCAGCTAATACTAGCGATTCCTGTTCAGTTTTGGGCAGGTCTTATGTTTTATAAGGCAACAATTCTTGCTATAAGGCATAGAAACGCGAACATGGATACGCTTGTTGTTTTGGGAACAACCGTTGCATTTTTCTATTCAACATTTGTAACGCTATTTCCATTTATAGTCGAGCGTATAGGAATAAAACCAGAGCCGTATTTTGATGTCTCCACAATTATTATTGGTCTTATTATTTTGGGAAGATATTTTGAAGCAAAAGCAAAAGCTGGGACTTCCGAGGCAATAAAAAAATTGATTGGTCTCCAAGCGCGGACTGCACGAGTGCTTCGCTCGTCTGTCACTGCGAGCGGAGCAAAGCAATCTCTAAAATTGGATGGGATTGCCGCGTCATCCCGCCATTGCGGGATTCCTCGCAATGACGAGAAGTATGCTGAAGTTGATATTCCGATCGAAGAAGTTGTGGTGGAAGATGTTATTCGGGTTCGGCCGGGGGAGAAGATTCCGGTTGATGGGCAGATTATCGAGGGAGAATCTTCAATTGACGAATCAATGGTAACCGGAGAAAGTATTCCTGTTGATAAAGCAAAAGGGGATATGGTAATTGGGGCTACCATAAATAAGTCCGGAACGTTTTTATATAAAGCTACAAAAGTTGGGAAAGATACAATGCTCTCTCAGATAATAAAACTGGTTGAAGAAGCGCAGGGGAGTAAAGCGCCCATCCAGAGGATGGCTGATTTGATTTCTTCGTATTTTGTTCCAATTGTTATTATGCTTGCAATTTTGACATTTGTTATTTGGTACATTTTTGGATCGCCTTTGTTTGCGCTTTTAAACATGATTGCGGTTTTGATAATTGCCTGTCCGTGCGCCATGGGACTAGCCACTCCCACGGCAATTATGGTGGGGACTGGTAAAGGAGCAGAAAATGGAATTTTGATTAAAGATGCAGAGGCTTTGGAAACTGTGCATAGAGTGAATACAGTGGTTTTTGATAAGACAGGGACGCTGACTAAGGGGAAACCAGAGGTGACGGATATAGTTCACAGTTCACAGTTCACAGTTCACAGTAAAGAAAAATCTACTGTGAACGATAAACGAACTAACCAACTAACTAATCAAATTCTACAGATTACTGCGTCGCTAGAAAAGGGTTCAGAACATTCCTTAGCGGAAGCAATTATTAGAAAAGCAGAGGAACAGAATATAAAAGTTCAACCAATTACACAATTTAAAGCCATACCCGGACACGGAGTGGAAGGAGAATTAAAAGTTCAAAATTCAAAGTTAAAAGTTGTGTTTGGGAATAGGAAATTGATGGAGAGAGAAAGTCTAAAGATTGATGATTTAAGATTGAAGATTGAAGAATTGGAGAACGAAGGGAAGACAGTAATGATGTTAGGGGTAAATGGAGAATTAGCAGGTTTAATTGCGGTTGCAGATACAATTAAAGATTCTGCAAAAGAGGCAGTAGTGGTTCTCAAAAAGATGAGAATAGAACCGGTTATGATAACGGGAGATAATAAAAGGACCGCAGAAGCAATCGCAAAACAAGTGGAGATTGAAAAGGTGTATGCGGAAGTACTGCCTCAGGAAAAAGAAAAGATCGTTAGAGAATTACAAATGTCAAATCAACAAATCAACAAATCAACAAATTTGATGATTGGAAATTGGAAATTGGAAATTGGAAATTCCAAGCAACGACATGTCGTTGCGATGATAGGTGATGGCATTAATGACGCTCCGGCTTTGGCAGCAGCAGATGTTGGAATTGCAATGGGGACGGGGACAGATGTGGCAATTGAGGCGGCAGATATAACGTTAATTAATAAAGATCTGCGATCTGTTGCCACCGCAATTGAGTTGTCTAAAAAAACAATGTGGACAATAAAACTTAATCTGTTTTGGGCATTTGGATACAACATTATCCTTATTCCCGTTGCCATGGGCGCACTGTATCCATTTTTTAATATTCTTATGAACCCGATTTTTGCATCAGCTGCTATGGCAATGAGTTCTATCTCCGTAGTCTTAAACTCATTGCAATTAAAGAGAGTAAGGATTAAAATATAATCGCAATTGTCATTGCGATCCCGCTCAGCGGGAGAAGCAATCTCTGAAATTGGATTAGATTACTTCGTCGCAAGCTCCTCGCAATGACGATAAGCTGTTGAATTAAACGTATGAATAATCTGCCATTTGTTTCCGCGTTTTTGACCGGTTTGTTTACAGGCGGTTTGACGTGTATGGCAATCCAGGGCGGGCTTTTGGCATCTACAATTGCCCAGAGAACGCAAGAAAAGTTGGTTGAAAAAACAAAATCAGGAGGACACGCACTTCCCATAGTCTCATTTTTAGCAGCTAAGCTTATAAGCTATACGATTCTTGGATTTTTATTAGGGTATCTGGGTTCGTTTTTCCAGCTTTCTTTAAAGACTCAGGTAATTCTGCAGATTACGGTTGCAATTTTTATGGTTGGGACTGCGCTTAATTTGCTCCATGTTCATCCAATTTTCCGGTACTTTGTTATTCAACCCCCGCGGTTGCTTACTCGTTTTGTCAGAAAAGAATCGAGAAGTTCCGGTTTGTTTGCGCCGGCACTTTTGGGTGTATTTACTGTTTTTATTCCATGCGGAACAACGCAAGCCATGATGGCACTTTCTATTGCCAGCGGCAGTCCAATCACAGGAGCTCTGATTTTGTTTGCTTTTACCCTTGGGACAACGCCTGTATTTTTTCTCCTTGGGTATTTTACAACGCGACTTGGAGAGGTGTTTGCGCATCAATTTGCCAAAATTGCCGCATACTCAATCATGCTTCTGACAGTTTTTAACATTAATAATGTACTTGCTTTATCGGGAAGTACAATTACGTTAGACTCACTGGCAAAAGACGTATATTGCTCGATTACATTTTGTAGTGATTCTTTGGCGTTTGCTCAAAATAGAGTTGAAGGTTCTGCGGTTTCCGATGTAACGATTACTATTAGATCGGACGGGTATTCGCCGAATGATTTTGCGGTTAAGTCCGGTTCGACAGTGACATTACATTTAGTAAATAACGGCGGAGGAGGATGCGCACAGGCATTTACCATTCCAACACTCGGAATTCAAAAGATAGTTACGCCTGGAAATTCTGACACAGTACAGTTTACTGCGCCAACAAATACTACAGAAATCGCGTTTATGTGCGGAATGGGGATGTACAAAGGACGCATCCGCGTCATATAAACTCAAAACTCAAAAGGCAAAACTCAAAACTATAGCTCGAAATTAAAAGTTGTTCATATATGAATAAAATTAATTTAAACATTATCGGTATGCACTGTGTCAGTTGTTCGATGAATATCGATGGGGAATTGGAGGATACCCAAGGAGTATTCAGTTCAAACACCAGCTATGCCAGACAACAAACAGAAGTTGCTTTCGACCCGCAAAAAATTTCTCCCAAACATATTATTGCAATAATAAAAAGGGTAGGGTATGATGCAAAAGAAATTGAAAATTCAAAATTGAAAATTCAAAATTGAAAACGAGTAGTAAAATAATTATAGCAAGTGTTGTAGGTATTCTCTTCATTGTAGGAATTTTGTGGTGGGCAATAACTGAGTCGAATAAACCGCTTCCAGGACAAGCGATTTCCGATATAGGTCGAGATCATGTTTCGGATATTTCAGGTATAAAATATAATTCAAACCCGCCGACGTCCGGGAAACATTTTCCCATCTGGGCAAAACCGGGAGTGTATGATAGGGTTTTATCAGATGGATACTTAATTCATTCTTTGGAGCATGGATACGTTGTAATTTCTTATAATTGCGAAAAGAAATTTCAAATTTCCAATTTCAAATTTCCAATTTCAAATGCTTATGCTCATGAAGGAGAAGATGTTCAAAACAATCCTACTGCAACAGAGTCAGCTGCACCACTGCATAGGATGAACATTGAGTTAAAAGATCCAACCATGAGTGCATTTACGCCAGAGAATCCTCCAGCAAAAGAAGTAGAATTACCCAGTTCATTTTCTTCCAACGAGTGTAAAAAACTGGTTTCTGAATTATCGAGTTTCTTAAAAGATTGGAAGCGGCTTATTATTGTTCCTCGTCTAAATTTAGACGCTCCTATTGCCGTAACTGCTTGGGGGAAAATAGAGAAATTAGAAAGTCTTGATAAGGAAAAAATTAAAGAATTTATTGCCGCTTTCCACAATAAAGGTCCCGAAGCAACAGCAGAGTAGTGTGGTACAATAGGTCTATGAACGAACCAGGGTCAGCAGAAGTTGCCTCGGTTAATCCCCGTCCTGTCCCAGAATCTCATGAGGCCATACCTCAAGTAGTTTCCAATGAAACTCTCCAACAAGTTGATAGAGAGTCTCAACCAACCAACCAGAAAACACCAGCGCTGCTGGCTGCTCGGCAAAGACTTCTCATGGAGCAACAAGAAGCTGGCAATCCTGATGGAGATACTGTCACAGAAGCTTTGACTCACGGAGAAAAAAAACCAGGAGTAATCATGCGAATGCTTAAAAAAATACTTCAATTCCTTGGCCTATACCGAAAACAATACATTTGATATATAATACTCCCACTTTATGCAACAGCACGATGTCGCTTCATCCGGGCAACAACTTAATGTTGGTGTTCCTGTGCATATTGAAGAGGAAGCAAAAGAAGATTCTGTTCCTCGGGAGCTTTCTCCAATAGCAAATTCGCTTGTAAAAGCTTTTGAGTATGATCATACAGCCCCAGTTGACGAAAAGATAAAAGTAAATCCCCTTATTTCCCGCGTTGCGACGTGGTATGAAAAATTTAGAAATGCAATGGATTACAGAGAAGAAGAAGTCGTGCTTCGGGCAGCAATAGAGCGAATTCTCAAAAGAAGAATTTTATTCGGCGGAACAGGAAAAACCATAGCCAGCCCTTTGATTCGGGAACTTGCCTGGGCGAGGTATTTTAAAGAAGACAGTTTGTCAGAGTCGAGTATTGAAACAGTTTCTCAAAAAATTGATCTCTATCTTGGCCTGCGGGAGAATTTATTGTCTGTTGAGGTTCTTTCGGAAAGTAATATTAACGAATGGATATATCATTTACTGTCTTCTGACATAGAACACATGCTTAACAAGCAGCGGGAAAAAGAAATGATAGGAGCATTTATGTTTGAAATTATTAAAGACCATATTCAGATAGCTGAAATGGATGAACAAACTAAAAATGTCCAAGTTTTTATAGCTATAAGACGCGCTTTTGCCAAAGATGATATCGCGTTTTTGCGGTTTCATTTATTTTCTCAGTTTTTTGACACGGTAACTTCCAAAAATCTTGAAAAGATTTCATCATCTTTTTTTTCTATTTATTCAGAAATTCAAAAACAGCTTAACCACCCAAAAAAAGAAGCCATTTTTGGGTATATAAAAAGCAAAACTGCCGTATTTTTAATTCTTGAGGACATTACCCGTTTTAGTACCGGTAAGGTTAGGGAAGTGTTAACCAATGAAAAAGAGCTGGAACGAGTCGTCATGGAAGCGTGTGAGTCTCGGTATGCTAGTATTTCTTCAAAAGTACGGCGCGCAATTATTCGAAGTGTTATATTTTTGCTTCTGACCAAAGCTTTTTTTGCATTTGCCGTAGAAGGCACATTTGAAAACTATTTCTATGGGTCAGTACTGTGGAGTTCGATGATAGTAAATATTACAATTCCTCCGTTGTTAATGATTATTGTAGGGTTATTTATTAAAGTGCCAAGAAAAGCAAATTCCAAACGGATTTTGGAATATATTAAAAAAGTATTATTTGAAGAAAATCCTGGGCTTGGTGACCCGTTTGTTATAAAAAAATCAAGTGACAAAAATAAAAACATGGATATAGTGTTTAGATTTCTTTGGTTTTTTGCGTTTTTTGTCACATTTGGCGCAATTGTGTGGGTTTTGCAAAAAGTTCATTTTAATTTTATTAGTAAAGGGGTATTTATTTTCTTTTTGGCTATTGTTTCGTTTTTGTCATACAGAATTGGGCTCATGAGTAAAGTGTATACGGTTGAAGAACGGCAAGGGTGGAATACGCCGATTGTGGATTTTTTCTTTATGCCGATTATTCGGGTAGGCAGACATCTGACCGATGGCATTGCCCAGATAAATATTCTCATTTTTATCTTTGATTTTATTATCGAAACTCCATTCAAAGGCATTTTCGCATTCTTTGAACAGCTCTTTTTATTCCTCCACGCCAAGCGGGAAGGGTTGGAGTAGAATTATTCTTTTGGAGATAGGATTTTAGTTCCCTTGTATTCTTTTAACTCTAAAACTGTTTTATCTCCGCTAACCAAATAGTTTGCATGAGATTCTTGGGCAAGTTCAAGTAAAAAGTTACCTTTTGGATATTTGCAAATCTTTACTTTCTTTTTTGGAATATATTTTTTTGAAAACATGTCAATAGTTTGAGAAATGGTTTTTATACTATATTTTGCAAATTCAAATTTAAGTTCAAGCTTTTGAATAATTTCTGCTTTTAAGATAGGGGAGAAGCAAAGTATGAAGCGTTTTTCAAGCCAAAGTTTCAATAGTTTTTCTGGATTCCCGCCAAAAAGAATGCCTGAGAGAAAGACATTTGTATCTAAAATAACCTTACGCATTCTTGATAATATCGTAGGTTTCCTCTTCTGTTAATTTTTTGGTTATACCCTTTTTTTTGAGGTATCTCTTAAATGCTTTTTTTCCTTCCCGAAGGAGGTCTTCGAGTTCTCTTTTATAAAGCTTTTCCCTTTGTTCTTCCTGTTTTATCGCCTCATCATAGGGGTAGAGGATAACAGAGGGAAAGCTGTCCTGGACAATAACAACAGGTTGCTTGGTAGTCTTTACTTTTTCTACCAGTTTTGCCAGATTGTTTCGTGCTTGGGTAATATTTACTATCTGTTGCATACAAAGTACAGTATATAGTACATAAATAAGTTTGTCAATACGTCGATTCGTACCCACCCAAGATTTTCCAAATACCCTTCATTTTGTCATCGCGAGGAGCGTAAGCGACGTGGCGATCTCTTTTTCGAGATTGCTTCGGTCGCCCCTCAGGCGACCTCGCAATGACAAACCTTTGTCAAATCCTAAACGGGTACAAAATCTCCCCTTGACCCGGAAAAATATTCTTGATACCCTGTAATATACTCAGTTAAAAGTAAAAGTTTAAAGTTAAAATTAAAAGTGCAAACTGCAAAGTTTAATTCACAGTTAGTTAGTTCACGGTTCATAGTTCACAGTAGTCTACAGTGAACTAATAATAAACTAACCAACTAACTAACTAATTCAACTTTAAATTTTTAATTTATTATATGGATATTACAGACGCACAATTTGAAGAACAAGTTCTTAAATCGGAGATTCCAGTTCTCGTTGACTTCTGGGCTCTTTGGTGCGGGCCGTGTAAAATAGTAAGTCCAATTATTGAGGAGCTTGCGAAGGAGTACGAAGGCAAAATTAAAGTTGTTAAAGTAAATGTAGATGACAACCAACAGTATTCCGGAAAATATAACGTAATGAGTATTCCGAGTATTTTTATATTCAAAAAGGGACAACCGGTAAAATCAATGGTTGGAGCCCAAAGCAAAGATAATTTTAAAAAAGCAATAGATGAAGTCCTAGCAAGTTAAATGGCTCGCATACGGAAATTTTCTTGTCGCCGGTCCAAAAGTTCACCTTAGTACTTGGCAGCATTGTATACTCGCCATTTTTGTTTATACTAAAACTATGGAACAAGTATATGACGTAATTATTATAGGTAGTGGTCCAGCTGGTTTGACCGCTGCTATTTATACTACTCGGACTAATCTCAAAACCCTCATCATTGCCGGACGAAAATGGGGAGGACAGCTCATGCTTACAACGCTTGTTGAAAATTACCCGGGGTTTGCCGAAGGTATTCAAGGCCCTGATTTAATGACGGCGATGCGAAAACAAGCAGAAAAACACGGAGCTATAATAGAAGAAGTTGATTTTACCAACGGAGATTTTACTTCTTACCCATTCACACTTTATGCAGAAGATAAAACATTCAAGAGTAAGTCGGTACTTATTGCAACGGGCGCAGATACAAAATGGCTTGGAGCAAAAGGAGAAATGGAAAAAATTGGCCGTGGTGTTTCTTCGTGCGCGCCATGCGACGCCGCATTTTTTAGAAATAAAAAGGTAGTTGTAGTCGGAGGAGGGGACTCTGCTATGGAAGAAGCGCTTGTATTGAGTCGTTTCGCAGAGAGCGTAACTATTGTCCATCGCCGAGACAGTCTTAAAGCAAGCCAGGTAATGCAGCAAAAAGCCAAGAATAATCCTAAGATACAATTTTTGTTCAATAAAGAAGTTATAGAGATATTAGGCGATCAAAATGTGAATGGCATAAAATTAAAAGATACCCAAACAGGAGGAGAAAGTGAGTTTCCAACAGACGGTGTGTTTGTGGCAATCGGACACGTGCCCAATACTGCTGTCTTTAAGGGAATTCACATTGATGACCACGGCTTTATTGTTGTCCACGATCATTATCTAACTAATGTTCCCGGTGTGTTTGTGGCAGGTGATGTTCATGACAGTCAATACAAACAGGCTATTACCGCAGCCGGATTTGGCTGTGCGGCAGCACTCGAACTTGAGCGCTGGTTATCTGATCAGAAAAAATAGTTTTATTGCAATAAAATTCGTGCCAAGACATAGCTTTTCTCACTGTCACTGAAGATCGTTTTCAAGTCGTATTGCCTTTTCAACCCTTCCAAAAATCCCCAAAAAAAGAAATAAAAAGAGGAAAGTGCTATAATTGCTTGCTTTTATGGTAATAACAGATCGGGAGCAAGCGCGCGGGAGGCATGGGCGAGGTGAAGGAATCGAGCCTGTGGATCATGACGCATTTGCATTGGGAGGAGTTGTTTTTGATGCCTCCGATATCGAAAACAATGATGGAGGAAGTGCAGGTATTTATGATAACACCTTTGCATTGTATCTTCGAGATATAAACGGAACCCCTCTTCTTACCCCGGAGCAAGAACAGGTTCTTTTTCAAGAACTCGCGTTTGGTAGAACTGCCTTGATGGTCAAAAAATTATATAACCCGGGCGCAACTGTTACTAAAGTTACCTTTTTGAGGAAAAACGGAAAACCAGAAAAAAAAGAACGAGACATATTGGTTTCTCATGTATCCGAAAAGGACGCAACGGCATTTCTTGCAAGGATAGGACTAAGTGATTTGGTAATGCTTACAATTGAAGAAGAGTCTGCAGATGTGCAGAAAGACCGGCAAACCCATAGAGCAGAAAGAGCAACACTAAAAACCGTTACCGGAGTTTGTCTTTTGGCAGGAAAATCCTTGCCGGAAGGAGAAAAAAGAGGAATGTTGGAAGGAATGGTCGATGCGGCAATTCGAAGAGGAATAGAGGTAAAAAATCATATTATCGCAGCAAACCTCCGTTTGGTAATTCCGATCGCTAAAAGATACGAATCGAATCATTCTCCATTGAAAGACGCTGTTCAAGATGGCAATGGCGGACTTATGCGTTCGGTTGAGAAGTTTGATTACCAACGCGGATATAAATTTTCTACATATGCGACATATTGGATTCTCCAAGCAATTATCCGTGGGATTGCAAACAATGCAAAAACCATACGACACCCTATTAATTTTTTGGAAATGGTAAGTAAAATAAATAGCGCGCAAAGAAAACTGGCAAAATCGGGACAAAGTCCAACGGCAAAGCAAATCGCGAAAGTTGCAGGATGTACAGAGAAACAGGTGCGGGATGCGTTGTATACCTTACAAATAACAACGGTTGTTTCGTACAACCGACCGGTAAGCTATGAAGATGATTCGGAAATTATCGGCGGAATCGCGGATAATGGCGCGGATACCCCTTCTGCTGCAGACAGAGAATTATTAAAAGATGAACTGGCGGCTTTGTTTGAGACACTCAGTCCAAATGAAAGCGCCGTGCTTGCCCTCCGATTCGGTTTAGGCAATGAGCATCCCCATTCACTTGAGGAAATAGGCAAAAAAATAGGCCTTACGGGAGAGCGGGCCCGGCAAATAGAAAGAAAGGCGTTGAGAAAACTAAGACGGGCGAGAGAAACGGATCAATTAAGAGAGGAGTACCGTCGAGAATGAATGAAGAGGCTTCAAAGAGTATGGACGGCTTCCCGAAGGAGTTCTGCAAAGTGTTTTAATCTTGGGTTGGTATAGCAATTGCCGTGTAATAGGTCACAGTTCTGATAGAGAGTTGTCATTCTGGAGGCTGAAAGCAGAACTTTTACCGAATAGATCCTTCGCTACGCCGAGTCTGACTCGGCTACGCTCAGGATGACAAAATCGTGTCAGAAGTGTAAACAGTTACCAATATTTTCAGGCCTTGACACCTATTTTAGCCTGTGGTAAGATGTCTGTTACAGCTAAAGATAAATCGTTTTTATGATGAAATTTTACTCAATAGTTCACTTTAAACCCTAGCAGGGTCTTACTGTGTCCTCGATAAAGCGGTTTTTCTTTTGGTCTGTTTGAAAAGTAAATTAGTGGATTCAACGGGATACATCGGGCCCGAAGTTTATCCGGTTGAACGCCTCGTTTGCAACGAGGAGGTAGGGGGTTCGACTCCCCCCGGGTCCACCCTATGTTTTTGAACAAGCCCTCCTGGTATTGAGGAGAGTTTATTCAAAAACATAAAAGAGATGAGAATTGCTATCGCAATTCGCTCCTTGACAAGTGAAGAGAAGGACTTCATCCTGAGTATCGAAATCAGGATGGAGTAGAGCGTCTTTATAAAAGACTACTCATAATGCCGATAATGGATGCCTAGGAGGTTTTGGCCGAGGAAGGACGCATATGGCGGCGATACTCGTCGGGTAGGAGTCATAATCCTGTAATCCGGCGGTTTCCGAATCGAGCAATCGACCGCGTCAAACGCGGGAACCAAACATAAAAGTTCAGCCTTTGGCTGATAATAGTGTTTGGTAGGGTACCCGGGGAACTGAAACATCTAAGTACCCGGAGGAAAAGAAATCATAGAGATTCCCTAAGTAGCGGCGAGCGAAAAGGGAGAAGTCTAAACCGAGCTCAGCTCGGGGTTGCAGGGCAGACGATATTTGGTGTTTTATATAGCAGAACAGCTTGGAATAGCTGACCATAGAGGGTGAAAGTCCTGTATGCGAAATGTAAGACACTGATAGTTTGTACCTAAGTACCATGGAGGAAGTACTCTGTGGGAATCTGGGGCGACCACGTTCCAAGACTAAATACCAAGACCTACCGATAGTGAACTAGTACCGTGAGGGAAAGGTGAAAAGCACCCCGGGAGGGGGATGAAATAGACCTGAAATTGTCGGCTGACAAGCAGAGAGAGCCGGAGGACAGAGTACAGAAGTCAGAGGACAGATTGCAGAGAAACAGAAGACAGAAGATCAGGATTAAAATCTTGATGTTTTGTATCTCTGTCATCTGATATCCGTCTTCCGTTATTCTGTCTTCTGTCCTCTGGTGATCTCGTGCCTATTGAAGAATGAACCGGTGAGTTATCTTAGTGTGCGTTTAAGCTTAAGCCAGTTTCTGGCGGAGGCGTAGTGAAAGCAAGCTCTAACCGAGCTACTTAGTACATTGGGATAGACCCGAAACCGGGTGAGCTAACCTTGAGCAGGGTGAACCCCGATGAAAGTCGGGGGAAGGCCCGCACTCGTATCCGTAGCAATGGGTTGAGATGACTTGAGGTTAGAGGCAATATGCCAAACGAACCCGGAGATAGCTGGTTCTCCCCGAAATATATTTTGGTATAGCGGGACGATACAATGATCTAGGGGTAGAGCACTGAATGGTCTTCGGCGGCGCAAGCTGTCGTAACCAATCAAACTCCGAATACTAGATTATATTCGTTCTAGTCAGGCTGGTCGGGCTAAGCTGATCAGTCAAAAGGGAAACAGCCCAGACTCCCATCTAAGGCCTCTAAATAAAGGCTAAGTTTTGAAGGAAGTTACAATCCAGAGACAACCAGGAGGTTGGCTTAGAAGCAGCCATCCTTTAAAGAAAGCGTAACAGCTCACTGGAGGATGTCCACGTCTAACGTGGCAGGTTTGTAGCGCCGAAAATGTAACGAGGATTAAGCCTTTTGCCGAAGATGGAGGTCCGCCTTTGGCGGACGGTAGGGGAGCGTTCGTATTGCCGCGAAGCTGTGTTGTAAGGCATGGTGGAGCGATACGAAGTGAGAATGCCGGTATGAGTAGCGAGATCCCGGTGAGAAACCGGGACGCCGAAAACCCAAGGTTTCCTCCGCACTGTAAGTCAGCGGAGGGTGAGTCGGCCCTAAGGGTGTTCCGAGCTAATCTCGGGGTAACCCGATGGACAAGTCGTTGATATTCGACTACATAAGAGAATGCGTTATAACTCAAGGATTGACCAGAGTGGAAGAGGATTTGCCGCTATATGCGACACCAAGTTACAAAGTAGTTTTGATTGGAAAATCCGTCAGAGTGTCTAACTGAGTGGCGATGGGAAGTTCCCGCGTCAAACGCGGGGACAACATTCTAAGCTTTCAGTCCGCGAGAAAAGATTCGTGAGGAGTGTTCTTTTATTCCGTACCGTAAACCGACACAGGTGGGTTGGTCGAGAAGACTAAGGCGACCGGGAGACAGCAGATCAAGGAACTCGGCAAAAAAACTGGGCGTAACCTTTGGGAGATGCCCTGCCTTGTGCGGAGCACAAGGAAATTCTAAGCACTAATATCTAAATTCTAAATAATATCAAAATTACAATGTTCAAAATTCTAAAACGTTTGTAAATTTGGATTTTTGAAAGTGTAATTTATTTAGGATTTATGATTTTGAAATTAGGATTTTCTTGCGTTCCGCGCGAGGCCACAGCAAAAGTTTATTTAGCGACTGTTTATCTAAAACATAGGTCTCTGCAAAAGCGAAAGCTAACGTATAGGGGCTGACACCTGCCCAGTGCTGGTAAGTTAATCGTTGTGGGTGACCCTCGCAAGGGGGAGGCTCGCGGCGAAAGCTCCAGTGAACGGCAGCAGTAACTATAACTGTTCTATGGTAGAGTTTGAAAGAAAACTCCGCTGCCATAGTGAGGTATGTCCGCCATTTGGTGGAAGAATCCTCCATTTCCCATGTCTAGCCGAGGCATGAAAATGAAAATCTGACCATATGCTGGAAAGTCTTGCAATTCTGGATCTACTATGGTAACTTAGAATTATAGATGAGTTCACCAAGTGACAATGATACCAGTAGAGATAATCAGCAGGAAAGACTTGGAACTGCAAATTGGATTGTAGGGTTTGTTGATGGAGAAGGATGTTTCTCTGTCTCAATTTTTAAGAATCTCAAAAGTTCTAAGAATCCTCAGAGACTATACGTCAGACTCCAATAAAAACTGGGGAAGATATAGTCCATTTAGATTGATTTGGCAATCTGATCGAGCGAAGTTCCTTGTCGGGCGAAAAGTTTGCGGGTCACGTAAGCTTGCCCGAATGTATCGAAAGATACAGCACTTAGGAATAGAACAAAAACAGTCGAGAAAGAGTTCTACAAAAGTAAAGTGCAAAATCTGGCTATATGCTGGAATTACTCTGTATCCGACAGTACTTTAGATCCTGATATCTAAGTCTAGGATGATAAGTAACAATCTGTTTGGTGGAGTCAATCAGCAGGGAAGACTCGCCTCAGGCGAGAACCCTCAGAGACTACATGCCAGAATTCCATAAAGTGGAGGATGATATAGTCCGAACTCATAGGCGACTATGAGGCTTGAAAAAGCGATCGAGTATAAAAACAAACGTACTTCAATTTTTAATTTTGCATTGCAATTTTGAACTTTGAATTTTGAATTTCTTTTGGAGTTCCGACCCGCACGAAAGGTAGAACGACTGAATAACTGTCTTGATCTGTTACCCGGCGAAATTGAGATGGCTGTGAAGACGCGGCCTAGTTATCCATGGACAAAAAGACCCCGGGAGCTTTACTGTAGCTTGGCATTTGAGGGTTTATTTTAACTGTTGAGAATAGGAGGGAGCTTGTGCGGAGCACAAGGAAATTCTAAGCACTAATATCTAAATTCTAAATAATATCAAAATCACAATGTTCAAAATTCTAAAACGTTTGTAAATTTGGATTTTTGAAAGTGTAATTTATTTAGGATTTAGGATTTTGAAATTAGGATTTTCTTTTGCTTCGTGCAAGCAAAAGTGAAATACCTCTCTTTGAAATGAGCAATCATTACTTTTTTGCCGCATAAAAATCCGGCGAAGGGACAGTGTCTGGCGGGCAGTTTAACTGGGGAGGTTGACTCAATTATGGGTCCATTAGGAAGTAATTCCTATTTGCAAACCAACTATATGCTGGAACAACTGGTGTATCCAGAAGTACTTCTGATAAAATAGAAGTGATAATCTTTCTGGTGCAGTTAATCAGCAGGGAAGTCCTTCAGCTAAATGCGCAGGATCCCTCAACGACTATATGTTGGGCTCTAATACTAGAGTATGATATGGTCTGAACTCATAGGCGACTATGAGAATCCGACAGAAATGCTCGGATAGAAAGTGTCTAGGATGAGGCAAACCCTCTTAGAAGAATATAAAAAGACTCTAAAACTTTCTAATTTACAAAAGGAAGTATTAGTGGGTCTTATTCTAGGAGATGGTCATATCGAGCTTTCTCCAAATAGAAAGTCAGCAAGACTAAAAGTAGAATATAGCATTAAAAATGCCGATGAGGTAACTTTGAGCGTTTTGGTTTCACTACTTTAAGCTTGTCCGACTTTCTTGTCTTTAGAGAATTGTTCTATCAAGCAAAAACCAAGATAATACCCAAAAATATAAATGAACTTTTAACAGAATTGGGACTCGCTATCTGGTTTATGGATGATGGATCGTATAAATCAAAAGAGTGTTGGGGGAAATTGATATGTACTCATAATTTTACCATCGAAGAGGTTACTCTTCTTTGTCAGGTTTTAAAAGAAAAGTTTGGATTGGAAGCAATTCCAAGACGGCAAATTGATGGTATAGAAATTTATATTCGTGCCTCATCTTTTAGTAGACTAAAGAAGTTGATATCTCCGTTTATTGTTACTTCTTTTCTTTACAAATTAGATTAACTTTCTTAACAATATTGCCTACATTGCAACGGAGTTGTACAAAGGTTGGCTAAGTCCGGATGGAAATCGGACTGATAGCGCAAACGCATAAGCCAGCTTAACTGCGAGACCTACAAGTCGAGCAGATGCGAAAGCAGGTGTTAGTGATCCTCCGCACGCTAGTGGTAGCGACGGAGCTTAACGGATATAAGCTACCCCGGGGATAACAGGCTAATCGCCACCAAGCGTTCACAGCGACGTGGCGGTTTGGCACCTCGATGTCGGCTAAAACGCAAATAGCGTTTGGGCCCTTCAATAAGTAATTATTGAAGCAAATTTGGCTAATAACGGTGAACTCCTCTTGACTAAATGAATCTTCTCTAGTTATGATAAAGTCAATGGACAATACCGTGGGAAGTCGGTTTTTGAGGACGGATGACAGAGAACAGAAGACGGATAACGGATAGAACAGAAAGTACGGAAGTATGATACGCTATTCTCATGATTCGAGAGGTAACAGATCTTCAAGTTTACAAGAATGCTTTGGAAGCATTGCCACTAGTTTATGACTTAGCAAATCAAATTCCAGAGAGTCATAGAAAACTAAAAGGTCAACTAATCGAATGCGGAGAATCAATTCCAGCGCATATTGCTGAAGGATTTGGCAAAAAAAGATCTGAAAAAGAGTTTAAGCGTTTTCTTGAAATAGCAATGGGAACATCAGATGAACTCATTACTCATGTTCAAGTAGTAAAAATTCTCGCAAAAAGAATTAGTCGTATTAATCAGAAGCTGTGTGACATTCTGATTGATAGATATAAAATTGAATCTAAACAACTTCAGCAATTTATTAAAAACTGGAAAACATACTCCTATTAAGAATTTCTGTTTTTGATCTGTTTTATCTGCAATCTGTCCTGCCTGCCTGTCGGTAGGCAGGTTTTCTGTATTCTGTCATCTGTCTTCTAGAGCTTGACCCCGTAACGACTGAATCCGTCAACTGACGGATGAGATAGCTCAAGATAAAAAAATACACGAGTTATCATATGCCAACCCCCGAGAGTAACTCGGGGTGATGATATAGTCTGCACTTTTGGAAACAAAAGAGTATGTGCATCGCATCCTGGAGGTGGAGAAGCTTCCAAGGGTCGGGCTGTTCGCCCGTTAAAGCGGTACGCGAGCTGGGTTAAGAACGATGTGAATCAGTTCGGACTCTATCCTGGATAACCGTTCGAGATTTGAGAGGATCCGATCCTAGTACGAGAGGACTGGATTGGAGGAATCCCTGGTGTGTCAGTTGTTCCTTACAAGGGCAGCGCTGAGTAGCTATATTCCTAACTGATAACCGCTGAAAGCATCTAAGTGGGAAGCAAACCTCAAGATAATATCTCGTTCCCCGATTTAATCGGGGGAGAGACCCGTTGTAGACTACGACGTTGATAGGCGGGCGGTGGAAGCACTGTAAAGTGTTAAGCCTACCCGTACTAATGGTCAAAGAGTAGTTTTTCTATAAAGATCAAATCCTGCACTGCAGGACCTTTCTCTTCACTTTCAAGGAGCTATTCATAACACAATGTCATTCTGAGTTCTGAAAAGCAGAACGAAGAATCTTTTTAAAGATCCTTCGTCGCAATGTTCCTCAGGACGACATTCTCTAAAGAAAAGTCGTTTTTGCTGGTCCTTTGAGCGAGTTGGAACTACCTGATCCCTTTCCGAACTCAGAAGTAAAACGGCTCAGCGCCTACGATACTCCGAGTCTGACTCGGGGGACAATGGGTCAGGGCCAGCATTTTGAATTTAGTCTTGAGTATTTTCCTTGATTCTATATAATACCTCTCACTATACGTATGGCACGAAGCTTAAGAGAGACTTTTGTTTCGAGTAGAACAGAAACGTTTGTAGTTACTACGGAGCGGGGAATAAAACGGGTAGGTTTTATTATTCCAAGCTCCGAGGATATAACCGAAAAAGCAAAAGCACTACACGCAAGTTCTCATGAATTTTTTGGTATATATCAAAGGGCAGAGAGATTTTTACAGATTCCCCTTGCCGACATGGCTTTTAGCGAGTCAAAAGAGTATCAAGGACAGCTTCTGTTTCGGGATCTCAATAGATTTATTTATAACGTCGGCAGTCTTTTTTTGAATGAAAAAAATATAGACTATAAAACTCCGGAAGTCATAACAGGAGAACAAGGAGTGGGCTTTATTAGTGCTCTGGTCTTTGCCGGGGCTCTCTCATTTGAAGACGGACTTAGATTAGTCGAGGCACGTGCAAACGCAATGCAAGCTCCACTTCATGCAGTTGGTGAACATCTACAGAAAACATTACGAAAAAACAGTGAATTTGTAGGTCATCCGTTTGCAGAGGCAATACACGCAGTTACGTTTTCCGATGCAGCAATTCCAATAATCTCTCTGACTCAAGCAGAGATTATTAAAACAAAAGAAGAAGTTCGTCTGGAACTTTTAATACAACTCAACATGCCCATTATCTGGGAGAAAGTGTTAAAAACAATGCACAAGAAAGGAATCTTGTACCCCTTTGAGATTGGAGCATTAACCGCATGGACCGTAATGAAAGATCATCCTGTGGTAGCTGCGGCAGTCGTAGCGACCGCCGCCGGTTTGGTAACTGTTACGTACAGGCTTAAGGGGCGTGGAAAAAATACAAGATAGTGTAACCGTCCAAGAGTTTCAAAACTGCGTCATCGCGGATCCGCCATTTGGCGGAGAAACAATCTTACGAGATCACCACGGTCGCCTCAGGCGACCTCGTGATGACGTTTTCTTTGATAACTCCCAAACGGTTTTTTATGGAGACGTCGTCTGAGCAGGGGGTGGTGCGGTTGTTTCAGTTGTTGAAGGTGGCGGAGACGATTCTGTTGTAGTTGTAGTAGTTGTTGAAGGTGGCGGAGACGATTCTGTTGTAGTTGTAGTAGTTGTTGAAGGTGGCGGAGACGTGCTGCTGCTTGAACTCCCGTCTGACATACACCAACCTCCATTATCGCTCATCCAGTGATATCCGGATGGACATGAGCCAGTAGAAGAAGAAGTTGATGTGCTGCCGGAAGAACCTGTTGAAGTTGATGTGCTGCTGCTTGAGCGACATGTACATGCAGAAGAGTCCCAATAAAATCCGCTTCCGCAACTGGAGGCTGATACGTTGTAGCATCCTTGTGATGAAGCTTGTTTACATGAACAAGACCCGCTGTCAAACCAACCTGACCCGCATCCACCAGCAGGTGGGAAACAATTGGGAGAAGTGACAATTCCACTAGGTCCGGTAGGTCCGGATGGAGAATATCTGCAACTGCAGGTTGAGTAGTCTAAGTAAGATCCTCCGCCACAACTGATTCCTTGGCAAGAATTACCGGATGTAGGGTTACCCCCGCCGGTATAAATGCTTGAACTTCTGCAGGAACAGCTCCCATAATCCCAATAGGAATTGTATCCGCAACCGCCTCCCGGAGGACTACAAGAACCATAAGTATCGGTAGGACTTGTGCGAATACAACCCCGGCCATCCCAGTAATATCCAGGACCGCAACTGCTTTGATTTAGATTTGGAGAATAAGGTCCTGTTGGGGTAGGACCGCCTGGCACATAGGTTCCCGAGTCTGCCATACACCACCCAGCTTGATTATAAGAAGGCGGCATCCAGTGAAATCCCGAAGGACACTGGCCTGATGCTGTTGGAGCCGGTCCTGTTCCCGGCACTGTCCCGATAGGAGGATCTGTTGTATAGTTTGTTGGCGCCACACCATAGTAACTGGGCGGTGGATAAGGATATGGGCTACCACCAGTTGTATAGGTTGGATAGCTGCCAGGATCTTGGTAACCATAACTGGCAGGAGGTACTCCAGGGGCATTGTAGTAAGGGCTGTAAGGAGTATAACCAGAGCCGACCGGCCCGCCATAAGCAGTATTGCTGCCTGATGAGGTGTAGCTGCCGCTGTTGCTCATACACCAACCACCCGAGTCGTACATCCAGTGAAAGCCCTCGGCACAAACTCCAAAGCTCTCCGCTTTTGGTCCTTGGCCGTAAATAAAAGGTTTGCCGTCTTTGTCAACGGAAGGACCGCTGGGTCCAGTTGAGCCCGGCCAGCCGGGTCGGAACTCGCCAGCTATTACCGCCTCTGGCCCAAAATATGAGACAATGGGAATGGCTGCCCCCGGTGCCGGACAAGGGGTATAGGCCGGGAAGGGCGGGGGCAGGTAACAGGCAGAAGCCTGATCCCTTACACCCAGGCTATATGACAGAGCCTCAATCCGGGCCAAATCATAAGGTAAGCTGGCGCCCGGGTTTCTTCTTCTAAAGTCGGCAAGCTGCTGAAAGGCTTGTTTGGTAGGCTTAAACTCTTCCTGTAAGGTTGCAACCGCCAAAATCACGTCCCTGCGATTGGAGAAGTCTTCAAGTTTTACAATATCAGGGCGGATCGTTTGCGCGATTTCGTTGATTCGGGTAAGCCTGACATACGGGCGGATGTCAGCCGGCACTTCTTTTCCAACTTCAAAGGTTTTTTCAAACTCATCAAGCTGTTTTACAATCTTTTCATTCTTTTCAACTTTTTTCTCTATTTCGTCTTTTTGTTTTGTGACTGTTGTTATTTCTTCGAGTTTTTTAAGTTCTTCTGTTTTGATTTTTGCGTTGATATCAGCTTTTTCAAAATCATCATTCAGAAAAGCAGTATCGGTTTGTGTAAGAACGCCGTCTGACACAAGGCTTCCGAGTTTGAGCCTTGCTTCAACACGGGAAGACGTTTTAAGTAATTTTTTCTTTTCTTCCTCGGGAATCATTCCCTTAGGGAGCGCTTCCAGTTTTTCTTTTACATAAGCAGGAATGGGAGGCTCTCCGGAAAGATCAGCTGCTTTATCTACTCCTAATACCGTGGTAGATACTGCCGAATTTATACTTATTTCCTGCGCATCGCTTGCTACCGCGGAAATATTTTGCAGCAGCAAGTTTTGTTCGACAACCTGCTTGCTTAAGTGTTGCCCTACGTTTTTTTTGTCCTCGGAAGAGAGTGACGATTTTGAAAGATCGTTAAATAATTCTTGCATTTTTGTCGTATACTCCGACAGGCTTTCTTTAAATTGTGTTTCATCCTTTTTAATTATCGCATCATATCCTTCGGCTAGCCGTTCTTTTGCCTGGGCAATTCGTACTTCTTCTTTTGCTTTCGGAGTAAGCGCTGTTGCAAGCTGGATCGTTTCTCCAAGTTGTTTTACAAAATAAAACGGACTGTCGGGCGCAACTAAAAATGGTCTTGGGACTTCAAAATCTTTTGTCTGGGCAAGAGGTTGTGGTTCTGTAATAGGCCTGCAGGCGCCCTCAGGCCAGCTCCAGACAGCGTTGGATTCCTTGCACGTAATACCAGCATCTTTTGGGTACGGTTGTCCTTCTTTGGGCGATGGGACACAATCAAGTTTTTCAAACGAATAATATTGTCCTCTTGGGCAGTCGTATCTTTTTGGATCTAAAACAGACTTGCCGTCTTTGTCCCATACGCATCCATCGGGGAATTTATAAGTCGAACCTTCCGGACATTGTTTTTCTCGTTCTTTTCGTTCTTTTTCATTTATTGCTTCGGGTTGGGCTGTAGGAGTAGGAACAACAAGTGGAGAGGTTTGGCAACTTTGTGTTTGCCAGGACCAGGCGTATCCGACAGGACAGATTGGACCGGCATCAACACCAAATCCCTTCCCGGGTTCCCAGGCAATACACTTTTTTACCGCAAACGAGTAGTATTGTCTGGGACCACCGCATTTATACTGATCATAGTCATTTATTTTTTTACCGTCTTCCCATACACAACCTTCAAACTGCTTAAATGTTGCTCCAATAGGACACGTTGTAAGGACAGCATCGGAAGATCGCGGGGCAGCAGTGCCCGTGGGAGTCGGCGTTACGCTTGGGGTGACTCCTGGTTTTACATCAGGACCAAACTGGCCACTATTTATAGGTTTGACATTCTTTGAAATAGTTTGATATACCTTGAGAAGATCTTCTCTTCCTGCCAAGTCCCCGGGTTTGATAACAGAAGTGTCAATGCTGCTGGTTAGTATAATTTCTCGTTGTGAAAGCGTTTGTGCGTTTGCTTTTAAGGAGGGAGTTTGAGCAAATCCGGCTTGAGCAGCTCTCAGTTTTTGCAACTCTTCTATTTTTCGTACTTCAACTAATTGATTGTAGTCAGACGTTGAGGTAAGCGTTTGTGCTTCGTCAAGTTTTTTCGCGTCGGCAAGAGGAAATGTTTCCAAGTCAACAAGTTTTCTGATTTTCTCCCGTGCTTGTTGGCGCGTAGAAGATATCACTAAGTCGTTTGCTTCTTCTGGTAGAATCAATCCTTGCGCTTTTAAATCATCGAGACGCTGAGAAAGGGCAGGAGGAATCGCCGGTTTGTCGAGTTTGTCAGCGCTTATATCCATTGCGTCTTCTGCAGACAGAATCATATCACCAATAATAGTTGTTTTGTTTGCGGGCGGAGGAAGGAGTCCTTTTTCCAAAACTATCTCATGCCGTCCTGCAAGGGATTCCATCTGTTCTGCAGCGTCTTTTGCCTCTTGGGGATTGGAAATATTTTTAAGATACCGTGAGGCATCGACGATTGTTTCCCGATAGCGGGTAAGCGATGCTTCATAGAGACTTGCTTTTTTTGTATCGTATGCCAGTTTTCTTGCTTCGGCAAGACGGCGATCCGCCTCTTGCATTTTAAGCCTTGCCTTTTGAGCAGGATCAAAAGTAAAGGCGAATCTTGCTTGTTCTCCAAATTGTTTGAAAAAATATGCAGGATCACCCGGTATAGCTCCGGCTGTTTCACCGATATAAGGTGCTGCGGATACAGGCGTAACGCTTGGTTGGGGAGAAGGAGAGACGGACGGGGAAGTCGGCGAAACCGATGGGGTTGGTCCCGATGGAACCGGCGGGGGTGTTGGACTTGGTGTTGCCGATGGAACCGGCGGGGGTGAGTATGTTTTATTTTCGGTTACGGCTTGAGGATAGAATTTTCCGACCTGCGCCTGTTGATCCGAAGAGAAGTTTGATAAGTCAACTTCTTTTGCAAGATCTTGTGCATGGTTATACCATAGATAGGGTCGTATATTGTTTGGCGGCGGAACTGAAGTGTCTTCTTTCCAAGTTTCTAAATCCGCAAGTATATCTTGAGACGGTTGGGCAAGTGTTTGATATGTTTTTAATTCCACGACTTCCAGGTTTGAGAGCTGTTGATCGTACGATTCTTTATATCGTTTGGCAATGCCGGTGTCGAGTTTCGCCAGCTCAGAAAGAGGAAATTGTCCGGAGCTTGATAGTTTTTCAAGTTCACTTCGTAATTCACTTCTTGTTTTGTAGCTGTAAAGTTTGTTGCTTTCTTCTTCCGAAACAATTCCGAACTCTTTTAATTTTTGAATGTCGGTTTTTAGCTCCTCTGGCACAGCCGGTTCTCCTTTTATGTCTGAAACGGTATCGAGAAGTTTTCTGCTTGATTCTTCTGCTTGATTCCACGTTTCGGCATACACAGGAGAAGACTTAGTGCTTAGGCTTTGCGCGAGTATTGCATGCGACGCGGCAGCCTCTTCCGCTTTATTTATCAAGGTAAGGTTTTCAGGAGATTTTTTTTGTTCGGGGGACAAATGCGAGATATTGTCGGTGAGCGTAGAAATGTGGTTGTCATATTCATACATTGCTTCTTTTGCTGCTTCTGTTTTTCCTTCCTCAAGCAATGTTTTCGCTTCGGCAACGCGTTCCTCCGCAAAATTCAACCTGAGTTCTTCTTTTTTAACCGGATCAAAAGTGAATCCGAGCTGAATGTTTTCGGCAAATGTTTCAAGTCCGTGCAGCGGATTGCCCGGCAGAATGCCGGTTGCTTTTGGAGGAACGATTTCTTTTGGTATGGTAATTGCCGGAAGGTTTTCTAAAACAGAAAGTGAAACACCAAGGACGTAAGGTTTATTATAGTAGGGGCCAAAATCAAAATATTTGCTTCGTGAGGCAAAGGCAGTTCTCTGTATAAAGAGCAGAAAAACAACGGCAATAAAGCAAAAAACGACAATACTCGATTGTTTCTTACGCATTGTATTGCCTGCCTTATTTAAGAAGCGTACATGTATTCTACTGCATTTGTCAAGAGCCTATAATGTAACCGTTGTATATTGATCAGTTTATTCGTTCCCGGTTACGGGTTTCGCATCTTGTCATCCTCGACTTGATCGAGGACGCGAAACTCGTGTAGATTATCTTCCAAATAAAATTCCTCTTCTCGGAAGACCTCTGGGAAAGGAAAGATCAAAATATTTAAGAGCTTTTAAAACATCTGGATTTCCACCTTCTTTGAGAGTTTGAATATTTTTTTCCTGACAATCCTTTTATCTCTTTTGGTATGATTTTTCTCTGACTGATAGTACCCCTAATTATCTCATTTTTTCTCAGAAACTTGTCTTATTATATGGGGTACCGGTCAAAAATCCAGAGTCTTGCGGTTTCTTTTTCTCCGTTATTAGGAAAGTCGGTAATTGTTAAAAGCGTTTGTCTGGCAAAGTCCAATAGTCCGTGATTAATTGCGCTTTCAATAATATTTTCACGATTTATTTCATGTTCAACTTTATCGAGCGAATCTTCATTTTTTAATCCTTCGTTTAGCTCAAATGCGCGTTGGTAAAAAGGCAGAGCATCCGCGTAGGAAAAAGATACAATTTCCGCAAGACTTAAAACGTGGGAAAAATTATAAGGATTGGGCGGGGAGAAAATTTTCTCAGCAGTGTGACTAGCCATAGCAAACATACAAACTGCCAGTTTGTATTTTCTGGAAAGAGAGTAAGCCAAGCCAATATATCCGTACGTCTGAGTGAGGAATTTTCTAGTACTTCCTTTTGTCAGTTGATCTTCGCATTGCTTCACATATACACCGGATTATCTGATTGACTCTCCGGTGTCAATGCCTTTTTTGGCTTCTTCAACTGCTTTACGTGCATAGCTTTCCGCCAAAAAAGAAAAGCTGTTTGTTTTTTGCGCGGTTTTGATCGCATCGTCTAAGCACCCTTGTTGTATTTGTTCTTTTACAAGGGTAGCGTAATAAAAACGTTTAACAACGTCTTTTCGATCCAGGGCAGAATCCAACTCCGGATCAATTCTATCAATAAACTCCTGAGATTTTTGTTCTACAGTTCTAGAAACGATCGCTCCCCCTTTAACGGTTACGGTATGATTCACCTCCTGAGGCGAAGGGAGGTGAATATGGGACACAAGAAATTAACCGAAGCAGAAAGAGTTCTTTTAGGACAATGGCTAAAAGTTGGGATAGCAAAGAAAGAAATTGCCAGACGTTTAGGACGGGATATTAAAACCATCCGTCGTGAACTCAATCGAAACAAAACCAGAGTTGCTGTTGGGAAAGACCGGGAAATCATCTATGAACCAATCCACGCGCATGCTGTTGCAATGGAGAGAAAACAACACGCTTGGATGAGTAAACAGCCACTCACGAACAAAAACATATACCGCTATGTTCTTGAGCACTTGCGTAGCGGGTGGAGTCCTGAACGATTACACAGGATAACAGCTAATGAGGTGGTATTAGCAGCAAAGAAAATATTTACTCCTTTACCTGTTCATGCTAGACGTTCAACAACCCTTGATAACGGATCAGAACATACAGATCACAAAGAGTTTGGCATACAGGCATACTTTGCTGATCCTTACGCTTCCTGGCAGCGAGGAGGGCAATGAAAATGGCAACCTATGGATCAGATACTACTTTCCAAAAGGCACAGACTTTAGTACAATCACTGACGAAGAGTTACGAGATGTTGAATGGGAATTAAACAACAGACCCAGAAAACGTCTCAACTTTAAAACTCTTCAAGAAGTCTTTGATGAATGCCTCAAAAAACCCTAGAGGGGGTATTCGTTCCTAGAATAGAGGGGGTCGAAATGACAGAAAGAAGTGTGGTATAATATACACATCTTATTTAATATGAAAGGAAAATTCGCCAGTGGCTACTTCGAAATCAAATAAACCTCAATCTACCAAAGCAACGTCGATGGCAGAGCTTATGGCCAGGCCTCAGGTCAGTTTTTATGTTCCGCAAAAAGGCGAAAATGTCAAAGGAATAATTACCAAGCTCACATCTTCTGAAATATTAGTAGATATAAACGCAAAAACAGAAGCGGTTGTTTTGGAAAAAGAGAAAAAACTATTAAAAAATATTGTATCAAATCTAAAGATAGGGCAGGAAGTTGAAGTAACTGTTTTAAATCCGGAATCAGATATGGGTCATCCGGTGGTATCGCTGAGAAAGTTTTTGAATACGATTAATTGGCAAAAATTTGCTGATTTACAAAAAAATAAGCAAGATTTAGAAGGAGTAGCAACCGAGTTAACCAGAGGAGGATATTTAGTTGAAACGAGTTACGGTGTATCCGGATTTTTGCCAAATTCTCAAGCTAACGTTTCTACAAATCCCCAAGATTTAATTGGGAAAAAAATAAAAGTATTTATATGGGAATTAAATCGGCCTCAAAACAAAATCATCTTTTCCCAAAAGCCAATGCAGACTCGCGAAGAATTCGAAAAAGTAACCTTACATATTACAGTTGGAGATAAACTGGAAGTTACCATATCTAATATTACTCCGTTTGGTTTGTTTGTTGTCCTTCCTAAATCAGGTTCGGAGCAGGCACTTGACGGGCTTATTCATATTTCTGAAATTTCTTGGGAGAAAGTAGAGAATTTAGATGAATTATTTTCGCAAGGCCAAAGCATACAAGCTCAGGTTATTGGAAAAGATTCAGACGCAAAGCGGATTGATTTATCCATAAAGCGATTACAAAAAGATCCGTTTGAGAAGCAGGCAAAATCTTTTAAGGTAGATCAAAAGGTGAGCGGAAACGTTACGAGTGTGGGTCAAAGCGGGATAATTGTTGATCTGGGAGAAGGAGTGGAAGGAATGATTCGAAAAGAAAAGATTCCACCGGGCGTGACGTATGGAGAAGGTCAGGAAGTTTCTGCGACAGTCTCACAAATTGATACAAAAAGGAGGAAAATAATACTTATACCGGTTCTTTTGAAGAAGACAATAGGATACAGATAGGTTGTATGTAGTATATAGTATGTGAGTGAGACATAATTCACATTGTCATGCTGAATTTATTTCACCGCGTCAGACTCGGTTTCAGCATCTCCATTTTATAGATTCTGAATCAAGTTCAGAATGACATTTATGTCCCAGTCATAATATATAGTATATAGGGAATTGCTACATACAATATACTTTCTTCAGTTTATTAATGAGCTACAAAGTTAATAAGACAGTAATGTAATATGCAAAAGTCAATCACTTCATTTGTCTGCAATGAATGCGGGTATGAGTCTGCTCAGTATTTGGGTAAGTGTCCGGAGTGCGGGGAATGGAACTCACTAAAGGAATTTAAAATTTCAAATTCCAAATTTCCAATTTCAAATAAAGGACAAAAAGAAAAAGTTCAGCCGAAGAAATTATCGGAAGTTCATTATGAAGAAAAAGAAAGAGTATCAACAGGGTTTTTAGAGATGGATACTGTATTAGGCGGAGGAATTGTAAAGGGATCGGTAACTCTTATTGCAGGTGATCCGGGTATTGGAAAGTCGACTTTACTATTGCAGCTTGCTTTATTTGTAAGCAATAGTAAAGTCGTCCTGAGCAAGGCGAAGGACCCCAAACACCAACAGAGCACGCAACCAAAAGAGATTCTTCGCTCCGCTCAGAATGACAATAAGAGAACTGTTCTTTACATCTCCGGAGAAGAATCGGAAGATCAAATTAAATTAAGAGCACAAAGGATTACTACGAATTCAAATACCAATTTATTGCTTCTTTCTATTAATAATACCGATACGATTGTTGAAGTAATTGAATCAACAAAACCTTCGTTAGTTATTATTGATTCAATTCAGACAGTTGATTCGGAGGCTTTGGAGGGTTTGGCCGGATCTGTTGGCCAAGTGAGGTACGCTGCATCTACGTTTACACGCGTAGCAAAATCATTGCATATTCCCGTTTTTATAGTCGGACACGTGACAAAAGAGGGAATGGTGGCAGGACCCATGGTTTTATCTCATATGGTAGATACCGTGTTGCTTTTAGAAGGCGAACGGTTTACCAAGACGCGGATTTTAAGAAGCCTAAAAAACAGATTTGGCCCAATTGATGAAGTGGGAATATTTGCCATGGAAGAGGCAGGGATGATAGAAGTAAAAAATCCGGAAAGCATATTTTTATCCCAAAAAAGAGAACATGTTCCCGGGTCGGTACTCGTAGCAACGCTTGAAGGAACGCGGGCATTTTTAGTCGAGCTTCAAAGTCTTGTGGTGTATTCAAAATTTCCCATGCCCAAGCGTGTTGCATCGGGAATAGATCCCAGGCGGCTTGAACTCCTGCTTGCGGTTTTGCAAAAACATTGTAAACTTCCCGTAGAAACCATGGATGTGTTTGTCAACGTTCCCGGAGGGTTAAAATTATCAGATCCTGCTATTGATTTAGGAATTTGTCTGGCAGTTTTTTCAAGTCTTAAAAATGTTGCTTTAGAAAACACAGTTGGTATTGCCGAAGTAGGGCTTTTAGGAGAACTTCGCAAAGTTTCGGCTTTGGATAAACGAGTAAAACAAGCAGAAAAATTAGGTTTTAAGAATATTATTAGCAGTGAAAGCCATAAGAGTCTAAGTCAAGTAATGAGTTCATTGAGTAAATAAATTCGAATACCAAAGCTCGAAATCCGAAACAATGTCAAAATTATAATTTCTCAATGTTCAAAATAGTTTTGTATTTTGATAATTTGAATTTGTCTCGAATTTCGATATTCATATTTCGAATTTGAATAATTATGGTTAAACAAAATAAAAAAGATCAAAAGCAAATAGCAACTAAAGGCGGGCAGTCAAAGGGTGGTCTTCATCTGCCTAATGTTGGTATCGGGGCATTTGCCGATGAAATTGCAAAATTAGTCGTTGCGCGTCTTCCGCAGGTAATGCAAGGTAAAGCGAAAAAGAAGACAGGGAAAGTAAAAAAAATAGATAACGCATTCTTTTTTGATACATCTGCAATTATTGACGGCAGAATTTTTGACGTAATAAAAGTTGGACTTTTTTCCGGAGTAATCGCACTTCCTGAAATTGTTTTGCTCGAACTAAAACACATCGCGGATTCAACCGACATGGTAAAACGCGAGCGGGGAAGGAAAGGGCTCGAATCATTGGAAAAACTGAAAAAAACAAATGGTATTAAATTTGTACTCATTCCCGATGGTTTAAATAAAGAAGAAAAGGAAGAAGTTGATGAAGTTTTAATTAAATGCTCAAAATCCTATAAAGGAAGAATTATTACCTGCGATTATAATTTAGAAAAAAAAGCCAGGATTCAGGGAGTTATAGCGGTTAATATGAATGCGGTTGCCAATATGTTAAAAGTAACCGCTGTCCCCGGAGAATCTTTGACAATAAAAATTCTTCACGTTGGAAAAGACAGTTCGCAAGGAGTCGGATATCTAGATGACGGTACCATGATTGTAGTCGAAGACGGGAGCAGGGACGTAGGCAGTCAAATCAATGTTGTAATTTCTCGGGTTATCCAAACAGACGCGGGAAGAATACTCTTTGCCAAGAAAATTTAACTTTACTCAAGGTGTTCCGCGTCCGCTACAACCACAGGATTTATTTTATTTTCTACAATTTCAAAAACAGTGACGGAAGCGTTGGGAAAACTGTAGTGAGTGTCTATTTCATTGGAGATGTTGTTGACGTGCCGTAAAAGGGCATTTAAAACCCCGCCGTGGCATACTACAAGGATGGTTTGACCAATATGTTTTTTAATAATTTTATTAAATGTTTTTACAGCCCTTTTGTGAAACTTCGGGTAGTGTTCGCCTTTTTTGGGTTTTAAATAAAACGAAATCCGCTTGCGGGGAGTAAAAGAAATTCCAACTTCTTCCCAGGTTTTTCCTTCGTATTCTCCGTAGTCTCTTTCGTTTAATCCTTCGTGTTCTTCTATTTCTAATTTAAGTTCTTGAGCTACAATCAAACCAGTTTGAACAGCGCGTTTGAGCTTCGAAGTGTAAATTTTTTCTATAGGGAATTCGGAAAGACGCTTTGCGAGCAGTTCTGCTTCTCTTATTCCTTCTTTTGCGAGGGGAATGTCGCTTTTTCCTTGAAGTTTATGTAATGTATTCCACTTTGTTACTCCGTGGCGGACCAAAATAACCGTTGTTTTCATATATCTGATTATATCATTTATTGAACTTCGAAACCTGGTTTGGAAGTTCGAATTTTTATAGAGGATAGGGGGAAAGATGGGGGATTTGCTTAAAATGTTTTGCGTTAAGAGTAAGAACTTTGGCTCCTAATTCTAAAGCAGAGGCAGCAATAATATAGTCTGCAGCACCAAGACGATGTGTTAGATTCAAGAACAGTTGTTCTGCACGCTTGGCAATAGTCTCATCGAGTTCAATCTTTTGAAATTGACCTGTAAAATCTTTAAAATCCTTTTGTTTACTGGGTTTTTTAGTACTTTTTCCTGAATATAACTCAAAAATAACAATAGTAGGTAAAAAAAGCTCAATATCTTTTTCAGCAGATTCTAGAAACTTTTTCCACTTCTTGCCTCCTCGCAGATAATCAATGATGATACTACTATCTTCATTTAATTTTTAAACCTTTATCCCATGTTCCAACTCTAGACCATGCACCCTTTCTTCTTAAAGGATTTGTTGTCATTGCGAGGTCGCCTGAGGCGACCGAAGCAATCTCGAAAATTTAAGGATTTTCTATTTAGCCTTCCAAGGCGTGGCCTTGCGAAGCTGGAGAAATAATTTTCTGAGGTTTGATTGAGTTTGTTTCTAAGCTTCAAAGAGATAAGAGTACCTGCCCTATACTCTTATCTCATCAAAACCTACAAACGTAAGAATTTTCACATGTGAAAATACCAAACCGCATCAATGATAATCGATGAATTTTAGCTTCATCAATTTTTCTTGACAAACAAAAAGACAATTGATATTTTTTGTAACAGGCAGTTAGTTTTTCATTCCTGCCTTAAGGACTAATTGCCGTTTTCCAAGGAGCATTGCTTATCGTACTGAACTTATCATCCAAAAACGGAAGTTTTTGGTAATGTAACGAAAGCGATGCTCTTTTCTTCTTATAAAAGTACAATCGGAACATTTATTCCACGTTCAATTAGCTTCTTAAATTGTTCCGCGCCTTGTTTTATGAGAAGTTCCTGTTTGTAGTCCGAAAGCACTTTGCGGTTAATTTTCTTTCCCCCAAAACTTAGTAAGTGAAGCAGTTTCATAGATTAAAAATATTATACAGCACTCTGGTTATTCTGTCAACCTGTAGTATTTTATAAGATTGAATCATGTAGACCTAGAGTAAAATATAAATAGTTTAGACCTATAAATCAACCTAAAAAAATTATAAAAAAAAATGTGGATAACTTTGGGAAAGAAAATTGCCTCTTGACAAGAGTAATTTTAAGCTGAGCGGGGGGTTAAGAAGGGGAGAAGGAGGGCTCTAATTGAAGGGGTGTAGTCAAGAGTTGTTGCTTTAATCCAGGATTTTATAAGCATTGGAATAATTTGTGTCCGTCCTGGGGTTGTGAAGTTGGTTTTTCTATGAAAGTACAAATAGGTATTCAAATTGGCAAACAGGGCATATTGAATGCACTTAATAAATACTTCCGTATAGACAAAAGGGTATTGATTAGACTTGAATTTTAAGATGTCAATGGGAAGAAGACTACGATTTAAAACAACTGTTTCCGGCTGCAGCGATAGCCCTGCAAGAAGTGTTTCTCTCAAACCTTGGTGAACTAAAGGAAAGCTGCTTTTTCCAATTCGCTTTTGATTTTTATCCAGGTACCTCGCTTGGGTTCCAACGCCTGCGATTTTTGGGTTGTTAAGTAAAAACTTAATTTGTTGATTAATTCTTTCTTTGGAAGCAATATCATTATGGTTCATAAACGCAATAAATCTGCCTCGTGCTCGTCTGACAGCCCGGTTTAAGCTAACTGCTATGCCATAGCGTTTTTTGTTTCTATAGGTTCGTACTCTTTTATCAGTTTTAGCAAAAGAACGAAGGATTCGGTATGACGCGTCTGAGGAATTATCGTCAATTGCGATAATTTCAAGATTTTTATATGTTTGAGAAAGCAGGCTTTGGAGGCAATCGGAGAGGTAATCTTGGCTTTTATAAACAGGCAGAAGAATGGAAACTAATGGTTTTTGTTTCATTGTTTATGAATAGGCATTGAGGCTACACGAGAGCAGATATTAATTCGCGGCTTTTAAGCATACACAATTTTATCACGATTTTAAAATTCTGTCAATCCTGTGTGCTGGTTGCCTAGATAGAGAACGGTTGTCCTCCTTTCTGTTGGGCATGCAGCATAACATATTCCT
>MFPD01000008.1 GCA_001784115.1 Candidatus Levybacteria bacterium RIFCSPLOWO2_02_FULL_37_18 | reverse complement strand
CTCCTGTATCAATTCTTCCCTGTTTTTCTCTTCCTGTTTCCATTTATCTGAAAATATCTGTGCAAGAGAATCCAATGCTCTTTTCTTCCATTTTGTTATCTGTGTTGCATGAACACCATATATACTTGAAAGTTCTGCAATTGTCTTTTGCTCCTTTATTGCTTCCAATGCCACCTTTGCCTTAAATGATGGTGGATGAAATCTGCGTAACCTTTTGATCCATAAATTCTTCCTAAATTTAGTCTAACACCACTGTCCGAATTTATGGGTACAGTATAGGCTGGCGATGACGGCATTACCCAACCTCCTTCTGCTTTAGAATCTCTACTGAAGCTCACTTCTTAGCAATCATTTTATCTGTTACTCTTTCTAACCAGAAGATAAAAGCTACGTAACTTGAGTAAGAAACAAGTTCAAGAAAAGTAGGTTTTGATGTATAACCAAATACTGTTCGCAATAAACTGCCGAATGTGCTTTTGTGGTCCAGCAACCAGGAAATATTAAAAATGGGGTCAAAAGAATAGACGGGTATAACCCCTACTTCTTGGAATTCGTGTACCCCATGCGCAACCAAACCTGCTGCAAACAAAAGCAAAAATACCGATGTGACATCAAACACTGTTTGAAACCGAATCCTCATTGCCCAAAAGAAAATAAGATACCCTATAAAAAGAGCAATCATCATCCCGGCAAAAGCTCCCCAAAGCAAGTTTTGCGAACCAGCAATGGTTGTTGCCTGAAGATATAGCACGGTTTCTGTTCCCTCTCGAATAACAGCGCTTGCCGTCAAAAAGAATATTCCCAAACCGTATCCGCTCTGCGTGTGCTCTGTTACTTTTCGCTTAATATTAATCACAATATCTTTTTGTCTATGAACCCAGAGGATCATCCAAGTTAAAAACCCGGCTGTTACAAACATAAAAATTCCTTCAAAAATTTCCTCCATCCTACCACTTAATCCTCCATAAAATATATACAAAACGTATGCGAGAATGGCGGCAAATCCACCTCCTACTCCTATTCCCCACCACACAAATTTTTTGTATATGTGCTGATTTGTTTTCGTCAGAAGCGAGAAAATTATTCCAACTACGAGTGAAGCTTCAAGTGTTTCGCGAAATGTAATAAGTCCTGCTCCAAGCATGCAACCACTATAACACGAAAAACTAATACCATTCAAGTATTAGTTTTTCTGTGTTTCCACCTTAGAACTATTGGTTATGCCATTGATCCACCCGCCGGCTGCTCGGTTGGAGCCGGAGGCGGAGTTTGTCCAGACTGATCCGGAGCAGGATTAGGCTCAGCTGGCGGTGTCCAAGTTGGCTGTCCGCCCCCATCCCCTGCTGGCTGTGGCGAAGGTGGAGTTTGCCCTCCTGGTGTTTGATTTTGGTCATCCATTCATAATCACCCCCTTCATAGAAATTCTAAATCACAAATCCTAAATTCTAAACAAAATCAAATGTTCAAGATACAAAAATTCTAAATCTTTTCGAACATTAGAAAATTTGAATTTGGAATTTATTTAGTATTTAGATATTCGTATTATTCTTCTCTCTTCCGGTCTACACTATAAAATCGTATCCTATCTCCCCGAAAAAGTAAATCTATTTCTCCAACCGGACCGTTTCTGTGTTTGGCAACAGATAGCTTCATTTGCATGGTGGCAGAATATTCTTCCTCTGCTCTATACAGAAACATGACAACATCCGCATCCTGTTCGATTGCTCCGGACTCCCGCAAATCCGCCAGCTGGGGTTTTTTTTCTCCCCTATGTTCAACCGCGCGAGATAACTGGCTAATTGCCAAAAGTGGAATCTTTAACTCCCTGGCTAGATTTTTTAAGGATTGAGATACAATAGAAACTTCTTGGACTCTGTTGTCATACCGCTTTCCCGGATCGACAAGCTGAAGATAATCAACAATTAAAAGCTTGATACCACGCTCAAGCTGTAGTCTTCTGGCTTTTGTCCGCATCTCGGAAATCGTTATTCCCGGAGTATCATCGATAAAAATTGGCGCATCTGCCAAATATCCCATCGCATCGGACAGCTTGCTAAAATCTACTTCAGAAAGTTTTCCGGTTTTAAGCCTCCATGCATCTAAATCAGCTTGTCCTACCAATAATCTATCGACTAATTCTTCCTGGCTCATTTCCAAAGAAAAAACACCAACGGGAATTTTATCGAGCACTCCGACATTTTGAGCAATATTTACCGCAAAAGCTGTTTTTCCTTGTCCGGGCCGAGCTGCTAAAATGAGTAAGTTTGAATCTTGCATACCCGAAAGCAAATTATCAACATCAAAAAAACCTGTTCTGACTCCTCTAAGTCCTGCTCCTGATTTATGTAACTCGTCTATTCTGTCAAAGCTAGACGCTAAGGCTTCTTTGATTGGGACAAATCCTCTGACAATATTTCCCTGCGAAAGAGAAAAAATTGCAGACTCGGATTTATCTAAAATAGTTTTCACATTTTCTTCGGAAAAACCCATCTCTGTTATAGTAGAACCAATGTGAACTAAGGATCGTTTTGTTGAAGCTTCTTTAATTAATAATGCATACTCTTCTATATTCGCGGCGGTTGGAGTAGCGCTAACCAAATCTGAAAGATATTTTATGCCAATTTTGTCAAAAACTTTTTTCTTTTTTAAAACAGCAGTAAGCGTGAGCACATCAACCGGTTTTCGGCCGTCATATAAAGAAACCATGGCATCAAAAATAATCCCGTTGGTTTCGTTATAAAAGTCATAAGGTTTTAAAATACCACAGGCAATGCTTATTGCTTCTTTATCAATCAAAACAGCACCTAACACACTCTGCTCGGCGTCTTCGTTATGCGGGGGAATCTTGAGAGCCATAAATCAAAAAAATCAAAAGGCAAAAATCAAAAGTACTGTCATGCTGAACTAGTTTCACCGAGTCAGACTCGGTTTCAGCATCTAGAGATCCTGAAATAAATTCAGGATGACTTTTAGTCAATTTTGACCTTTTGACTTTTGAATTTATCCTAACACCACTACTTCCATTTCCTGGGGCAGCTTCTCGAGTGTATAAGATATTTTATTTACCGGTTTTAAATCTTGTCTCCCAAGCACTTTTGCAGATTCTTGGGTATGCTTGCCGTATAACGCAACAATACGAGGAGACGCTGCCGTTACTGATGATTCGTCAACAACCGAGTCGGTTCTGACTATTACAATATGCGACTCTTTTATTTTTTCTCCTTCTTTTTTTATAACTTCCGAATTAGAGAGTATTATATCTATTCCGTCAACCGCTATATCATAGAGAAGATCATCTTCAAACGCGTGCGCTGCGAGCTTTATTCCCCCAATTTCATATTCTCCTGCTCCATTAATAACAACTCGAAATCCATCTACCTTTACCAAGGAATTTTCTTTTTTTCCGTTAAGTGTTACTACAAAATCAGCAGGAGTTTTTGGAATGGAAACCCCGGGATCAACAACAATAAAACTCGCACGTTTACCTTTGATGCGTAAAGAGTCTTCCGATACTATTGAAATATCCATGCGGACATAATCCTAACATAGACATTTTTTCTTGACAAGAGGAAATATTTGTCGTAACATAAACTGCCCCGTTTAACAATGAAAACTGAAAAAGTCATTCTCTCCTTTATCGCCATTATCATAGGCCTTTTGGTAACAGGAATCATCTTTTTTTTATACCAAACAACAAAAATAGTTCCACCAAATAAGATTAAAAATATAGTTTTACTAAATCCAACCCCTCCTCCCCAATCGTCTCTATTTCTTATACTTGATTCTCCAAGAGACGAAGAAGTAGTTGATAAAAAAATAGTTACCGTGTCCGGAAAAACACAACCGGACGCAACCGTGGTTATATCAACCAACAATACAGATGATGTAATTACTCCCGCGTCAAACGGTGCATTTTCCTCTTCTATTACCATTAATGACGGACAGAACCAGATTGAAGTTGTGGCAATAGCGCCCAACGGACAAGAAGCTCACATTACAAAAACAATAACATTTTCAACAGAAACATTCTAAGTATGAAGGCAAAAGGCAAAAGGCAAAAGGCAAAATTTTTATTTATAATTTTTTCCCTATATATTGTATACAGTATACTATATGCTCATCATACTCATCGAGTAAACGCCGTCTCCCCTACTCCCCAAGTAATTCCTTTAAATGAAAAACTAAACAATCAAATCAACGACTTAAAAGAACGAATTGCCTCAAGAGTTGCTCAGCTAAAATTAGTAGAAAGGAGAGGAATTATTGGTACAGTTACTGACATCTCAAACACTCAAATTACTCTTTCTGATTTAAAAGACGAAACGAGATTTGTTGACGTCGACGAATTAACAAAATTTTCATCATCCTCGTCAAAAGATTTTGGTATTTCCGACATTGGCAAAGAGACAAAACTTGGTATATTGGGACTCTATAATCGCGAATCAAAACGATTGCTGGCGAGGTTTATCGAAGTCGTAAGTACTCCAAAGTTTTATCATGGCGTGATAACTTCTGTTAATGACAAAAATTTTACTCTTACTATTTCCCTTACCGACAACAAACAAGTTACAACAGATATTGAAAATACGACAAAAACATTTCTTTTTACCAAAGCAAATGGTCTTACAAAATCAGGATTTTCCAAAATCGAAATGTCGACACGAATTCTTGTAGTTGGATTTCCCGATAAAAAAGACAAAGATAAAATAATCGCAACACGAGTAATACTATTTCCCGAACTTCCAAAAAATCCGGCTAATTCTGCGGTTTCTGCTCCCACAAAAGAACCTACTCCCACGGAAGAACCAACACCCACAGGTGGAAAAAAGAAGTAGTTAAAAGTTGGGAGTGAAAAGTGACGAATGCCATCCTGAACTTGTTTCAGGATCCCATGGGGGATTCCTCACCGCGTCAGACGCGGTTCGGAATGACACTAGGTGTCAATTTTTGCCTTTTAACTTTTGAATTTATTCATATGTTTGATAATCTAAGTAAAATCAAACTTAAACTAAATGAACAACACCTCGATGCGCTTTTAATTACCTCCGTTCCCAACATCACCTATCTAACCGGCTATTCACATTTTTCCAAAGAAGAACGGGAAGCGTTTGTTATCCTAACTAAAAATCAACAGTATATTGTTACAGATGCCAGATATTCCGAAGCAGTTAAAAAACACGTTCCCCGCTTTATTCTTTTGGAAGTTTCACCACAGAATAGATTCGAACAAATCGGAAGGGATCTCGTAAAAACATATTCTCTTAAACGCATTGGTTTTGAAGAACAAAATATCACCGTTGCCGAACACAAAAAATTATCCAAGTTACATGATCCAAATCATTTTACTACATGTATTCCTATCAGTAATCTCGTTGAATCAATTCGGATTATAAAAGAACCAAAAGAAATTCAAAAAATTGAACAATCTTGTAATCTAGGTGACAAGGCATTTGAATATATCCTCAAAAAAATTACACTAGGAATTTCCGAACTTGAATTAGCGTTTGAGCTAGAATTCTTTATAAAAAAACATGGTGCTAATCTGTCATTTCCATCCATTGTTGCATTCGGTCCTAACGCTTCGATACCCCATCACCAAATTAGCGAGCAAGAGTTAAACAATAATGAATTTGTGTTGTTAGACTTTGGAGTACTCCTTGATGACTATTGTTCTGACATGACTCGAACTGTTTTTTTTGGCAAAGCAACTGACGAGCAGAAAAAAATGTATAATACTGTTCTTGAATCGCAAAAGCGTGCCTTCAATCTACTTAATACTAAATACTTAATACCTAATACAAAAACTAAAACAATAAAAGCTAAGAACATTGATAAGGCTGCTCGAGACTACATTATTTCCCAAGGTTATCCTTCCATTCCCCATTCCCTAGGTCATGGAATAGGAATTGAGGTACACGAGTCGCCAAGGCTTTCTCCTATTTCAAAAGACGAACTAAAACCTGGAATGGTATTTTCTTTAGAACCGGGAATTTACGTTCCTAATTTCGGAGGGGTGCGGATTGAAGACCTAATTGTTATTGAACCCTCCGGTCCCCGTTACCTCACTCATGCCTCAAAACACCTTATTGAAATTTAATAAAAAACTATATACCATAAATAATGTCATGCTGAATTTATTTCAGCATCTAATTTTATAGATTCTGAACCAAGTTCAGAATGACAAAAAAAGGTATGTTTGACGAATTAAAAAAAGATTTCACCTCAGTTAGACTTTTAGTACTGCTTCTGACAATCGCGGTAAGCATCTATTTATTCGGCATAGCATGGCAAGTTATTACACAATTTTCAGACATTTTAATAATTCTTATTCTTTCCTGGATATTAAGTTTTGTGCTAGAACCGGTGGTTGCAAGAATATCTTCAAAAACCCGGCTTTCTCTTGTGTGGTCTACATTCATTACCTATATTCTTTTAACAGGGCTGTTTGTCATCGTAATCTTTTTATTTGTTCCCGAGCTAATTACTCAAATCCAGACTCTGGCAAAAGTTTTGCCTTCGTATCTTACCTCTTACCCAATTTTTCAAAACAGATTTGATTCAGCAATTACATCTGTCTTAAACAACTCTCTTTCGCTCGCTTCTTCTTTAGCGCAGTTTTTTGTATCGTTAATTTTTGTTTTAATACTTTCATTTTATTTTATTGTTGATAAAGAAAAAATTAATGATGAAATATTCGAACTCACGCCAAAGAAATGGCATGAAAGACTGACATTTTTTCAGGAAGTAATTGAAGACACATTTACGTCATTCTTAAGAGTCCAACTGCTCTTTGGCCTCACCGCGGGACTTGCTACCTGGGTAGTATTAAAAACACTTGGTGTAGATTTTGCTGCTTCTTCATCTGTACTTGCCGGAATTTTTACCATGGTCCCTCTTATTGGTCCTTTCTTAGGGCTCATCCCTCCCCTTTTGGTTGCTTTTATCGCAGATCCGACAAAAGCGGTTGTAGCACTGATTATTTTGTTTGTTGTCCAACAAATTATTTTTAATGTCATGGGTCCAAAACTCCTTGGAAAGGCATTCCGGATTCATCCTGCAGTTGTCCTTGTATCTTTTTTAATCGGTCTTCGAATTGCCGGCGGAATAGGAGCAATACTGGCTATTCCCGTTTTAGGTATTGCAACCGTAATTATGAGAAAACTCGGCCGCCACTTCCTCAAATCATAAAATCATATGTGATGCGTCATTTCAATTGTTACGCTTCTGCGACATTTAAAATGATACAGGCGAGGTGGGCAGTTAGACCCTCAGCCTGAATTTGT
>MFPD01000007.1 GCA_001784115.1 Candidatus Levybacteria bacterium RIFCSPLOWO2_02_FULL_37_18 | reverse complement strand
GAAGCACTTGATTATTTGACGCCACTGGAGTATGCTCATCAATACTTCTTCAAAGTGTTACCGATGTCCCCTGCCAGCACAGGTGTTTGCAATTATTACAGGTTTATGATATATTACACCCATAGTTAGCAAAAGCGTTTGAGTCTACCGCAGTAGACAAGCTGCGTAGGAGAAAGCCTTAAAAAAGCATTACTACGACGGAAGTCAACCGTAAAATTCGACGAAGCGTGTCGGCAACGGAGCGCAGATAATGAGCATTAGCTATATATCTGTTGTTCCACCGAAAGGTGGAATTTTTTATAGCTGATGGAAGCAAGGTGGTAACACGAGCTTAACCTCGTCCTTGCCTTTCAGGATATGTACTGAAAGGTGGAGACGAGGTTTTTTTATTGGAGAAAATATGAAAGAACAAATAGATATAACACCAAAATCAGAAATTAAGTGGCCTCAAGGAAGTAAAATTGAGGTCGGTCCTGACGTGGATTTTATCTATATCATGAGAAAGGATGGGAAATTCGCGATGCCACCAATTGCACAAAAGATGGCCACAGATTATCAACTTCACGAAGAAGTATTGACACAGACTTTTTTAGAGGAGTACGACACTTTTTTTGCAAAATTAGCAGATATTTTTAAATGGGCATATTCTTCAAGAGGTAATTTTGAGTTACATCTTTTTGATCCAGACATATTAGAGAGTCAAGTTAGGCTCAAATCATCTGGACAACCAATTGTTAGTCTCGATCCTTTGATGAATCAAGGTGTGCAAGAGTTTGGTGTATCAAGAGGTTACTTTCTTGGAGGAACAAAAGATTTTGATCAGGTAGCGAGACCAGGATATAGCACGTTGTCTAATCAATCACATGACATCGCAACAAGCGTAAATGGACATCCAGTTACAGTGTCAGAAGATGATATTTTTTCCGGTGGCAGCGTGATTGCGTCCCTGAATGCACTATTAGAAAGCGGAGTAGCCATAAATAAGGTTATTCCAGGTATTCAAATAGGTAAACCTAAAAAATTATCTGATATGGGTTTATCTGTGGATCCAATAATTGAATATCAAACGACAGATGGGGCAGATATTTTTAGCAAATTAGATTTAGGTGATCCTAGAGACTATCTATTGGGAGCAAGCGGTTTAGTTATTAAACTACCGAATGGTGAATATGGAAGAGCACCTTATATATTACCTTTTGTCAGCACCACTGCAAGAGCAGGAATCCCCGTTGAAATTGAAAACGAATTTGCATTGAAAGCCTTACAGGCAAATTTTGAATTTTTCAATACTGTTCAAGATAAAACGGGTAAACCTGTGTTGCTTAAACATATGGATCATAGTTTTCTAGTTTACATGCATCAAATGTATGGGGTTGATCCTAATACTGAGATGGGTCAAATTACGGCATGGTTAATGGAAAATATTGATGGTTTTTGGGAAACAACTAAAAAACAGGGAGAATTCCAGGAGAAACTAGCTTTACTTAAACTGCCAGAAGACATTGTGTTTTTAGATGTAAACGGGACATTATTTCCTGACGATGCAGTAACTGGGTATATTCCCGAAGATGATATTGCACTACTGAACCAAGCCGTTGCCACAGTAAAAAGTAAAGGTTTGGCAGTAGGACTATGTTCTGATTCCCCATTACCACAACTCCAAGAAATTGCAAAAAAGCTTGGGGTTGATGGTCCTATTATTGCAGAAAACGGAAATATCATTTTTAATGATGGTCAAGCTCTAACACTTAACGAGTTACCAGAAATTGAGACACATAAGAATAAGATAATTAAGCAAGCTAAAAAGCTAGGATTTCAGCAAACAGAAGACTGTACTGCGCCTGAATTTGGAGGAAAGCAGGTTGATGTTAATAATTCCCAATGGAGTTTTGGAGCGAATAGAAAAACATCGGTCACTGTTTTTGGGCCGTCGCAATTGATTGACCAACTCGGCTTATATTTTAACCATCAACAAGGATTTAACACTGATTGTAGTCCAGAATATAATTTTTTTGCCATCCATCCGGGAGAGAATTATAAACAGAATAAGGGATACACTCTAAATACTCTCTCTGCCTATGGTCACAACATTGTTATGGTTGGAAATAGCATGTCAGACTGGGTTGAACCAGAACATGGCGTGGTGTGTGCATTTGTAGGTGGTGCAAGAATTAATGGTAACGCGACTAATAAAGCTGGTTATATTTCCGATAAGCCAACCATGAAGGGGGTTATTGATATACTAGAGAAAATACAATGAAAAACTTAACTGTAATATCTGATCCTGGCATTGATGATTTAATAGCTCTAGTTTTACTTAAAAAACTGGAATCTAAAACCAATACCTGTTTAATATCCACTTTCGGAAACGCAACAGAAAATATTACCGCTCAAAACGCAAAAGAGTTTATTTCTTTTGTCTCACCAAAATGGCAGTTTATGCATGGTTCTTCTATGCCAATCAATAATAATTTAGAACACCCCTGGCCAGATTACTTTCATGGTCCCGATGGTGTGTGGGGAATCCATCCCGAAGTAAATATTTCTAAAATTAGACCCTTAACAGAATATCCAAAAAATGAAAGTGTTATTTCCTTGGCAACATTGACTGATGTCAATAAATTGCATAAAAACAATGGTTTTAAAAATATAATTATTATGGGGGGTGCATTTTCGGTTGAAGGAAATGAAACACAATATGCTGAAACCAATATTGCTTTTGACCCTGATTCAGCACACAACTTTTTTGAACAGTTCTCTAGTAATATTAGAGTTAAGATAGTCCCGCTAGATGTTACCAGAAAAGTTTATTGGACATTAGATCAGGTTCTTAAAATTCCTGAATCAGGAAAGATTAACAAGTGGATCAAGAAACTTCTGTTAACTTGGTTTGATAAATATGACCACGATAAGGAAAAAGATTTCAATTTACATGACCCACTAGCAGTATATTTAAGTATGTTTCCAGATAAAGCAAAGTGGTACTCAAGTGGAGTGGAAGTCAAAATTAAAGGCGTTAAAAGAGGGCAAACCGTTTTTAACAGCAGCAACACTTCTTGTGAAATTGCAATGGATTTGGAAAAATCAAGTAATATTTCTGGAGATATTTTTTCGATTGTCTTTCAAAACTAAAACAGGGAGTTTTTGTCCGCGCACGGGCGGGTGGGGCAAGGACAATTCTTCCGAACAAAGAGAGGAAGAATAAAAATCGCGCGCGCAAAAAAATAGCGGAGGCGCGGCGGGTGGGGGCGCCGCGCTGGAGCAAGCGAGACGAGCGGAGCGAGACGAGCTAACACATTGAAGTTCGACATTTTTTGTAAACGGCCAGCAACATTTTTAGCTTTAACCTTTTATATCAAACCGCATCAAACAGAAAATGGATTCGAACTTATGATACAATAAAAAGCGTGGAGAAATTACTTATTCTTTTGATGCTTCTTTTTACTGCTATAACTACCCCATCTATAGTTTTCGCTCAACAGATTGGAACTCAATCTGGTGTATCAATTGATGATCATACGGCCCGTGAGGAGCAAGAAGGTAAAGAAGCTTGGGAAAAGCTGCAAACTAAACAGATAACATGCGATAAATTATCAGATGAAGAGTTTGGGGCATTAGGAGAATACTACATGGGTCAAATGATAGGAGATTCCCATGAAACCATGAATACCATGATGGAGCAAATGACGGGAAAAGAAGGCGAAGAACAGATGCATGTTGTGATGGGTAAACGATTAAGCGGTTGTGATACTTCTGCCCAAATTCCTGCAAATGGAGTAGGTTTTATGCCAATGATGTGGATGATGCAAGGAGGTGGTAATCCGATGATGGGATATGGTGGTTGGGGTACTATGATGAGTGGATTGAACGGATTTGGTATTTTTGGTTGGCTTTCCATGGTTCTTTTTTGGCTGCTTCTTATTCTTGGTATAGTTGCTTTACTTCGTTATCTTGGTAGGTCTTCTCAACAGCAGTATGGCAAAACAAATCTTGAAATCTTGAAAGAAAGATATGCTAAGGGAGAAATTGATAAAAAAGAATTTGAAGCGATAAAGAAAGACCTCGTTTAGTTATGAAACTTGGTATTCTGTTACAGTCGAATAACCCCGAACATATTTGGAATACTCTACGCTTGGGTATAGCGTCTCTTAAAACTGGACATTCAGTTCAAATTGTTCTTATGAGCGAAGGAGTTGAGATTGAAGATATTCCAGACACAAAGCAATTTGATGTTTCATCAAAACTTCAGGAGTTTATAACTCTAAATGGAATAATCCTTGCCTGTGGAACTTGTCTTGAAATTCGTTCTAAATCAGAAAGCAAAGTATGCCCAACAACTACAATGAAAGATTTAGTAAAAATGATTGAGGAATCAGATAAGGTTTTGGTATTTGGATGAACGCATATCGATAGTTTATGATTGTTATACGATAAGATGTTGATAGTTCTGCGAGGTTAAATAGGTTCTAATAGAGTCCAGTGCCCGCAGCCTTGGCGCTCTACTTATCAGTATTACTAACAGCTTAATAGATCTGTCTAACTTTATATAAGGAAGTGTACAAAAAAAGTATATGAAACAATTAAAAAGAATTCCTAAATTTAAAAATGAGGCTGAGGAAAGAAAGTTTTGACAAACTCATGATTCAACAGAATATGTTGACTATATTCCCTCTTAGGGTATTTCCCCGCAGCTTGCTGCGGGGATCGTTTATTTTGCTTATTCTTAAAAAATCAGTCTAACTCTCGAAAAATAACAATAGTAAAATGGACGGTGTGGTAATTTATACAATCGGTCTCAAATCTGGTGTATAAATATGGGTGTGTAGTAGTTTTATACCTAAGGAGATATCGCTAGAGCAGGTAGCTGTAAAAGGGGTCAGACGGTTTGAGGACTTTGTAGCTAATTTGAAGTTTGTCCATCCGCTTGATGAGCGAATTAAAGTCTTCTTTATTTTCTTGTTCGATGCCTATTAAAGCAGGACCGGTTTCTTTTGAGCTTTTTTTAATATACTCAAACCGGACAATATCATCGGTTGGGCCGAGCGCCTTGTCAACGAATTGTCGAAGTTGGCCTGGTTTTTGAGGAAATTCGACCAAAAAGTAATGCTTTCTGCCTAAATACACAAGACTACGTTCTAAGATTTCCGGGTATCTCAAAATATCGTTATTTCCTCCGCTTAATATACATACGACTGTTTTTCCTTTTATCCTGTGTTTTATTAAGTCAAGCGCTGATATGGATAAAGCTCCTGCTGGTTCTGCGATAACACCTTCATTTTGATATAAATCAATCATGATCGTGCACACTTTTCCTTCGGGAACAACGAGTATCTCATCAACAACTTCTTTTGCGATTGCGAATGTTTTTTGGCCGACAGTACCGACAGCCGCTCCGTCGACAAAATTATCGATTTGTTCTAAGGGTGTGACTTTTCCTTCTTTAAACGATTTATCCATACTTGCGGCTCCAAGAGGTTCCACGCCAATTAATTTTACTTTTGGAAGCATACTTTTTAAGTACACGCCAATTCCTGAAATAAGTCCTCCTCCGCCTATCGGACAGAGTACATAATCAATTGTATCTCCAAGTTCTTCAACGAGTTCTTTCGCAATAGTCCCCTGCCCGGCTATGACTCGATAGTCGTCAAAAGCCGAGACAAAGATCGCACCCGTTTGTTTGCTTTGTTTTTCTGCTGCTTTATATGCTTCGTCAAATGTTTTGCCAATTAATTTTATTTCTACCCATTTTCCGCCGAATTGCTTGACTCTTTGAATTTTTTGGAGTGTTGTTTTTACAGGCATACAGATGGTTGCATTAATTTCAAGCATGCTAGCGTTAAAAGCAACCCCTTGGGCATGATTTCCTGCGCTTGCGCAGATTACACCTTTTGCTCTTTCTTTGTCACTTAAAGATCTCATAAGGTTATAAGAGCCTCTGATTTTATACGAGCGGATTTTTTGCAGATCTTCACGTTTTACATAGATATCTGCGCCAAATTGGCCTGAAAGGATTTTGGATTTAATAAGCGGGGTATTTTTGGCAATACCGTTAATTCTGGCTGCTGCTTCGTCAATATCCTTAACGGTAAATGGAAAGTTGAATTTTTTCATGTCTTAAATGAATTCGACTATTTTATCACCTATAGTATTAGTTTGCAATGGGTTGGCAGGTTGAATGTCTTTTGTGCCTAGTCCTTCTGAGAGAACTTTTTTTACAGCAATAAAAACCGCTCTACTTTCCTCTATCAGGTTAAAACTATATTCAAGCATCAAAGCTCCCGATAAAATGGTTGCTATTGGGTTTGCAGTATAAGTGCCTTTGGCTTTTGGGAAGGAACCGTGAATTGGTTCATATAGCGACACTTGTTTTCCAATGGAGGCTGAAGGTAACAAGCCTATTGATCCGGTTAAAGCAGCTGCTTCATCCGATAAAATATCGCCAAACATGTTATCTGTTAGAATTACATCAAATTCTTTTGGTTTTTTGATTATATTAAGCGCTGCACTATCTGCATACATGTATTCAAGAATAATATCGGGAAAATCTTTAACATACTCCCCTACTACTTCTCTCCATAATTTAGAAGTTTCCAGCACGTTTGCCTTATCAACGAGGGTAACTTTTTTATTTCTTTTTTTTGCCAGATCAAAAGCAACTTTTGTAACCCTGATAATTTCTTCTTTTGAATAGATATTGGTTTCAAATGCGGTTTGGCCGTTATCTTTTCTTCCTCTGGGTTTCCCAAAATAGCTTCCTCCGGTAAGTTCTCTAACAATTACAAAATCAATATTTTGGGAAAACCCGGGTTTAAAAATAGGGTTAGACACTCCGGTAAAAGAAATTATTGGTCTTATGTTTGCATATAACTCTAAACTTTTTCTAAGCTTGAGCAATCCCTGCTCCGGCCGAATCAGGAGGGACGGATTATCATGTTTTGGATCTCCGACAGCGCCAAGCAGAATTGCATCAGATGACTTGCAAAGCTTAAGAGTAGCTTTTGGCAAAGGTTTGCCGGTTTGATCTATTGCAATAGCACCAATACGTTCTTCTTTTAATTCAAATTCATGATTAAATTTTTCTGCAACTTTTTTAAGAACTTTTACCGCTTCTTTAGTTACTTCCGGCCCGACTCCATCTCCCGGTAATACGGCTATTGTTTTTTTCATAAAATTAAAAATCCGAATATCGAATATCGAAATTCGAAACAATACCAAAATACAAAAAACAAAAATTCAAAACATGATAGTTTAGAACATTCGAATTTTGATCATTCTGATTTGTTTAGTACTTCGAATTTCTCATTTCGGATTTAGTTTATATACTGTAATCATTCTCGCGTTTCTGTTCAAACTCTTCAATGTATGGTTTTAAACTTAATATATAGTCTATATCATCGTATTCTTTTATGAAACACATTTTTCTGTAAGGGTCGAGTTCAAAGGTAATAGATGAAGAATCAAAAGAGATAGTTTGTTTTTCAATATCAATTGTTACTTTTGTTTTAGGTTCTTTTTCAATAGCTTTAAACAACTCTTGTAAAAACTCTTCAGAAACTTCGACTGGCAATAGTTTATTGATTAACGCATTGTTTTTAAATATATCGGCAAAAAAGCTTGATACCACAGCTTTAAAGCCATAATCAGACAAAGCCCAGGCTGCGTGTTCGCGACTGGAGCCAGAACCGAAATTTCTTCCGGTAACAAAAATGGTTCCGCAGTGGGCGGGATCATTCAAAACAAAGTCTTTTTTGGGTTTGTTGTTTTCGTCAAATCTCCAGTCGCGAAATAAATTTTCTCCAAAGCCTTCTTTTGTCACTGCTTTTAAAAACCGCGCCGGAATAATTTGGTCGGTATCAATGTTTTCTCGTTGGAGAGGAACGCAGGTCGAGTTGATAAGAGTATGTATCCTATTCATATAGTTTTTTAATTAATTTTCAATTTTCAAAATTCTAAAGGAACTCCCTTGGATCCGTAATTCTGCCTGTTATCGCGCTGGCCGCTGCTGTTGCCGGACTTGCTAAAAAAGTCCGCGCGCCCGGTCCCTGTCTGCCTTCAAAATTTCTATTAGACGTAGAAATGCAGTATTTTCCCGGCGGAATTTTATCCTCATTCATGCCCAAACACGCAGAACATCCAGGGCCTCTCAATTCAAATCCCGCTTCTTCAAATATTTTATCGAGTCCTTCAACGCGAGCTTGAACCTCGACTTGTTTGGATCCGGGAATAACAAATACCTCAACATTCCCTGCTTTTTTTCTGCCTTTCACAATATGAGCTACCATTCTTAAATCTTCGATTCTTGAATTTGTACAGCTTCCCAAAAATACATAATCAAGTTTTAAGTCTTCCATTCTAATTCCTGGGGTCAGACCCATATAATCCATCGCACGTTTGAATGTTTTGATATCAGTCTCTTTTTCAAAATCTTGTTCAAACGGAATATTCTCAGTAATTTTTACTCCCATTCCCGGGTTTGTCCCATACGTTACCATTGGTTCAATATCATCTGCACCAAAACTAAGTACACGATCGTATTGTGCTCCTTCGTCACTTGGCAGTGTTTTCCAGTACTGCAAAGCAGAGCTCCATTGTTTTCCTTTGGGTGCGAATCTCCTTTCCTTTATGTACTCATACGTAGTCTCATCCGGAGCAATCATGCCGCCTCGTGCTCCCATTTCTATACTCATATTGCACATTGTCATCCGAGCTTCCATGGAAAGATTTCTAATCGTTTCACCCGTGTATTCCACGAAATACCCGGTAGCCCCGCTTGCAGAAGTTTTTGAGATAATATATAAGATTATATCTTTGGCAACCACGCCTTTTCCCAATGGTCCATCCACTTTTATTTTTAACGTTTTTGGTTTATTTTGGAGAATACACTGAGTTGCTAAAACTTGTTCAATTTCGCTTGTGCCAATGCCAAACGCAACAGCGCCAAAAGCGCCGTGTGTTGAAGTATGGCTGTCTCCGCAGACAATAGTCATACCGGGTTTTGTAATTCCAAGCTCCGGCCCGATGATGTGGACAATTCCCTGAAACGGATGTCCAAGTCCGTACAACCGTATACAAAACTCTTTACAGTTTTTAGTGAGTTTTTCTACCTGAATTTTTGAAAGCAAATCTTTAATGGGCAAATCTTGGTTTTTTGTCGGTACGTTATGGTCTGCCGTTGCCCATGTTCTATTTGTCCTGTAAACAGGAATTTTTCGCTTTATTAGTCCATCAAAAGCCTGGGGGCTTGTGACTTCGTGGATTAAATGTGCATCAATATACAGCACATCAGGAAAACCCGGTTGTGAGTGAACAATGTGTGAATCCCAAATTTTTTCAAAAATAGTTTTCGGCTTGTTCATTGTTCATATATTATATATAGTATATCATTTCCCAATCTTCTCTACAAATTCGGCAGAATTTCTGGATCGTCTATCTAGTACGATACCGTATCGTATATAAGTAGACGATGTAGTACTAACGAAGTTTTCAACGCACAAATTTATAAGAACCTATAGCTGAAAAAGTTACGATACATTTGAGACAGTAACGAGTTTTGCCTGCAGATTTCACCAAATTAGTTTACGCTCAACCAAAGTATCCTCATAAGGTGTGTCGTAGTCTCATGACTACACTTTCTACTATTCTGGGTTTTTTCTCTTTACAGAGCCCAGCCCAGTTTAGATTCCATGTTCTGAAGGTATTCTATGAGGGAGGATGGATGGCTGTTGTCCTTTCCTTTCCTAATCTTAAGAGAGCCACTTTATACAGGTGGAAGAAGATATATGAGGGATCAGGCAAGAGGCTAAATTCACTAGTGCCTAAATAAACCAAGCCTAAAAGGGTAAGAATCATGCAAACCCCACTACCGGTATTTCTTCTTATTAAATCCCTAAGGGAAAAATATCCCAGGATGGGCAAGGCCAAGATTAAAAGGTTTGTGGATATATTCTGCAAAGCCCAAGGTATATCAACTCTTTCCCAATCAACTATTGGCAAAGTCATCAAAAGAAACAACCTGTTTTGCGCAGGTAGGGGAAGAGGTAAAAGGTCAAGAGGGAATTCTCAAAAGACTAGAATCAATGCATGCCTTAAAGCCTCCGATACAAAACCAGGATATATCCAGCTTGACGGAGTCAAATTCTATTATCTCTGAACAGGTATTATTACTTCCTAACAGCCTTGGATATTGTTACCAAACAAGCCTGGGTTAAATTGGTACCTTCCTTTAAAAGCAAACATGCCAGTCTCTTTCTAAAAGAGATTATTACTGCCTCATGGTACAAAATTCACACAATTCAAACAGATAATGGCTCAGAATTTGAACCATACTTTGATGAGTCGGTAAAGGAAACAAATTTAACTCACCTTTGGAACTATCCCAAACATCCCAAGACAACAGGCTATGTAGAAAGATTTAACTGGACTATACAGGATGAGTTCCTCTTTGAGAGTGAAGATTATCTTCTGTATCCGGAAGAATTCAAGACTAAGCTTACTGAGTGGCTAGTCTGGTACAATCGAGAGAGACCACATCAGTCGCTTGAGTATATCTATCGCCTTACCAGTATTATATGAAAGGAGGTTTGTCTCAAAAGTACTGAACTAGGACAATAGTTTAAATTTTCTCAATAGATTTGTTATACTTTTACACTATGCGTGAAAGAATCGTATATGTCCCACCGGAAAAACAGCGTCTCCAAGAATCCACTATGAGCGAACAGGAAGTAAGCGTCTTAGTTTCCTGTTTTGGAAACCACGAAGTAAAAGCACTCCTTATGGCTGCCTTTTCGACAAATTCTCATCAGACAGGACACGAGCTGCATTTTTTACTCAATGGAGCACAGGGTAAAAAACCTGTGTGGAATATTCCTGCATTCCGAATAAATAGATGGTGCGAAGAACAATTTCTTCCCCTTGGCATTATCTCTGGCGATTGTGAAACAGGATATATGCTTACATCTTATGGAGGGCAACAGGTGGGTTTGGCAGGTCATCTTCTCGAGCTTTCCGAACAATACCCAGATATATCATTCTTTGGAGCGCTTGGCGCCTCGAATGCAAAGCACAAAGGCGAAGATCAGTTTAGAAAAACACCTACAGCACTGGTTTATTATAAAATTTTTCAGGCAATTACGTTGCTGGGTGAGACCCCGCTTGGTGCAGCAACGGTTGTCACAAAAACAGGTGCAAATTTTTCCACAGTAACCGAAAGACTTTCCCACCTCTCAAGCCATAGTGTACTCACATACACTAGGCGTCTTGCCGACGAGGATTATTCTTTTTTTACATTAGGTGCACATCGGCCGGAAGGAAACCCGGCACAGTATGGGAAAGAAAAGACGTGGACACAAATGGTGTACGATATCCTGCTTGAGCAGCCAAATAAAACCTTTTCAGTTGAGCAACTCTACAATTAAGCAGTATTAAAAGATCCGGCAACAGCAAAACTTGCACGACGGAGCGTGCTATTTCGTCTTTCCAATATTGCAAACTGGTTACAGGAAAAATTCTATGCTGATCAAGGGACATATTCCAAGGAAAAACAATCTGATATTGTAACGACAGACGAGCAAAAACAATTTATGGCAACTGTACTTGCTATTTTAGATACGTGGAGAACGTGCAATTCAGCCTTCGTAGAAGCGGGAATACAAAAAGCAAAGGCAATATTTTCCGATCCTTCCCGTATAGCAAAACTTGTAAATAAAGCCAAGGATGCATCACCGCAATCAAATAAACAATCAGAAACAGCAACGCTTGACCTTATAGAAGCTATTTCGACAGAACAACCGGGTATTGCTGCAAAAGAATTACGGAAAGCAATACAAAGGAGAACGGGAAGATTGTATAGCGCAGTGAGGATTGCTACGTTAGGAAAACACCTTCGTGAATCAAGTCGAAATGTTTCAGCTGTCAAAAAAACAGCGTATCACTATTTTCCACAGTCTTCAGAAGAAAATTAATAGCTTTTATTTTATAGCAATTGCCTCGATTTCAATAAGAGCGCCTTTTGGTAAATTAGCTACTCCTATTGTTGAGCGGGCGGGTTTACTTTCATTAAAGTATAAACTGTAGATTTCATTCATTTTTGCAAAATCTTCAATGTTTTTTAGAAATACGGTAGTTTTGACAACGTCAGAAAGTTGGAATCCTTCCGAATTAAGAACAGATCGTAAGTTCTCTAATGTTTGCTTTGTTTGATCTTCAATTCCCCGAGCCAGTTCGCCGGTTTGGGGACTTGCTCCCACTTGTCCGGAACAAAAAGCTATATTGCCGGCAATAACAATTGGTGAGTATGGACCGATTGCTTTTGGAACACTGTTCATTCTTTTATTTATACACACTTTTTAATTCGTTTGCAATACTTTTGAGTCCTTCTAAAACTATTGCTTTGTCCTGACTATATGTGATTCGAATACATTCACGCGTATGTTTCCAAGACTCATCAAACCCAGGGAAAAAATATTCGCCGGGAACCACAAGAACGTGTTGTTTTTTAAGTCTTTGGTAGAACTGATATGAAGTAATAGGTAAGTCTTTACACCAGAGCCACAAAAATAATGCGCCTTCGGCTTTGTGTAGATAGTAAGGTATAGAACTATTGTTCATCTGTTTATGAAAATACTCAATTGCGCTTTTGGCTTTTTTTTCGTAAAAAGGTTTGATGGTTTTTTGACTTATGTGTAAAATTTCGCCGCTTTGTATAAGCGGTGTGACCAAATGCTGGCCAACTGTTGCCGTAGATAAATGGACAATTGCGTTAATGCTGGACAAGTTTTTTACAACCTCGGGTTTTGCAATGACAATTGAAGTCCTTGTGCTGGGTAAACCAAGTTTTGAGAGACTCATCACATAAATAATATTTTCATCCCAAAACGGAGTACTTTTGGTAAAAATAATCCCGGGAAACGGAATTCCATACGCGTTATCCTTTATTAAAGGAATATTGTTTTGTTTTGCCAACTTATACAGTTTTTGTACCTCTTCATCTGTGACAACATTTCCGGTTGGATTAGTAGGACGGGAAACACAGATTGCTGCGATATTTGAGGTAACGGAAAGACTTTTAAAATCAATAAAATACTTGAATGTATGATCATCAAGATATTCTAAAATAGGTTTGTTTGCGGTAAAAATTCCTCCTTCTATTCCCTGGTCTGCGTATCCTATGTACTCCGGCACTAGCGGCAAAAGAATTTTTTTATGATTGCCATTACTAAATTTTCCCGCAATCATATTAAATAAAAAGAAAAACGTCATTTGGCTTCCGCCTAAAACGCAGACATTTTCTTTTGTTATGTTCCATCCGTATTTATTGTTGAATAATAAAGCAATAGCTTTCATAAACTCGTCGTCGCCTTGAGGAGTCGTGTATAAGCCAAGCATCCGTTCGTATTCATCTTTATTTTTTAGAATTTTTTCCATGCGGTTTCGCCAAACTGTTTCAACTTCGGGAATACGTGCGGGGTTGCCTCCGCCAAGCATAAGCATTTTTTGCTTTCCATGCAACGCATTTCCCAAATCTTCCATGAGTTCTAAAATGCCGGTTTTTGCAGTAAGTTTTTCGCCGAATTTTGATAATTTCATAGAACAACAAAACGTCATTGCGAGGAACATATGACGAAGCAATCTTAAGAGATTCTGAAATCAAGCCGCCGAAGGCGAGCCTCGCTTTCAGCGGGTTCAGAATGACAATAAAGAGATTGCTTCACCAAGTCAGACTTGGCTTCGCTTCGTTCGCAACGACAAATAATCAGTTTGTTACTGCTCCTTTTGAAGCGCTTGAGACAAGTTTTGCGTACTTTGCCAATACACCCCGAGTATATTTTGGTTTTGGTGCAATCCAAGCTTTTTTGCGCTTGCTGAATTCGGCTTGTGAAATTTCCAGATCAATAGTTCTTTTTTTAAGGTCTATGGTGATTGTATCTCCATCTTGAATTAGCGCGATTAGGCCGCCAACAAAAGCTTCCGGAGCAATATGTCCTACCATAATGCCGTGGGTTCCGCCGGAAAACCTGCCGTCAGTTATCATGGCAACGTCTTTACCCAGGCCTGCTCCCATTAAGGCAGAAGATGGAGACAGCATTTCCCGCATGCCCGGGCCTCCTTTTGGCCCTTCAAATCTAATAACTATTACATCACCTTTTTTGATTTTCCCAGCAAGGATAGCATCAAGAGCATCTTCCTCGCGTTCAAACACTCGTGCAGGTCCTTTGTGAAAATGAAGTTCCTTACCAGACAATTTCATCACAGCACCTTCTGGTGCTAAATTACCTTTCAAAACAATAATGTGATGGTCAGCAGGAGCAAAGGGCTGTTCAACGCTTGAAATAATTGTTTGATCTGTGGGCCATGTTGGAGCATTTTTTAAATTCTCTTCTACTGTTTTGCCTGTTACAGTCAAACAATCACTATGAATTAATCCGGCGTTTAGTAATAGTTTCATGACCATAGGTACTCCGCCGATTGTATCCAAATCCTCCATGACATAGTCTCCAAAAGGCTTAAAATTGCCAAGAAGAGGGGTTTTTTTCCCAATGCGGGTAAAATCATCCAAAGTCAGATCGACCTCTGCTTCGCGAGCCAAGGAAAGCAGATGCAAAACAACGTTTGTTGAGCCTCCTAAAGCAAATGCCACAGTGATTGCGTTTTCAAAAGCTTTTTTGGTCATAATATCGCGTGTCCTAATTCCACTTTTTATTAGTTCAAATAAAGCCTTAACAGAATTAATGCAATCCTGCTTCTTTTTTTCTGAAATTTCGTTTTTTGTATTTACAGCAGGATGAGAAGCGCTGCCTGGCAGACTCATGCCCAGTGCTTCTATTGCAGAAGACAAAGTATTTGCCGTGTACATTCCTCCGCAAGAGCCATTACCTGGGCAAGATTTACATTCGATTTGATGAAGTTCTTCCTCGGACATTTTTCCCGCAGAATAAGAACCGACTGCTTCGAAAATACTCACAATAGTCAGATCTTTTCCTTTGTAATGTCCAGGTAATATTGTTCCACCATACAGCGTAATTCCTATTGAGTTATTTCGCGCCAAAGGGATGAGGCTTGCCGGAATAGTTTTGTCACATCCGGAAATGGTAAAAGAGGCATCGGTTACGTAAGCTTCCTGCATGGTTTCGATACAATCGGCAATAAGTTCTCTTGAAACAAGAGAGTATTTCATGCCTTCCATGCCCATAGTTTCTCCGTCTGTAACAACAGGCGTGCCAAAAATAATTGGCTTCCCTCCTCTTTGTTCAATCTCCTTTTGAACCATGGTACCTAAGGTTTGAATGTGAGCATTGCAGGGAGTGATATTGGTATATGGAGCAGCCAAAGCGATGAGAGGTTTTTCAAAATCAGAATCAGTAAATCCAACCGAGCGCATCATTGCCCTGGCCGGAGCGCGCTTGACCCATGAATCTGTTCCTTTTTCACCAACTAATGCAGAACTTCTTTTCTTTTCACAATTACAATTTGAACAATCGTTCATAATATTTTGTTCAATCCGTCTATATATGCTTTTGCGGATGCGACGATAATATCGGTATCTGCTCCAAAACCATAATACATGTTTCCTTTAGAAAGAAGTTGGATATGTACAATGCCTGTGTCGTCGCTGCCTTTGGTTATTGCTTGAACTAAAAACTCCTCAAGAGTTACTGTTTTTTTGATAATGGAGTTAATCGCGTTGAATGTTGCGTCAACCGGTCCATTTCCGGAGGAAGTTGCAGCAAGTTCTTTATTTCCCACTTTTAACTTTACCGTTGCCATGGGAGTTAAAGGCTTTCCGCAGACAACTTCTAATAATTCTAATTTAATGCCTTTTTCCAAAGCTTCGTCTCCCATTAAAATTCGTAAATCATCATCTGTTGTATCTTTTTTCTTGTCAGCCAAAGCAAGAAAATTTTTATAAATTTCATCAAGTTTTTTTGGAGATACGTTATATCCAATGCGTTCCAAATGATGTTTTAAAGCTGCTCTTCCGCTTCTTGCGGTTAATGGCAAAGAAGTTTTCGGAATACCAACATCTTCGGGGTTTATGATTTCGTAGGTGAATTTATTTTTTAAAATGCCATGCTGGTGGATTCCGGCTGAATGGGCAAACGCGTTTCTGCCAACAATTGCCTTATTGGGTTGGACCGGCATTTTCATAAGACGGGAAACGAGCCTGCTTGTGGCATAAATTTTTTTTGAGTTAATATTGGTTTTGCATTCTAAATCTTTTCTCGTGTTTAAAATCATCACAGTTTCTTCTAAAGAAGTATTTCCGGCGCGTTCTCCCACACCATTTATTGTTACTTCTATTTGTTTGGCTCCATGTATTACTCCGGCAATTGAATTGGCTGTGGCAAGTCCTAAATCATTATGGCAATGAGTTGAGACAATTGCTTTATCAATTCCGTCAACGTGTTTAAAAAGATATTTTATTTTTTCTCCGAATTCTTGGGGTAAGCAATATCCTGTTGTATCAGGAATATTTACGGTTGTAGCACCTGCTTTAATTGCTGCCTCGATAAACCGGGCTAAAAACTCATTGTCTGTCCTGCCTGCGTCCATTGCGGAAAACTCAACGTCTTCAACAAATGTTTTGGCGTATTTTACCGCATCAACTGCTTGTTCCATAATTTTTTCGCGGGTCGAATTGAACTGATATTGTATGTGGATATCAGAGCTTGAAATAAACGTATGAATTCGTTTTCGCTTTGCAAATTTTAGCGATTCCCAAGCGCAATCTATGTCAGTTTTTATAGCCCGCGTCAAAGGACAAATTACCGGTTTTTTTACTACCTTGGAGATCTCGACAATCGAAGCGAAATCTCCGGGACTGGAAATGGGAAAACCGGCTTCGATAATGTCAACACCAAGTTCTTCCAATGCCAGGGCAATTTCAATTTTTTCTACAGTATTTAATTGACAGCCGGGGACTTGTTCGCCATCTCGCAATGTTGTATCAAAAATAAAGATTCTTTTATTCATATCTTGTGTAAAACATACCTCCAGCTTTCTTAACTTTTACGTTTGTTCCAAAAACCCTGCTCATTATTTCTGATGTAAGTATTGTATCTTTTGCTCCTATTGTTTCTAAAGTTCTATTTTTTAGGCAAATAACCCGGGTTATGCTTGGAACTATTTCCTCCAAGTGATGGGTCACAAAAACCAGTGTCGGGCCATTTTTATCCTGAGCCAGTTTTTCTATAAATTCTAAAAACTCATTTTTTGCTTTGATGTCAAGACTGCTGCATGGTTCGTCCAAAATCAAAAGTTTTGGATCACACATAAGGCTTCTGGCGATAAGCAACCGTTTTTGTTGCCCATATGACAAAAGCGGAAAAGGACAATTAGCAAGTAAACCGCATTCTAAAAAATCCATCACTTCTATAGCTTTTTTTACAACTTCTTTTTTTGGCGATTCAAAAAGGCCAATCGAAGCGTAGTAACCAGATAAAACTACTTCTTTAGCAGTAAAATTCTGTTGAAATCTACTTTGCAGATCAGAACTTACCCATCCAATTGTTTTTCTTAGTTGTCCTACATGGACTTCTCCTAATTTTTGTGAAAGAACAAAAACCTCACCTTTACTTGCCCATTGGTAGCCTGTGATGACTTTGGTCAACATTGTTTTGCCGCTGCCGTTTTGACCAATAAGTGCCGTATGCTTGTCCTTTAGAATGGAAAAGGTTATATCCTTAAGTATAGCTTTTCCGTCTTTTACCACCCAAACGTTTTGTAAGGAAATAACCTCCATTATTTTTCAAGTCCTGCAAATTCTCTAATATTTTTACCCACTTTTTCTACGTGCCAATTTTCAACTTCTTTCATTTTCTTTTCCAAGTTTTTTAATTTGTTTTTTTTGAATTCTTTATGTATCCATTGTTTAGCAAATGATCCGTTTTGAATTTTTTTAAGAGTTAAAAGCATGGTTTTTTTTGTCTGTGAAGTTATGATTTTTGGCCCTACAGTTAAGCCTCCGTATTTTGCCGTATTACTTACTTTTTTATACATCCCGCTCATACCGTTTTTATAAATCAAATCAACGATTAATTTCATTTCGTGCACGCATTCAAAATAGGCAATTTCGGGAGGATATCCTTTTTTGACCAAAACATCAAATCCCATTCTCATGAGTTCTACTGCTCCTCCGCATAGCACAGTTTGTTCGCCGAAAAGGTCGGTTTCTGTTTCGTCTTTGAATGTGGTTTTAAACACTCCGACTCGTGTATGTCCATTAGCTTTAGCTATGGCCAGTGCTGTTTGTAAAGCGTGTCCTGATTCATCCGTAAATACGGCCACGAGAGCCGGTACTCCGAATCCGTTGACATACTCACGCCTGACTGTTGGCCCCGGTGCTTTGGGAGCAACCATGATTACGTCAACACCTTTGGGAGGAGTAATAATTTTAAAATTAAAATTAAACCCGTGAGAACACATGAGTGTTTTTCCGGGCGTGATACATTCTTTGATTTCATCAAAGGTTTCTTTATGTCTTTCGTCAGGAATTAAAAAATGCAAAATATCTGCCCTTTTTGCTGCTTCTTTAAAGTCATAGACAGTAAATCCGTCTTCTTTGGCTTTTCTCCATGACCTGCCGTTTGGTCGAAGACCAAGTATTACTCGTACTCCGCTGTCTCTCAGATTTTGAGCTTGCGCAGCTCCCTGGCTGCCATAACCAAATATGGCAATTGTTTTGCCATCGAGAATTCGTGTGTCAACGTCTTTTTCGTAAAATATTTTTGTCATATCTTTTTGTTTAGGTAATTAACCAACCTTTTTAACCCTTCTCTTAATCTATCTTCCTCGCAGGCAAAAGAAATGCGTATGTGATTTTCTCCTCCTGCTCCAAAAGGGCTTCCCGGGACAACAGCAACGCCTGCTTTTTTTACCAAATTTTGGGCAAGTTGGATATCGTCAATTCTCTTTGTAATTTTCGGAAAGCAATAATATGCCCCCTGAGGAAGAGTATACTCCAGTAAGCTTGTTTTGGCAAGCTCTTCCATAACGATGGCTCTTCGTTTTGTATATGCTTCTAAGAATTTTTTCACTTCTGTTTTTGGTCCTTTGATTGCAGCAAGAGCCGCGTATTGAGAAACTGCAGTCGGACAGGTGACAATTGAATCGTGGATTTTCATGATTTGATCAATTAGAATTTGGGAGGTAGCAATGTATCCGATTCTCCAACCGGTCATGGAATATGATTTTGAAACTCCAAAAACCGAAATAACTCTGTCGGCTACATCTTTAAAACTGCCAATGCTTGTGTGAGTTCTTCCGTCATAAAGAAAGTCTTCATACATCTCATCGGTAATAATATAAAGATTGTGTTTTTTTGAAACTCCTGCAATTTCTAACAGTTCTTCTTTGGTAAATACTTTTCCGGTTGGGTTTGAAGGATTGCATATTAAGATTGCTTTTGTGTGTGTTGTTATTGCTTGTTCTAATCTTGCAGAGTCAAGTTCCCATCCTTTGTTAGTTTCCAAAAGCCCAACATTTACCGGTTTTCCTCCATGGGTCGCAATTGTTATCTGAGTAAGGTGAGAAGCATAATCCGGCGTAAGAACAATTATTTCGTCTTCGACATTTAAAAGCGCCATAAATATTGACATCAAGGCCTCAATTCCTCCATGAGTGACAATTATTTCAGAAGGAGTAGTATTGATTTTATTACATATTGAAAGCTTTTTAGCTATTTCAATTCTTAGCTCATCAATTCCCTGGCCCCAGGTGTATGTATCAACTTTGTGATTATCAATAGCTTCTTTTGCAGCCTGTGAAATATGTCGGGGAGTGTAAAAAGACGGAACTCCCTGAGCCAGAGAAATAACGTCTTTATAATCCCGCGTCATGAGCTCAATACGCTTAATAATAGAAATTTGGATTCCGGAAGCTGTTCGGGAAGCCCTCTTTAGAGTCTCTGGAATCTCTGTGTCAGAGAGTCGATCGGCACCCTTTTTTTCTAAGGCAACTCTTCCTGATTTAACAACCTCTTTAATACCAAATGGTTTTAAAACAGACTGTAAAAAGTCAATATCTTCTTCAGAACCTGTTTTTTGAATGATTACATTATTTTTTTCCGAATGAATAACCGAAGCTTGGAATTGATAAGTCAAATCTTCTATTTGTTTGCGCTGATCAGCATTTTTTACCGTTATTTTCAAAAGCGCGATTTCTTTAAAAATTAATGCATCATCATTATGAGCATACACGTCATAGACTTCTATGATTCGTTTGAGTTGTTTGACAATCTTATCAATTACAACCGGATCTTTTTTAACAACTATCGTAAATCTGGAGAGATTTTGGGTTTTAATTTCAGATACGGTCAAGCTTTCGATATTGATTTTTCTTCGCAAAAATAGATTCGCAATTTTATACAAAACTCCCGGTTTGTTATGGGTAAAAATGGTTATGGTTGTTTGATTATCCATGTTATTCTAAAACTACTTCGTCGCAAGCTGCACCGCTTGGTACCATAGGAAAAACATTTTCTTCTTTTTCCACAATGACTTCCAAAAGATACGGGCCATTTTTAGAAAGCAAGCGTTTTAATCCGTCGGCAAGAGCATGTTTATGACTTACTTTTTCCGCCTCGATATGAAAACCCTTTGCAACTGCCACGAAATCCGGATTTTGTAAGTCTACAAATGAATACCGTTTATCAAAAAATAATTCCTGCCATTGCCTGACCATTCCCAAATAATTGTTGTTTAAAATGATAACTTTTATGGCAAGTTTTTCCTGGGCAATAGTTGCAAGTTCTTGTATAGTCATTTGAAAACTTCCATCACCTATTATAGCAATAACGTCTCTGCCTAACGAGCCAAATTTTGCACCGATACTTGCAGGCAGGGCAAATCCCATGGTACCAAGTCCTCCTGAAGTAATAAAACTATTTTCCCTGTCAAAATTATAATATCTGGCAGCAACCATCTGGTGTTGACCGACATCAGCCACAACAACTGCTTTGCCTTTTGTTAAATTTGAAAGTATGTCAATAACTTGCGCCATTAGTATAGACCCGTTAGAAGGAGTAAGTTCTTTCCTCGTAACTTTTTCGTACTCGATTTCATCGTAACGTCTGAATTCAGAAAGCCAATCGTCAAACGAATTCTTTTTTACGAATGGAATAAGTCTTTCTAAGACTTGTCTCCCGTCACCTACAATAGACAGAGTAGTTTTTATGATTTTATCAATCTCTGCTTCATCAATATCAATGTGAATTATTTTTGCTTGTCTGGCATAATCAGCTACTCGTCCGGTTACCCGATCGTCAAAACGCATGCCAATTGCAATAATAACATCGGCTTGGTTAGTCAAGACATTTGCGCCGTATTTTCCATGCATTCCGAGCAACCCTACATATGATTTGTGGTTTGCCGGAATAGATGAAAGACCATGAAGAGTAGATGCTATTGGAATTCCGGTTTTATTGACGAATGTTAAAAGTTCTTTATAGGCGTGGGAAATATGAATCCCGTGACCAACAAGAAGAAGCGGTCTATGAGCGCTATTTATGAGCTTTGCTGCTTTTTTGATGTGTGCCAGACTGATGTGCTTATTCGGTTTATAACTATCAAGACTTACTTTTTTAACCGGTTTATAATCAAAAACTTCTGTTTGAGCGTTTTTGGTAATATCAATAAGTACCGGTCCGGGTCTGCCTGAAGAAGCAATATAAAATGCCTTTGCAATTATATAAGGAATTTCTTCCGGCTTGGTAACTTGACAGTTCCATTTTGTAATTGGAGTTGTAATTCCTATAACATCTGCTTCTTGAAAAGCATCGGTACCAACCAAGTGTGACGCAACCTGTCCTGTTATGCACACAATTGGAACAGAATCCATCATGGCATCAGCAATTCCGGTGACTAAATTCGTTGCTCCCGGTCCTGAAGTTGCCAAACACACTCCGACTTTTCCGCTTAGTCGGGCATAACCTTCCGCAGCGTGTGCAGCACCTTGTTCGTGCCTGACCAGAATATGTTTTATATGCTTACGATTGTGGTACAGTGCGTCATATGCCGGCATGATTGCCCCTCCAGGATATCCAAAAATAATATCTACTCCTTGATTTACTAATGATCGCATAAGCGCTGAAGCGCCTGAAATTTTCATAACTTATATAGTTATTTGAGTACACCACGTTTTGTATTTTCTTTCATTTCCTCTGACTGTCGAAAAAAAGAGTTGGGAAATCTTTTGGGTTATTTTTCCCCGCTTACCGTCCCCAACAACTCGAGAGTCAATCTGAGAAATCCATGCAATCTGAACACCAGTGCCCGAGAAAAATGCTTCCTCTGCAATATACAGTTCGGATCTGTCAATTCTTCTTACTTCAGTTGGAATACCTAAATCCTTTGCAAACTTTAAAATTGTTCTTCTCGTAATTCCCTCAAGCACGTCATCAGAAGAATCAGCTGTAATTAAAGTTTCGTTTCTTACAATAAACAGGTTTTCAGCTGATCCTTCGGCAACATGTCCGTCTTCTGTTAACAAAATTGCTTCGTCAAATCCAAGTTTTGTAGCCTGCTGTCTGGCAAGGGCTGAGTTGATATATGAGCCTGAAATTTTGGCCCGCGAAGGAATCGCGTTATCTGAAATTCTTCTCCAGGAGGAAACCATGGCAGAAATGCCCTTATCAACGGGAAGGTATTCCCCCAAAGGAAGCATGTAGATAGCAACGTCAAAGGAATTATCACGTTGTAAATTAGGTGAAAGATTGATGCTTCCGGCATAGGTAAACGGACGAATGTACATATCTGTTTTAGGCTTATTCTTCTTAAGAAGCTCTATGGTTGTTTTAACGAGTTTTTCTTTTGTATAGGGAGTTGTAACTCCAAGTATTTGCAAGGACTGTAAAAATCGCTCGAAGTGATCTTCTATGCGAAATACGTTTATAAATCCTTTCGGATTATAATAACCACGAATTCCGGCAAAAACTCCTGTCCCATACTGAAGTGCGTTGGTCATAATCGAAATCTTTGCATCCTCAGTTTTGACAACTTTCCCCTCAAAGAATGCATATGGAAAATATTGTTGTTTCATAAAAAAATCTCCCTTTGTGCGGGAGATTTCGATTTTGGCACTTTGCGTCTCTCCCACGCGCTTACTTCTCAACAACAATGAGAAGTGCAACTTGGAGAGCAACTAATTCTTGAATTAGACTCATAATTCTATAGAAAATATATATTTTGTAGTATACAAACATTAATAAATGTTGTCAAGTTATCAACCCACACCGGGTGTGTCGTAGATAGACACATCAGGTCATTCAAGTATAAGATGGCGTATGTTGGTTAGTTGTCGTTGGTAATCAGCTTGGTCCATGACAAACTTTCTGTATGCATCCTTAGATTTAAATTGATTTAAAATAGTTTTTTCATTTACAAAAGAGTTTATTTTTGCTTCGGATATATAGTCGTTATATGAAGACCAGATATATGTGTGTAATTGTTCGACTTTAACAATGTAATAGGAAACCGGATTTAGGTGGATATATCGTGAAACATGAAGAAGTTGTTCGTTTGTTTCTATTCTTACAGCTTTAAACATAGATTGGAAGAGAGAACCAGAACGCGTATTAATAATATTAAAGTATTTAGAATAACTATTCTGAAGATTTCTCATAAAGTGAGAAATGCCGGATTTATCAATTTGTCGAAGTAAAAAATGAACATGGTTTGGCATTATGCAATAGCTAAGAATATCTATTATAGGGTCAGAATTATCTAAAAAAGATTTCGTAAATTGATTTTTTAGTTTGATAGTTAGCCTATTAAAATGAGAATATCTGAGAGGAAGACCCCCATGTCTATAAAAATTTATTATTTCCAGGATTCTGTGATACTCTCGAGAATTGGTAAAAATTGGTATCCCAGCAATACTTCTATTAAATACGTGGTAGGTTTCTCCGGCAACAATTGGAGTTTTTCGATAAGGCATAAATTTATTGAAACACTTTTTTCCTTATGTGTCAAGCTACCACACACCCGGTGTGTACATTGTGTGCGTATTAACTTTTTAAGGAGCAAATATGTGATATACTTTATCGGTGAATATGAATTGCTCTTTTTGCCAGTCGCAGGTTTTGGATACCTTTTATTTTTGTCCGTTTTGCGGAAAGGTCTTAAAAGACAAACCGCTTTCTACAACTTTTTTAAAGCAAGCAGGAGTATACGCATTTGCTTTCTTTTTTCCACCCTTTGGGATTATTCCGGCATTTAAATATCTAAAGCAGAACAGTGAGCAAGCCCGCATAGTCGGTTTAATCACGGTTTTAATTACGGTTTTTTCGCTTCTCTTTGCCGTATGGTTGAGTTCAGAATTTATTGAAATCGTTAGCACCACGATAAACGCTCAATTTCCTAAAGATTTGAACCTATACCCTTAGAGTATTTACAATAATATTTACGATTATATTTACAATTAGTCGTTATTAGTAGTTAACCAGGTTTTTATATAAGTTTACAAATACCTTGACCTTCCTAATCTTACCGTTTACCTTTTCAATTTTGTTCGAATACGGCTTACGGAGCGATTTTTGGAGGGCAGGCAATTGACAATAAAGTATACAAATATGTTGACAATTAAGGTTCCTTATGTTATAATAGCGAAGATGTATCCTGAATCTAGTTCTGAATGACATGGAAATGTATGTTTGAGCCGAAATTTAGCTTCACGTCTGGTATTATTAATACTCTTACTAAAATCGAGAGAATGTATGGTCACCTATTAGGTGAAAAATTGGTTCCGTCACTGGCTTTAAAACTTAGCAACGAAAACCAAATTTTAGCCACGTACTACTCAACGAGCATTGAAGGTAATCCTCTGTCCCCTTATGATGTTACCAATATTATTTTGGGAGATAAGATTCCGACAACTAAATCCGAGAAAGAAGTAAAAAATTATTTTTCCGTGTTAAATAAAGTGTTTATACTCGTAAAAAAGCAAACTCCTTTATCAAATGAGTTGACTTGTGAGCTTTATCATGAACTAATGAAGGATATAGAACATAAAGATTTAGGAATGTTTCGTAACGGGCCGGTGTTTGTGGGACACAAGACAAAAGCAGAAGTTATAGTCAAACATAATCCCCCCTTTCATAGTCGAAAAGAAATAGAACAAGCACTTGACGAATTGTTTACTTGGACAATGCAACCAGACGATCTTCATCCTCTTATTAAAGCAGGCATTTTACACCACGAGTTTGCCTACATTCATCCGTTTTTTGACGGAAATGGAAGACTTGCCCGTATACTTACCGCGTATTACCTAATGTTTAAACATTACGAAGTGGTTAAATATTTTATTTTAGATGATTATTACGATATTGACCGGCAGTTGTATTCGGATTCGTTGCATACCGCAGACTTAGGAGACAAAACAAAATGGCTGGAATACTTTTTTGAGGGCATTGGTCATTCTTTGCAGGCAGCGCTTTCTCGGGTTGAAGAACTTACCAAACAGAAACTTGAAGAAATCGAAGGAGAAAAGCGGGTTTTAGTTACACCTCGGGAAGAAGAAATATTGCAGATCATAATCAATAAAAAAGCAATTAAAACGTCCGACATTGCGGAACATTTAGCAGTTACAAGACAACAGGCACATAGCTTGCTTTATTCTTTGGTGAAAAAAGGGCTTTTAATCAAATATGGGTCGACAAAAACAAGCTATTACAAATTACAAAACCATTAATGTAGGAGAAAATTTTTATAGCTGGTTAAGTGTGGAATCGAGGTCTTTAATATCTGCGTCAAGATTTGTATCTATATCTATTTCAGACTCGGAAGCAGTGGTGGTTGGTTGAGGAAGAGAGGTTGGGACAACAGTTTGAGTTTTAACCGGGTTTTGTTGAGGAGTTTGATAATTTGATTGTGGTTTGTTATAAAGCATAAAAAATCCGAGTCCTAAAACCGCAATAATAAGAATTACAAACACAATTAATAATAGCGGAGATTTATTTCCAGAACCTGAAGGAGCAACATACGACGTATTAACTGTCTCTTGTACCGGTTGAGCCAGAGGCGGGGGTGAAGTTTGATTTAGGGGTTGTTGAGTTTGTATATTTTCCATAGTATTATAACGCGCTTGTAACAACAGGAATGAGTTTATTATCTCCTGTTTTCTTGTTTATTCTTAATGTATTAACCTCTTTAATCGCTGTAACAACGGCTTCCTTAACGGCAACAATTGCTTGATGTGTTGATATCAGATCAGCTCGTAAGGTTAACATTGTTGAGCCAAGATTTACTTTTAAGTTTGCTTCGGTTGTAATGGTTGCCGTATATTCCTTTCCGGCTTGATTAGCAACGGCAGTTTTGGCAGCAGCTATCTTAGTTTGAGCGTTTGTGATTGCTGATTCTGCTGCAGTAGTATTAAGACCTGCTTGCTTGGCAGAACTTATTTTTGTGGATAATTCAGTTATTTTATTTGTCATTTTTTCAAGATTTTGGGCCATTCTGTCTGTCTGATTTTTATTTACTTCGCTTAATTTTGTATCAAATTTTTCCACTATAGCTTTTTTTCGGGCATCTTTTAAAGCTTCGAGTTTGGTTTTAAACTCTTCCCTTTGGGCTTTAAATTTTTCTTGCGCTTCTTGTCTTTTTTGCGCTATTTCCTCTCTGACTGTTTGTTTTGCTTGTTTTATAGAATCTTTGAGCTGTTTTCTATTTTCCTGTATGGCTTGTCTTTCTTGTTTGATTGCATCTTTCGGAGAGAGGGGCGTAGTGGAATCAGTTATTGCATGTGTTTTGCTAATAGATGCTACAGCAAGTATTAGTAGAAAAATATAAAATAATTGTTTCTTGAACATAGTAAAAGAGTATACAATCT
>MFPD01000006.1 GCA_001784115.1 Candidatus Levybacteria bacterium RIFCSPLOWO2_02_FULL_37_18 | reverse complement strand
CTTGTATCAGCTATATATATGTTTCCAGACGAATCAACAGCCACATCGCTTGGATAATACAGATTAGCGTTTGTTGCTGCACCACCATCACCTGCAGAACCAGGAATGCCATTTCCTGCAATTGTAGTTATTATTCCGCTTGTGTTTACTTTTCGAATTCTTTGATTGTTTGTATCAGCTATATATATGTTTCCAGACGAATCAACAGCCACGCCCCGAGGATTATAAAAATAGGCATTGACAGCTGCTCCGCCATCGCCTGAGAAACCATATACTCCAGTACCTGCAATTGTAGTTATTATTCCGCTTGTGTTTACTTTTCGAATTCTTTGATTATATGTATCAGCTATATATATGTTTCCAGACGAATCAACAGCCACGTCACCTGGCGATCTTATACTTGCGTTCGTCGCAGCGCCTCCGTCACCAAGTAAACTTGGATTACTTTTACCGGCAAAATTATTGATTGTTGGGGGTGGGGGTCTTTGAGTAGTTGCATATACATACAAAGTATTGCCTGCAACATCATAATGAGAAACAGTAATGGTATATGTTCCATACGGTCCACCTGATATTGAAAAATTATTATTCCAAGTCCCAGATAAAGAACAATATTGATTAGTAAAAGTGGTATTATATGAACCGCTCGTTATTGAAACATTTATATTCCATTTAGATTTTTCTGTACATGTTCCGGACAAACTTATATTAGTGTTCGGATACATAACCGGATTCGTGTAGTTTGGATTGATTGTTATGGTTGGAGAAACCGTATCTTTTATAGTGGTTATTGACGCTGACGTAAAGGAATTTCCCGCTTTATCGCTTATAACTGCTGTTATAGAAATGTTTCCGTCGCTATAACCTGCTAAAGAATATGTACCTGCCCATGTACCGCTTGTATTAGCACTGCATGTTGGAGCAACACCGCTTACAACTGATACATTAGTCCCGTTAAACCGCACCTGAACAGGATTAGAAACAGTACCGCTTGTCGCGTCGCTGCATGTACCCGAAACCGTAAAGCTTGTATAATTAGACGCATTTTTATAGCTGTTATTAACAGGTGCAGTAACTGCGATCGCGGGAACACCTGTATCAATTGTTATTGATTGAGTGTTAAGAACAGAAATATTTCCTGCCCCGTCTCGGTACCATGCCCGAATGGTTTTTGCGCCATCAGAAGTAAAAATATAGGGAATATCAACGGGATAGGCTGTTTGATCTCTCCAACAATTATTATTTGTCGAACCTAAATTACCGGCAGCGCACGTTATAGCTGTAAGAGACGGGGTAGTAGACGATGTTTCAGAGACATAATACCTGATTACTCCAACATTATCCTCTGCTGCTAAATCTAGAGATATTGTCCTGAAAGTAGAGTATCCGGTATTTCCTCCGCCGGGAGTTAAACTAACAGACGTCCTAACAGGAGCAATAGTATCAACATCGGGTGCTGTATTATATTCATTTGTTACTTGAGCAGAGGTTAATGCCCTATTCCACATTTTTACCTCGTCAATTTTTCCTCCGAAGGTAAATCCGGAAGGATTACCCCCGTACAAACCGTCCCAGCCCGGACCATACGGATACAGAGTACCAATGCTCAATGGAGTATTGCTATCACCCGACGAAGGGTTCCAAGATGTGATAGGATTGATACCTGATATATTAAGTGCTCCATCGATATAAATCTTCATGTTCCCAAAATAATCAACGCTTACGGTAACAAGATGCCAGGAATTTGTAGAAACAGTCGTAGCGCTTGTTAAACAATATTCTGTACTGCTCCCGTACAGACAAAAAGCAATGTTATTTCCATAAACTAACCGGTAATTGTATTGTCCAGACCCGTTCCACGGTTTTGAAATAATATGTCCTGTGGTTGTAGGGTATATCCAGGCAGAAAGCGTCATAAATCCGCCGGTATATTTTAAAGAAGGCACGGAAGCAACTTCTACATAGCTATTTGAGCCGTTTAAATTAAGTCCCCACGAAGATTTACCCGGTACCCAAGGTGGATTATTTATTAATGTCCCTGCATAACTATTTCCTGAAGAATCAGAAGCAGCAGCGCCTGTCCCTTCATTAAATTTCCACCATGCAATAGGACCTTGAGCTGCCGTAGCACTATAATATGAAGCAACCTCCAAAGCACTCAACGGACGTAAAAAGATTTTTAACTCATCAACTTTCCCAATATTTTGGCCACCGCCCTGGTAATTACCGATATACCGCAAATCACCATTAGATTTAAAATTCGTAGAACCAAAATAAATACCGTCCAGATAAAATGTCGTGGTACCCCCTGTTGCTACTGCGACAATATGATGCCACCCAATCGGCGGATTCATAAGTCCTGCGGAATGAAACCCTGTACCTGTTTTATTGTCATATACTCCAATATTTCCGGATGAATCAAAAATAACCTGATGGTCAAAATTAGGCCCTCGGGTAAGCGTTCTCCAACCTCCTGTTGTTGATGGTAAAGGAAAGTTAATCCAAGCAGAAATTGTATAATCATAACCATTAAGATCAATATTACTTGATAAAGAAACATATTGATTAGAAGAACCAACCTTAATCGCGTTGTTTGTGTTTCCGCTAACCCATGTTGGCCCGTTTACTAAAGTCGCGTTATTAGCATTATTAGAAGAATCAGCTGCTGTCGCACCGGTTGTCTCGTCAAACTTCCAGTAACCAACCAGACTGTTAAACTCATCAAAAACTTCTGTGCTTGCGAGTGCCCTGTTGTAGATTTTTATATCATCCAGCCCGCCGGAATAATATCCTCCGTCTCCTACAACGCCAAAATATACTCCATGACTTAAGTCCCATAAAAGGGAAGTGCCGTATAAAGTTCCACTGCCAACTTGTGAACCATTAACATAAATTGTATAACCAGTTAAACTTACAACATACGTAACATGCCACCAGGAAGTAGATGGAAGAGAAACAGACGCGTCTGCAGAAGTTGTAACCCATGTTGAACCGGTACCAATATCAGCATGCAATTTGTCAGTATACACCTGCATATCAAATCCAAAATCATTCGGAATTCTCGTTGAAATTGCTCCCTGCCAGTTACCGGTTGAACTTACGCTTGCAAAGCTTATTGATGGCTTTACCCAGGCAGAAACAGTAAAGGGAGCGCTAACTTTTCCTGCTGGATTTGTCCTGACAAAAGAATTCATGCCATTGAAAGTCAAACTCCCGGCTTTTATACCGCTTGACCACGCGGGTGAGTTATATAAAGTTCCGGTATAACTTCTGCCTGAAGAATCAGTAGTTGTTGAACCGCTACCATCGTCTAATTTCCACCAGCCAACCGGAGCAGTCTGAGTAGGAATTGGCGTTGGAGCAGGGACAACAGCAGGCGGAGGAGCAGAAATATACAACGTTGAAACCTCTGCCGAAGAAAGCGCTCGGTTGTATATTTTTGCCTCGTCAATTGTAATATCCGGACTTTGTGAATACCTGGGTCTAAATACCATGGTATTTGTTCCAATGTCGCATACGGCAACACTCGTTTGAGTCGCAGAAGCTACATTTGTCCCGTCAAAATATCCTTTTAATGAATTTCCGTCATACGTAACTGTTGCCATATGCCAGGTATTGTCTAAAATATTATTTGCTAGTGTGGTTGAAGTATATCGTGATCCGTCACATGGCGACTGTCCCCACTCAAAATAAAGTTTGCTTGAATTGTTTATTTTATTAGGCAACAGCTCGTATCGCAATCCATACCCTTTATGCGTATCTCCTCCTTTATTCGCCATTAAAACCGGCCAACGGTAAAATGTCTGATCGGTGTACAGCGAACCGGCTTTAAACCACAGATTATACGTAAAAGAGTATTTGGTGTTAAACAGTTGAGTAGATGGAGTATTGCCGGAAACAGTGTCCGAATTGGTGATAACACAATTAGAATTATTTATGCACCCCGGAGTCCACGTATATCCGTTTAATGTCAACGCATTTCCATAACCGGACGAATCATCAACAGAAAAACCCGTGCCTTCGTCGAATTTCCAACTGCCAATTGGACTATCATGAACTGTAGAAAGAAACTCGTTAAAAATCTCATTGTCTGTAAATGCGCGCTTATAGATTTTTACCTCATCAATTATTCCGTTAAAGCATTGTGATCCAAGCAGTAAGCATCCGATTCGCAAACTGGACGAGGAATATCCGATTGTGCCGGTTTTAGCCAAAGATAACTCCAGGGAACCATTGACAAATATTTTTAAATTTGCCCCGTCATACGTCCCCGCGACATGGGTCCAGACTGCTGCGACTGTTGAAATACTGCTCACACAGGACTGTGAAGAAGCTGTTGCGTTACTAATACAAAAAGTATATGTTCCGCCAGATCCAATTCCAATGACATAGGAATTAAATGGGTCAGTCAGCTCACTAAATCGCTTGGTAACAATACCAACATTGCTTTGGCCTAAAGCCAAAGGTTTTACCCAAGCTTCCACAGTAATGGCTTTTGGGATATCTAAAACAGTATTATCAGCAACATTAATATAACTATTGCTGCCGTTGAATTGCAAAGCGCCATTTACAGCTCCCGCTGTCCAAGAAGGAGAATTTACCAAAGTCCCTGTATTATTATTCCCAGTGGAATCAGACGCAGATGTACCCGCACCGTCGTCAAGCCTTAAGTACGCTACCTGGCTTGAATATTCCGTGGCAATTTCAGCGCCGGATAAAACTCGATCATATATTTTAACTTCGTCAATTATGCCGTTAAAATATTGCCCTCCGGGGTCTCTAAGATATCCAATCGAACTAACTGTTGAGGTATAACCAATTGCCTGATTCCAGGTTATACTTGTGTCAAGAACACCGTTAATATAGAGTTTTTTTATACTCCCATCAAAAGTGCCCACAACATAATACCAGGTATTATTTGCTAAAATCGCGTTACTTTCCAAACTGTTTTTTACGCCGGTATCAGTGCTTGTAAACCACTTTATTTTATTATTAACAGTATCGGAAATACCCAATCCCCATCCCCGTGTTACGCCTCCCGGTTGGGTATAATTATCCACAAATATTCTTGAGACTTGATTCGCAGACACATTTACCCAGGCAGCAACAGTAATTTTGCTAACGTTTAAGCTTGCATTCCAAACCTGGACTCCGGCATTTGTCCCATTAAGTTGCAGCGCTCCGTTTACTTTTCCTGCAGTCATCCACGTGGGAGAACCAATAAGCGTACCATTGTTGCCAAGCCCTGTCGCGTCAGCAGCTGTCGTACCGCTTCCTTCGTCAAATTTGTAGTACGCAATCGGAGAAAGCTTATCTCCAATTCTGACATTATCTAGGTACCATCCTTCAAATGAATTATTATACGGGTCAATGGTATCAAACCAAAATCTGATTTGAATTGTTTGGCCGGAATACGAAGAGAGGTCAACTTTTATCTTTTGCCAAGATCCAGATGATGTTGAAATAGTATAGATAGTACTCCAAATTAGTCCGCCATTTGTGGTAATTTCTACTCGTTTCGTGTCTTTTGTGCTGTCAGATTCTGTCTGATACCAGCTGTTAAAGCTTAATTCCTGGTCTACTTTTCCGGTCAGATCAATTTTAGACGAGACAAGATATCCGGAATTCCTGGTGGCTACATTAAATATTCCCCCAGTTGTAGCATAATTTCCGCTTGATTCTTGTCCATACCAAAAACTGCGAGCAGAACTGACTGATTTTCTGCTTGTCAAATGCCAAAGCCCGGCGCCATACGGCCCGTCAACCGGAGTAAACCCATTATCACTGGAATCAAAATTTGCCACAAACTCAGTGTCATACGTTAGTATTGTGCCAGTAGGAACAGAAGTTGGCGTAGGAAATACGTAGGGAGTAGGTGTTGACCGAACTACTGGTGTTGGAGTAGGGGAAACCGGACCAGCTGTTGGCGAGGGGCCGGCAGTAGGAGTTGGAACCGGCGTTGAAGTAACATTTACTCCGGGCGTAACTGCCCGAGCCGAAGTAGTGGATTTGGTAGAATCCGAAAGACACGAAGAAAGTTTTACATTGTGGCAAAACGCGTTTCCAGCTTGACATTTATTGTCAGTCCAGAAAACCGTTACGGTAACTTTTGTGGCATTGACACAAGGTGCAACCCCGTATTCTGTTACAATGCTTCTTTTTAAACCATCCGAACTTGCAAGACATAATGAGGTATTTGCCGCAGTTGAAAGAGATGATCGTAAATCATCTGTTTTATTCATGCAAAAAGTTTTTAAGACATTTGGCGTTGGCTCCGGCAGTATATTCGTAGAAAAAGCATCCCAATCAGAATCTCTTAATTGTCTGATTTGTTCCATTCCCTGCTGGGCATACGCGGTTGCCTGATTTTGGCTTTTTGAAGAAAGGGAATTAGTAAGTCCGGATAAAATTGCATTTGAAATAGCTGTTAATACAATTCCTGAAACACTCAAAGCAACCAAGACTTCAATGAGAGTTTGTCCTTTTTGGAAATTTGAAATTTGAAATTTGAAATTTGAAATTTTTATTTGCATCGCTTTAATTCACAATTATTCTTCCATTTGCATACACGGTTACTGTTTTATGGATCGAGCTGTTTTCCGAGCTATTGAGTGTAATTATATATCCGCTATCTATATTAATATTTGTTACGCCAACAGTAACGGTTACAAGTCCTGTGAGCACGTTAAAAAAAATTGTTGCAGAAGCTGCAGAGTTAGGAAGGGAAAAAGAAATATTTAAAGGAAGTGTTTTTGACGCACTGTCGACTGTTCCATCTGCGCATTTAGCCAAAGTCTGAAAGGCTGTAGAACTTGAAATATATACTTGATAACCATTTAAGTCACTTGAATTACATGCACCTGAATCTGGTTTTACTTGAGAAAGCGCGCGTGATTTGGCTGTTTGCAAAACAGTAGCAAAATCAAGTGAAGCTGAATTTAATTTTTGTACTCTGCTGTATTGCATATATCCTGCGATTCCAACTGTTGAAATAATCGACACAAACGCCAAGACAACAACTAACTCAATCAACGTAAACCCCTGTTCTGTCATTGCGATCCTGAGCTTGTCGAAGGAGAAGCAATCTCTGAGATTGCTTCGTCCTCCACTCTTCTCCAGGTATCGTCTGGAACCTGGCTTCGTTCTGAGTCCTCGCAATGACCATTTTGAATTTTGCATTTTGAAATTTGAAGTTTTTTTCACGGTGGTGTAAGTGTATACGACCAATCAGTTGTAACGCCTGTACATTTTGAAGTATCATTTGGAGTGTCTTTTTGAGAATCATTATAATTCTCAAGACAACCTTGCAATGAATACAAACCTGACGTAAGCGTATATGTATATACATATTCTCCTGTGTTTAATGGATCGCAAGGAATTTTTTGCATGTATACTGTTGAAGTATCGGGAGGAGGAGATGTGAGAGCACTTCCGCACGCGGGTATACTCCCCGGGTACGAACCCTGGTCCGATCGATATATTTCAAGCGCTGACTGGATTTGCCTTAAGTCAGATTTCCGCTGGCTGTCTCTTGCCCTTTGTCTGACTCCGACAAAATTAGACATCAAAAGCGAAGCAAGAACCCCAATAATGGTAATAACAATAAGAAGTTCTATAAGTGTAAAACCTTGTCTTGTTGTCATTGACCATTTTGAATTTTGCATTTTGAATTGATTAAGGTGATGAATTCGGACTTGATACTCCGTAATTACAAATATTACTTCCTCCGCAATTTACAGGAGCACCGCCGCACTTACTTCCATCAACAGGATTACATGCTTGTAGATCTTTATTACCCCCCGCCCTCTCTAAAGACGCATATAATTTGTATGATTGATTATCACCTTCGGAAACATACATGTAGGATCTGCCGGCATCCGGATCTGCCGCAAGCTTTTGAATATACGGACTGAAATTATCTCCCCAATTAAGCGTTGAACCAGTTTGGCTTACTATTTTATTAACACTAGCATAAGGATACCTATTAAAATCCTGGTAAAATTGCTCTAATGCCTTTTGAATCTGACCTAAATCATGTTTTCTCCTTGCGTCATTTGTTTTTCGAATTTGTTCTAAGGGATTCATTAACGATAGTAATCCTGTAGCAAGAACTGCGATAATTGCGATAACTACCAAAAGCTCAATAAGCGTAAATCCCTGCTGTATCATCGCGATCCTTCTTACGTCATTGCGAGCGATAACGAAGCAATCTCTTTTGATAAGATTGCTTCGTCTCCTTCGACTGTCGCTCAGGATTCCTCGCAATGACAATTTTAAATTTTTCATTTTGAATTTTGAATTTCCTAAAAAAGTCTAAAAATCATAATCATCTTATCTCCAAAAAACATACTAACCATCGTCCCAATCACCAGAAAGGGACCAAAGGGGATCGTGCTTTTTAATTTTTTCTTTCCCCCTATGAGTAATATGATAGATATACATGCTCCTGTCAAGAAGGCTATGTAAAGAGCAATTAGTATTTTTGGAAAACCCAAAAAAAGCCCCATAAAAAATGCAAATTTTACATCCCCAAATCCCATACCTTTACCTTTTGTAAAAACAAATAATAGGAGAAAAAATAAAAAAGAACCAATCCCCGACATCATCCTGGTAAGGTCGCCCAAGCGACCGCATCCAGGATCAAACGGATTCTGGACAGAGAGCTCAGCTCTCACAAACCGGAATGACGGGTATGGACAAACCGGAATGACGGTTCCGATTAACGTTATAACGATAAGTGGAAAAAGTATCTTATCCGGTATAATTCCATACTTTAAATCAGCAAAGAAGATAACTATGAGAGACGAAATAGTAAATAAATAATACGACATCAAAAAAATTTGCCTAATACTTAATACTTGATACGTAATACTTTCTATTGGTAAAAACAAAGATGTGGTCACAAACATAACCCCCGTCACCAGTTCTACAACCGGATAATAATAGGAAAGGGAAGTATGACAGTATCTGCACTTACCCCAAAGTTGAACATAGGAAAAAAGGGGAATAAGATCGTACCACTTTAAAACTTTTTTACACGACTCACAATACGATCTTCCTTTGATTATTGTTTGTTCCCTGGGAATCCTGTCAATTAATACATGCAAAAAAGACCCGACACAAATCCCGAGGATAAAAAGAAGAAATAAAACAACCATAAAACAAGTATACTCTAAAAATAATTGTCATTGCGAGGAGTGAAACAACGAAGCAATCTAAGTGTCATTCTGAACTCATTTCAGAATCTTTCAGCATCCTTATGGACAAGAAGTGGTATCTGTTGCAACTTGGCAAGATTTATTGGTAGCTGTTTCGTATCTTTGAACCGGAGTGGATGTATATAATTTTGCCTTTAAGTTAGAAGTTATAACAACACTGGTGCATGGTGTTGCTCCGGATCCGCCTGTACATCCTGCCGGGGAAACAACATAGCTATACGTATATCCTGACGGAGCGGTTGGGGCAACTTTTAGTTCTCCCCCACTCACTAACTCTGCAATACTCGCTGGATAATTACCATTATGTCTGGTTGCAAAAGCCTCGCTGGATCTTCCCAGCGCGCCTATATCATTTTGTACTTTTGAATCATTTGCAGCATTTACTTTGTCAACCGGATCTATTAAAACAAGAACACCCGAAGCAAGAACTGCGAGAACTGCGATGACAACCAAAAGTTCGATGAGTGTGAACCCCTTCGATTTACTCAGGGCAAGACCCTTTTGAATTTGAGCAGATAATTTCATATAATTAATTTGGTATAATCAAGAATAAACATATTTAGTACCCCTTGTCAATACCCAAAAATTGATTTTGATGAAAAAACAATTTTTAAATTTTCTCCCGCTTTTTGTACTTATAATTTTAATCATAGTATTTTTTTTCCGGTTATTCTATCCGCACTTATCCGTTTTTGTCACACCTGATTATGGAGAAAGCGATCTGCTGGATGGACACTACCCATTAAGATTTTTATTTTATTCATCACTTAAGGAAAACGGTATTGGTCTTTGGACAAGATTAGCAGGAAACGGATATCCAATGTTTGCCCAAGGAGAAATGGGATCGCTGTTTTTACCCAATCTGATTCTTTTTAAATTCCTTCCTTTTTTTTGGGCAATAAACTTGGTATTTATTTTGGCATTTTTTACTGCAGGAATAGGCACTTATCTTTTTGCAAAAGAAAATGGACTTAAAAAATATCCAGCCCTCTTTTCTTCTGTAATTTTTACATTTTCAGGATTTTTAATAGCTCATATTTCCCACCCAAGCGTTATACAAAGCGCGTCTCTTTTACCTTTGGAACTTTATACAGTTGAAAGATTTTTAAAAAAATTAACCTTTAAAAACGGACTTATTGTCTCTTTGATTATTTCCCAACAAATGTTTGTCGGCCATCAGGAAATTACAACATATTCTTTAATAACTATTTTTTTGTATGTTTTTGTCAGAAGTTGGACAAACAAAATTCCATTAAAAACATTCTTTAACATAACAATAGGATTGATGCTTACCATTGCCTGTTCTATTTTTCTCTCAGCAGCAACCCTTTTGCCTTCATACGAATTATTTGATCAAACACAAGGCACTGGTATAAACCTTGGAAGATTTCCATATTTGTTAAAGCATCTTCTCATGTTTGTTTTTCCTTTCTTTCTCGGTTCTCCCCAAAACGGCACATATCCCGGGCCGATTGAAATTGAAGGAATCTTTTGGGAGAACACAGGATATGTGGGCCTACTACCAATAATTCTTTTAATCTGCTCTTTATTTTTTACAAAACAAAAACATGTTAAACTTTTTTTACTTCTTACTTTCTCAACTCTTATCCTTGCATTGGGAAGATACTCGCCCTTTTCTTTTATGTATACTATTCCTCCTCTTGCTTATTTTCGAGTACCCAACAGGTTTCTTATGAGCGTTGATGTCTCTCTTGCGCTTCTTTCGGGGTTTATGATTACTCAACTTTTTAAAAAACTTTCTCTAAAACAAGACACACAAATGATTATAATTTGTATATTAATTTGTCTTCAGTTTGTAAATATTTCATATTATTTTCTTTTTTATCATCCTGTAGGACCAGTAAGCAAATGGATGGATCAACCAAAGACAGTTTCATTTTTAAAAAATGAAAGTGAAAAGCATCGCATATATACACTTGATGATTTTGAGGGATGGAACAATATATTCTTAAAAGAAGGTTGGAAGCATAAGGATGCATTTATTCCATTTATGGCAAGTCTTCCTGTATATTCAAATCTTTTATATGATATCCCAAAAAGTAATTATAACTTTAAATTCATTCCAGTAAGGGTACGATTTTTGCATACTTTAATCGAACAAAATTTCTTCGACAGCGCCTCTAATACTTTTTCACTACATGCCCTGAAGCTTTTTGGCATGAATAACGTAAAGTTCATTACTGCACCGGATAATATAAAAATTAACAACCTTACTGATTTTACGAAAATACAAAACTATGTAATATATAAAAATCCATATTTTAAAAATCGCGCAAGATTTGCTTCTTCTTATAAAATGTTTGAAGATATAGAGGATATTAAAGAGTACATACAAACTGAAGATTACGACCCGGAAAAAGAAGAACTGATTGAAAGCTCATCTGCATTACGTCAATCAAACATTTGTACAGCATGCAAAAATGTGATCGAATGGATAAATGATAAAGATCAAAAAATTGAATTAAAAACATTTTCAGATGCTAACCAGATTCTTGTTTTAGCAGATACTTATTATCCAGGTTGGAAAGCGTACGTTGATAACAAAGAAACAAAAATATTTCCAGCTAACATAGTTCAGAGAGCAATAATTGTCCCAAAAGGCAAACATATAATTACGTTTTTGTACGATCCCGATAGTTTCAGATGGGGAAGTATTGTTTCCTTATTTGGGTATGGATTAGTATTATTTTTACTTTTCAAACCGCTGTTCAATATCTTTTACCGCCTCATCAATGTCATCGGAAAATAATACAGTGAAGGCTTTTTTTAAATCTTTTTTTATTTTTTTATCATAATTACAATTTTTATACGCATTGTATAAATAGAGATAATATTTTTCTTCCCTGGGAGAATTTTCAATTGCTTTCTTAAAATTTTTCACAGACTTCCTGCAATCATGTAATGCAACAAGTTGAGTATATCCCAGTTCTAAATATGCATTTGAGTTTTTCTTATTTATAGAAAGTGCTTTATGAAAATATTCAATTGCTTTCTTTGTATTTTTGAATTGCCTATTTAAAAACACTCCAATATTAAGATGGACATTCGAATACGTTACCTGAATATCCGAAAGCGCCAATTTTCCATTGGCAATTTCTAAAGGAGGATGTATGTCTTTTAAATTTCTATCTACGATTTGTGTATACTTTTCTTCTGAAGGAATAGAATTTTTATCAATGAGTTTATAAACAAAACCAATCGGAAGCCATTCAGCTCCGGCTGTGGCAATCTCTGGCGGATCAATTGCAAAAACGTCTTTTTTTTTGTGGATTTCCCATAAAACATTTCCAAACGTATTTTTTAAGTTTGGATTATTTCTTTCGAATTCTTTTCTTTCCTTATCAAAAAAATAATTTCCGCCGGCACTTACATGTATAGATAGTTCTGGAACAATGATTTCCACATCAGATCTTTTCCCCAAAGCATAGTGATAATACCAACTATTAAAAGCAACCGTATCTCCTGCTAGTGCAAGTGCTGAATTCTGAGATATATTTGAAAAAATATCACGTGCCAGATTCTCTCCAACTTTAATACGAGAAAAATCAGTTCTGGAAAAATTTATTTTAAAAAGTAGTATTGGAACAATAAAAAAAGGTAAAATCGCAAGCCGCGAAGAAAACTTATTTAAAAAAACTCTTTTAAAAAAAATTTGAATTCTCATAAATCCATAGGGTAAAAAAAAGAAAAATAATGCTAAAGATTGCAGGTAAAATCTTTCAACTGTTCCAAGTGAAAATTTATCTAATATCGGAAAACCAGCATACATTGAAAAAGCCGGACCTGCAATAAAAATTGCCAAAATAATAGCTATACATTCTCTTCTATTTTTTACAAACAAATGCCAAATACCTACAATAATAAGACAGAAAACAGGAATGGTAAGGGACGATACTATTTTAATCACATAATGTTTTAAAAAATATAATCTGTCATAAAACGACAAATATTCAAATGCACCAGCATAAAAAGTACCATATACTTTACGGGTAACAAGATTTATAAAATTGTTGACAGTCACGTCTCCTAACCAGTTAATTGCAGGTTTTGTGTATCCGGAAATTGGTATATAAATATATGGAAGCAATCCCAAGAAAAACAGCAAAATTACTCCTATGTATTTTTTGTCTTTTAGTAATATATTTTTCCTTTTAAGAATCAGATAAAAGATGGCTGGGAACAAAAGAAGAATTGTATGATGATGCGACAGAGATAATCCTAAAAAAAAAGCAAGACCATAGAGATACTTTTTCTTTTTTTCTTCATAAAAAAGTATTGCTAAATAAAAAAGCAACACCGTAAACAATGTATTAAGGGTAAATACTTCAGCAATTTCTGAGTAAAACCAAAATAAGAATGAGAATACAAGAATTAGGGAAGTTAGAAGTGAAACCAAAATACTTTTACTCACCCGAAAAGAATATCTATAAATAATAAAAATGCTTCCAAGAGACGACAATACAGATAATAATCCAACTTTAAAAGCAGGTGTAGAAACAAAAGGTAATCGAGTCAAAAGAAAACCTAAAAAAGTAAAAAGAGGATAACCTGGGGGATGGGGTATACCAAATACAGTGGCAGCAGTTATAAGGTCTCCACTGTCACCTGCATACACGTCAGAAGAAAGATTTCGAATATACAAAAAACCTACGGAAAACAATAACAGCAGTAAAATTAAAGTATGGAAAAAATTCCTTTTAAAAACTAATTTCATAAAGGAGAAGTTACATTATAGTATAGTTAGGAACTATTAAGGAAGAACGGAGGAAATTATGGACAGGCTAACGAGAATGTGCCAATCCTACATGGTGCTTTTCCAGTATCAGCTTCATATCTGAAAAAGCTTGAGCTTACGACGCTTGTATATCTTTTTGATCTATATGGTCCACCTACTGCAAATGAGGAACATGTTGATCCTGCAACGCACCCAGTAGGTGATACTATTACAGTATATGCTGTACCATAAGAAGCAGTAGGGGGTACGGGCACTATTCTTAATTCTCCGGCTGTAACTAGGTCGCTTAGTGCTACCGGATAAAAACCTTGGTGTGTAACAGAATATGCTGCTGCTGCCCTTCCGATAGCTCCGACATCATTTTCTACTTTCGAATCATTTGCCTGGGCGATTTTATCGACTGGGTCGATGAGGACGAGGACTCCGGTTGCGAGAACTGCGAGAACGGCAATAACAACCAAAAGTTCTATAAGCGTGAACCCCTTCTGTAGTTTTGATAATTTCATGTATTTATTTTAAAGTATACACAGATTTTTTTTCTCTTGTCAATACCCCAAAATAGCCTCAAAAATTCTATTTTACTGCCGAAAGCAATCCGTAAATCGGAGTAATGATGCCAAAAATTAAAAATGCTATACCAATTCCTAAAATAATTAAAATAAATGGTTCTAAAGCAGTGGTAAGCGTATGAACTAATTCATCTACTTCTCTTTCAAAATATTCAGACACTTTCATTAAAGACTCATCTAATTTTCCTGTTTCTTCTCCGATTTTTGCCATTTGGACTAAAACCGGAGGAAATAGGGGAGAAGCTCCCATTGCTTCTCCAACTTGCACCCCTCTTTCTACCTGATGACTAATTTGTATAATGGCGTTTTTGTACAACACATTTGACGCGGTATCTGCTGTTTTTGTCAACGATTCAACGATAGAGGTACCGGCCCCAACCATAAGCCCAAAGGTTCTGGCAAATTCAGCCAGAGTTGTTTGCTTAAGAATTTTGCCAAACACAGGTAGTTCGAGCAAAAACCCGTCACGCACAAGCCTTCCCGATTCTGTGTGTACCCAGCGAAAATAGGAAATATATAATAAAAAACTTAATCCAAGGATAATCGGCCAGCCAAACAGAAAAAAATTAGATATTTCAATAATTGCCTTTGTAATAAATGGCAGTTCTACATTGAGATTTTTATAAAGACCGGCAAGCTGCGGAACAACCAATACCATCATAATAATGAATACAACAACCATCATAATAACAACAATAATAGGGTACAAAAGCGCCCCTCTGACCTCACTCTGAAGCTTTTGTTGTTTTTCTAAGTTTTCGGAAAGTCTTAATAAGACTTTGTCCAAAAGACCCGAAGTCTCTGCTGCTTTCATCAAAGATACGTATATGGAAGAAAATACTTCTGGGTGCTTGGCAATTGCCGACGACAAAGGCTTTCCATCCTCGATTTCCGTAATCAAGTCACTAATTACTTCCCGCATAACACGATTTGCAGTCTGTTCTTTTAAAATTCTGAGAGCCTCCATAAGAGTCAAACCCGACACAAGAATAGAAGAAAGCTGTCTGGTAAAAAAAACCAAATCGGAAAATTTGACATCCTGCAAAAAAGGCAATAGTCGAATAATCTCTTTTTCCCTCAAAACCGTAATCTTAACAGGATAAATCTTTTGACTTTTTAAATACGAGGCAGCTTGTGTTTTATCTTTTGCTTCGATTACTCCTTCTATTTTTTTTCCGTCAATGGTTTTTGCGCTGTAGGACAGTTTCATAAGTTTTAAGCAACAAGACGGAGAAACTCCTGTTCGTGCAGAGCATACGTTTTTGCCACATCCAAATTGACGGCGCCGGACAAAACAAGAGAGGCAAGCGAAGCATCCATGGTAATCATTCCCACATCTTGAGACGTTTGAATTATCGAGTCGATAAGATGTGTCTTTGCCTCCCGAATATTATTCGCAACAGCTGGAGTTCCAATCAAAATCTCTGCTGCTGGAATCCTTCCGCCATTAATTTTAGGAAGCAGTCTTTTTGAAATAATTCCTTTTAAAGTCGCAGCAAGCTGGATTCTAATTTGTGACTGTTGATGCGATGGAAAAGAATCAACTATTCTATTAATACTATCTGCTGCGGAATTTGTATGAAGCGTCGAAAAAACCAGATGTCCTGTTTCGGCAATTGTAATTGCAGCTGCCATTGTCTCCGGATCTCTCATTTCGCCGACTAAAACAACATCCGGGTCTTCCCGTAAAGCAGATTTTAATGCCAAAGCCCATGAATGAGTATCGATTGTCATTTCTCGTTGTGAAAAAACTCCCTTACCTTTAGGATATATATACTCAATCGGGTCTTCTATGGTTAAAATGTGTTCGGACCGACTCGTATTAATTTCTTGTAAAATTGCAGCAAGGGCGGTTGATTTACCATGTCCTGTGGGCCCGGTTACTAATACAAATCCCTGTTTGAGATTAGCAAAGGTGTGCAATATTGGTGGTAATCCAAGTTCTTCAATCGAACGAATCTTTGGTTGTAGATACCGAAAAGCAACAGCCAGACCTCCTTTTTGGTAGTACGCGTTAATTCGAAATCTTCCTATAATTTCTTGTCTTTCGGTCAAACTGAGCGAGAAATCAAGTTCTTTATTGGTAATTAACAACTCTTTTTGTTCGGGAGTAAGTATTGAATAGACCATTTCCTCAAGCATTTCTTTAGTCATTGGAGGAACATTTGAAACAGGTATTAAATTTCCATCCACTCGAATAGTCGGAAGATCTCCTATTAATAGATGCAAATCAGATGCATCGTGTTTGACAGTAAATGATAATAAATCCCTAATATTCATAATTTTGAATTCTAAACTCTAAGTTTATTCCTGGGCGACTCTGAGCACTTCTTCAACTGACGTTACACCCGATAAAACCTTTAAATATCCGTCTTGTTTCATGGTAATCATGCCTTCGACAATTGCTTCTTTTTCCAAAGCAGCGCTGTCTGGGTGCTGCAAAACAAGTTGGGCAATTTTGTCTGAAACAGGCATAACTTCAAATATTCCAATTCTTCCCAAATACCCGGACCCATCGCATTCCGAGCATCCTTTTCCTTTATAAATCTTAATCGAATCTTGGGGATTTCGCGGAAATAATGGCCCCAAACTTTCTTTAATCTCTCGAAGTAAGGTTGGGGGTAGGTTATACGCTTCTTTACAAGCAGGACAAATTTGTCTGACAATTCTCTGCCCAACAAGCGCATTCATGGTGGAAGCGAGTAGAAAACTCTCTGCCCCCAGATCAAGCAGGCGGGGTAGCACGCCTGCAGCATCTGATGTATGAAGCGTTGAGAACACAAGATGGCCCGTAAGAGCAGCCTGAAGAGCAAGGTCAGTTGTTTCTTTATCTCGAATTTCTCCAACTAAAACAATATTAGGATCTTGCCTCAAAAATGCCCGAAGTCCCGAAGCAAACGTAAGACCTACGGCAGGATTGATTTGTACTTGGTTTACACCCGAAATCTGATATTCGACTGGATCCTCAAGCGACAAAATATTTACCCTCGTAGTATTAAGTCGGGAAAGAACCGAATATAAAGTAGTTGTTTTACCGCTCCCTGTGGGTCCACAGACAATAATAATTCCATGCGGACGAAGCATCATGGTCTCTAAGTTTCTTAAAGAAATTCCCACAAGGCCTAATTCGGAAAGACTTGGGATTCCGCCGGATTTTCGAAGAAGCCGCATGACGATTTTTTCCCCAAAAACAGTGGGCAAAACAGAGATACGTAAATCTGCTTCGTTGTCTCCAACCTTAAAATTAAATCTTCCGTCTTGCGGAGCTCTATGCTCGTCTATTTTAAGACCTGAAAGAATTTTAATACGAGAAACAACCGCATCCTGAACTCTTTTCGGCAGACTTAATCTGTCGTATAAAATGCCGTCTATCCTATACCTTACTCTGACCCTGTCTTCCTGAGGTTCGATATGCACGTCGGAGGCTCTGCTTGTAACGGCGTAATCTAAAATAATAGAGACTATTTTTGCAATCGGCGCATCTGAAATAATTTTTGCAATTTGAGTACTGTCAAGTGTTTTTGTTTCTTTTTCTTCTTCAGTTTCTTTTAAAGCAAGACCCACTTCTCCTACTAATTCTTGTCTATATTGGGCAAAAATGGCATTTGCCACATCTAATGGGGCAGCCGCGAAAGACTTAATATTCATACCTGTTTTTTGTCTGATAAACTGAAGAGCTTCTAAATCTACAGGACTGCTCATGGCAACAGAAAGTGTTTTTGTTTTTTCGTCGTAATTAAATGGAATAAGAGAGAATCTTTCGGCAACTGCTCGTGGAATAAGGTTTAAAACATCCGGAGAAAAAGCAGTAGATCCAAGGTTTATAAACGGCACTCCTAAAAGCTTTGCCCTGGCAGATGCAAGCTTTTCTTCAGGGACAATATTCATACTTTGAATAATAGATTCTTGAGTATTTCCCTCACTTGCGCTTTTTACTTTTACTTCTTCGTACTGGGGCTGTGTTATAAGATTTTCCGCAAGTAATACATCCGCAAGCGAATGGGGTGTTTCGCTTGATAAGTCAATAGGGACCCTTACGGGAGCTGGTATTGTGCTTTGTCCATTAGGAACAGAAACCGTATTAGGCATTACTTAAATAATACGTGAACTCTTTTACTGTTGTCAACGATGAGAACAAAAACGATTGGAATTTGGTATACTTTGTAGAAATTCAAAAGTTAAAAGGCAAAATTCAAAATTGACTAAAGTCATCCTGAATTTATTTCAGGATCATAGATGCTGAAACCGCGTCTGACGCGGTGAGGAATCCCATGGGATATCTCGCTAACGCTCGATATGACATTCGTCACTTTTTACTTTTGACCTGAACTTTTGATTTTTGATTTTTGATTTCATATGCAGAGTATCTTAGTGGTATCAAAAAGTAAAATAAAGCGGGAGGAGTATGTTAAAAATCTTTGCAATAAACTTTCAATAAGTGCTTTTGATATAACAAAAATTGAAAGCGAAACTACAATCGGCATCGAAGACGTGCGAAACATCCAAAAAAATCTCTTGCTAAAGCCTGCTACGGGAAAGTCAAAAGCGATCATTTTTAACAATGCCGACTCTCTTACGCTTCAAGCTCAAAATAGCCTTTTAAAAATCCTGGAAGAACCGCCGGATCATACGGTTATCATTTTGCAAGTATCTTCAAAACAACAAACATTGCCTACAATTCTTTCCCGATGTAAAATTTTTGAACTCAAAAATAAACCATCGGAAATATCGGATAACGAACTTACCCAATATCTTGATATCTTGCTATCTTTATTGTCTTATAATATCGGATTGAGGTTAAAACTTGCTCAAGATATTTCCAAGACAAAAGATGCAAGTTTTGCGTGGATAGAAACCATGATTCTTGTTATCAGAATAAAAATGTTTGAATTAATATCAGAAAATCCGAGCAGTCCCTTACTATCTCAATATCTCAATATCTTACTATCTTTAAGCAAGGCGTACAAAATTCTATCCAGCACCAACACCAACCCCCGCTTTACCCTAGAACACTTCTTACTAAACCTTTCTTATTAAATCACATCGTCTACCTAGTACGATACTGTATCGTCCATGCTTGACAATGTGGTATACATAGTGATTAACTATTTTATATGATAAGAAAGGTAGTCTTTGCAACAAACGAGATCTATCATATTTTTAATAGAGGTGTCGAAAAGAGACCCATTTTCGAGATTAAAAATGATTATCTTCGATTTCTCGATTTAATTAACTACTATCGATTCGCAAATTGCCCTATTAGATTTTCTCATTTCAAACGTTTAAATATAGAAGAAAAACAAAAAATGTTTAATTATCTAATAACCGAATCAGATCAACTAGTTGAAATATATACACATTGTTTAATGCCTAATCATTTTCATTTTTTATTAAAACAGGTAAAAGAAAAAGGGATTTCAAAATTTGTATCCAAGATTTTAAACGGGTATAGCCATTATTTTAATATCAGACATAAGCGTATCGGTCATCTTTTCCAGGGAAATTTTGGAGCAGTTAGAATTGAAGATGGCGAACAATTTTTACATGTTCATAGATATATTCATCTTAATCCTGTTACGGCATATCTTCTAAAATTTGAAAATTTGGAAAAATATAAATATTCATCGTATACCGAGTACCTCGGTAAAGAACAAGGTTTTTGTAATACTTCAGCAATACTTTCTAATTTTAAAAAAGTTAAAGATTACGTAGCATTTATTAGAGATCAGGTGGATTATGCTCGGCAACTGGATAAAATAAAACATTTGCTTTTAGAATAAGAGATATTACTATATCGTCTACCTAGTACGATACGGAATTGTCTAGCTGATAATATTCTTTTTGTTCGCTGAAATTCACTAAAAGTCGAAAAGTTAACTGGATATATTGAAATTAATCTGGTAAAATGGTTTAATAATCTTTTATGGCCCCACCACAATCATCAGAATATTCAGCAAAACACATTCAGGTCTTGGAAGGATTGGAACCGGTAAGAAAACGTCCGGGAATGTATATTGGCTCAACCGATATCACTGGACTCCATGAATCCTTGCGAGAAATTATCGATAATGCGGTTGACGAAGCATTAGCGGGTTTTGCAAAAAATGTCTGGATACTATTACAAAAAGACGGTAGTGCTACTGTTGCAGACGATGGAAGAGGAATTCCTGTTGACAAAATGAAGGGAGTTAATAAATCAGCCCTTGAGATTGTTATGACAAAACTCCACGCCGGAGGAAAATTCGGAGGCAGCGCATATAAAATCTCAGGCGGTCTTCATGGCGTTGGCGCATCAGTTGTAAACGCCTTATCTTCAAAAATGTGGGTAGAAGTAAGAAGGGATGGAAAAATATATAGACAAGAATATGAAAGAGGAGTACCTCTTACAGATATAACTGTGGTAAAACAATCATATCTTGATCCGGATATGGTTAATGTGTCAAACGTAACAGGAACAACCACAACGTTTTATCCGGACTTGCAAATCTTTTCTGCCACTGAGTTTGAATTCGATACCATAAAAAAGGCAATTCGGGAGAGAGCATATCTGGTACCAAACCTGTATTTCCACTTATACGATTTAAGGGACGAACAATCAAAAGAAGTACATTACTACTTCGAAGGCGGAATAAAATCACTCGTTGAAAAAATCAACGAAAACAAAGCTTCAATTCACGAAACCATTTTTATTAAAAAACATGAAGGAAGCGTGGAGGTCGAAGCTGCCTTGGCATATAACGAAGGCTACACGGAAAATGTAGAAAGTTATGTAAACGTTATTAATACTATAAATGGAGGCACTCATTTGACCGGGTTTAGAACTGCGTTAACCAGGGCAATAAATGATTACGGGAAAAAAATAGGCAGTTTTAAAGACGACGAAGACTCAATCGCGGGAGATGACACCAGGGAAGGACTTACCGCAGTTGTCTATATAAAAATGCCTCAGGATAAAATCCAATTCGAAGGCCAAACAAAAGGAAAATTAGGTAATTCGGAGATCCAGCCTCTCGTTGCCCAAATTGTAAAAGAGGGATTATCGGTATTTTTCGAAGAAAACCCCGGGGAAGCAAAAAAAATATTAGAAAAAGTTTATCTTGCAGCCAAAGCCAGAATGGCAGCCAAAGCCGCAAAAGAAGCAATCCTTCGAAAAGGAGCCCTTGAAGGATCTTCTCTTCCGGGAAAATTAGCCGACTGCCAGGAAAAAAATCCAAGCGTCTCGGAATTATATTTGGTGGAGGGACAATCTGCGGGCGGCACCGCAAAAAACGGCAGAAACAGAAAATACCAGGCCATTTTGCCGTTAAAAGGTAAGATTTTAAACACGGAACGAGCACGACTTGATAAAATGATAGAACACGAAGAAGTAAAAAGCTTAATAATAGCCCTGGGTATGGGAATAGGAGATACTATAAATATAGAAAAACTAAGATATCACAGAATTATTATTATGACCGATGCAGACGTTGACGGAGAACACATCGAAACTCTTATTCTAACCTTCTTCTACCGGCACTTACCCGACATAATCAAAAACGGATATTTATACGTTGCCATGCCGCCTCTTTTTAAGCTTCAAAAAGGCAAAGAAATTAAATACGCTTACTCAGAAGAAGAACGAGACGCTATTCTTAAAACTATGAAAACAGGAGGAAACACAAATATTGGTATTCAACGGTATAAAGGGTTGGGAGAAATGAATGCGGAACAACTGTGGGAAACTACAATGAATCCGGAAAATAGAATTTTAAAACAAGTGGCAATCGAAGACGCCGAAGAAGCAGACGCGGTTTTTACTATGCTTATGGGAGACGAAGTCCCGCCCAGAAAACACTTTATACAAAGTAATGCGAAATCCGCAACTTTGGATCTTTAAGAATTAAAAGTTTAAAGTTAAAAATGCAAAATTACAGTTCAAAATTTTTAATTAATAACTGCAACTTTTAACTTTTAATTTTGAACTATCGAGGAGGTGAGATTATGAATCTTAAAAACTTATCAGCTGGCAAAAACCCCCAACAGGGTGAAGTCAATGTTTTTATCGAGATTCCTCAAGGCGTAAGCGTTAAATACGAACTCGATAAAGATTCCGGGTTTATTTTTGTTGACCGATTTTTATTTACAGAAATGGAATATCCTTTCAACTATGGTTTTGTTCCGAATACTTTAGCAGGGGATGGAGACCCTATTGATGTATTAGTTTTATCAAGCAAACCGGTTACACCGGGTATTGTGATTCCATCACGAGTTATAGGAATGCTGGCAATGGACGATGAAGCGGGAGAAGATACAAAAGTTATCGCTGTACCCATGCCAAAAGTCGACAACAAATACAAAGACACAAACGATGTTTCCGAACTTCCTAGTGAAATAAAAGAACAAATCAAATATTTCTTTGAAAACTATAAAAAATCAGAACCGGGAAAGTGGGTAAAAGTAAAAGATTGGCACGGCAAAGAAAAAGCAATCGAGGAAATTAAGAAAGCCCTGAAATAAGAATTCAGAGTTTAGAGTTAGGAATGAAATTTATAACTCACCTTACACACTGTCATTCCCGCGCAGGCGGGAATCCAGAACGTTATTCGTATAGATTCCCATTTTCATGGAAATGACAAGGAAGTTTGCCTAACATGAATTATGAATTTTAAATTCTAAATTCTTTTATGAATATTGGTACATTACAAAAAACAGAAATAACAACGGAGATGAAAAAAGCGTATTTGGATTACGCTATGTCTGTTATTGTTTCCCGTGCGCTTCCGGACGTAAGAGACGGATTAAAACCGGTACACAGAAGAATTCTTTTTGCGATGCACGAGTTAAACCTTACCCACAGCGCGAAATATTCAAAATCAGCCAAAATTGTCGGAGAAGTCATGGGAAAATACCATCCCCACGGAGATGTTCCTATTTATGACGCTTTAGTCCGAATGGCGCAGGAATTTTCCATGCGCTATCCGCTTATTGACGGCCAGGGAAACTTTGGATCTGTTGACGGGGATCCGCCGGCCGCAATGCGCTACACGGAGGCACGAATGGCAACGATTACCTCCGAAATGTTGCTAGATTTAGACAAAGAAACTGTTGGTTACGTAGACAATTTTGACGCAACCCTAAAAGAACCCGTGTTTCTTCCTGCAAAACTTCCAAGTTTGCTGCTTATGGGAAGCGAAGGAATCGCGGTCGGAATGGCAACCAAAATCCCGCCTCATAATTTAGGAGAAGTGGTAGACGCAATAGTCTTTATGATCGGCAAAACAAAAATTGAACCTCCTTCTTCTACTTTTTCTACTTCTATAACTGTCGATGAACTCCTGGAGTTTGTCAAAGGTCCTGATTTTCCAACGTACGGTTGTATATATGACATTGCCGAAATTAAAAATGTCTACAACACGGGAAGAGGCAAAATCATTATAAGAGGCAAAGCAGAAATCGAAGACATAGGACAGGGAAAATCCGCGATTATTATTACCGAACTCCCATATCAAGTTAATAAAGCTCTCCTCGTTTGCCGCATTGCGGATTTGGCAAAGGAGAAAAAAATAGAAGGCATTACAGACTTACGAGACGAATCAGACAGGCATGGAACAAGAATCGTAGTCGAACTTAAAAGAGACGCAATACCTAAAAAAGTGCTCAATAATGTATTCAAACACACAGCGCTTCAAACATCATTCCCGGCAAATATAGTTGCCCTTGTCGACGGTACTCCGCAGACACTAAACCTTAAAACAATTTTAGAAGAATACTTAAAACACAGATTTTTGGTTATTACCAAGAGAAGCGAATTCGAGCTAAAACAAGCTAAAGCAAGACTCCATATTTTAGAGGGACTGCGAATCGCAGTTGATAATATCGACGCGGTAATTAAAACCATTCGAGCGTCAAAAACTCAGGAAGATGCAAAAAATAATTTAATGGAAAAATTCAAGCTATCCGAGTTGCAATCAATCGCAATTTTAGATATGCAACTTCGTCGTCTTGCCGCGTTAGAAAGGCAAAAAATCGAAGATGAATATCAGATGATAAAAGAAACTATTGCCTACTTGGAAGACCTTCTTGGTAATCCAAGAAAGATTTTAACGATAATAAAAGATGAACTTTTAAAACTTAAAGAAAAATATGCTGACCCACGACGGACAAAAGTCTTTAAAAGCAAAGTCGGAGAGTTTTCGGAAGAAGATTTAATTCCCAACGAACCAACGGTTATTACCCTTACTAACACAGGCTATATCAAACGCCAAAGTTTGACAAGCTTCCGAGTCCAGCACCGAGGCGGAAAGGGTATCAAAGGAATGACAACCAAAGAAGAAGATGGTATTTTCCAAATTCGCTACGCTCAAACGCATGACAATATTCTATTTTTTACCAATAAAGGAAAAGTCTACCAGTTACGAGCATTTGAAATTGCGGAATCACAGCGCACAAGCAAAGGTACGGCAATAGTAAACTTACTCAATATCGAACCTAATGAAAAAATCGAAGCATTTATTTCTTATCGAGCCGGCAAAAAACCAGAAGATCGAAGCTTAAAATACGTTTTTTTAACCACCAAGAAAGGCACGGTCAAAAAAACAGCAATTTCGGAATTTGAAAACATTAGAAGAAACGGCATTACGGCCATAAAACTTGATCCCGGAGATGAACTTGCCTGGGCAGACCGCACCGATGGAGACCAGGATGTAATTTTGACAACCCGGGAAGGAAAAGCAATTCGCTTTTCGGAAAAGGGGGTTAGACCTCTTGGCAGAAGCACAATGGGAGTCAGAGGAATTAAAATAGCACCAACAGACCGCGTAATCGGAATGGATGTTATTAATAAAGAAGAAAAATTCTACTTACTAACCATTATGGAAAATGGCCTGGGCAAACAAACATCTGTTGACCAATTTAGAGGCCAGAGCAGGGGAGGACAAGGAGTAAAAGTTGCAAAAGTAACCCCAAAAACAGGAAAGGTCGTATTTGCTAAAATTGTGCCTGATAATTGCAGGGAACTTATTATTACTTCAAAAAGAGGACAAGTGGTAAAACTCGAAATGGCCGGAATTCCAAAACTCTCAAGAGATACTCAAGGTGTAATTCTCATGCGCTTCTCCCACTCAGGCGACATCGTAACATCCGCAACGTGTATTGAAGAATGAGAATTTAACTATTTCGTCTAGCTAACACGATACCGTATCGTACATAATAGACGATCTAGTTAAATTCTCCATTTGTCTTCTCTCCCTACTAATGTTTGTTGTTTGATTTGAAGATATTCAGCAACTTTTTCTTCCAAAAATCTTTTAACTTCTTCTGGTTTGGGAAAGCTGTCTTACGGGTTTATTGGCATTATTTTAAAATCAAGAAAATCATTAAAAAAGTTAGTTGTTCCAAAAACAGCTTCTGATTAAACACTCCTCCTGACTTGCCACTTGCTGTTTGCCCATCGATTATCAAACCCAAACCAGGTTTCCCTCCCACGTTAACTTCTGGAATTTCTGCTATATCTGGTTAAAAGGTCTGTTTGCCCTTACAAATTCGTACCTATCCAGTTATTACCAATGATTGTCATTCTGGAGTCTTCCCCCCGCTTAGCGGGACGATAGAATCTTTTTAGATCCTATCAGTCGGCTTACAGCCTCCTTCCAGGATGACTACCGGGGAAAACTAAATTCATACGCAAATTCTGATTGTAAATAGAAACCTAATTTGATACTATTGGTGTATGAAAAAGACAAAAAAGCTAATTATTTCTGAATATGAGTTTCCTATTGTTGTAAAAAAAGAACCGGAAGGGGGATTTGTTGCTAACTGTACTATTTGGAATGATTTTTATGCTCAAGGCAAAACACTAGAAGAAGCGATTAACGAAATATCTCTTGTTGCTTCAACTCTATATTGAATTGTATAGGGAAGAAGGAAAAAGAATTCCTCTTTAAATGAAAATTGATGGGAAAGCAATTGCGAGGGAAATTTTTGAGGAATTAAAGATTCGTGTTCAAAATTTGAAAGAACAGAACATTGTTCCTCATCTGGCAATTATTTTAGTAGGGGATGATCCTGCATCTGTAAGCTACGTCAATCGAAAAAAGAAAAAAGGGGAAGAAATCGGAGCGGCTGCAACAATGTATAATTTCCCTTCCAATATTTCAACAGATACATTACTTAAGTTACTTAAAAAACTTAATGAAGAACCAAAAATTCATGGGATTATTGTCCAAAGACCACTTCCAAACCACGTTGACTCAGAACTTATAAACCAAGCAGTTAAACCAAAAAAAGACATCGATGCATTTAGAAAAGACTCGCCCTATCTAATGCCGCTTGCTTCAGCAGTATTAAAAATACTGGAACATATTTACTCAGTCATCTCGAGCGCTAGCGAGAGATCTCTCGCTTCGTTCGAGATGACAAAAGGATGGCTAAAATCGCAGTCTATTGTCGTAATTGGCAAAGGGGAAACAGGAGGAGGTCCGGTAATTGCAATGCTTAAAAAAATGGGAATTCAACCCTGCGTTATCGATTCAAAAACAAAAAACCAAGAACTATTAACTCAAAATGCAGATATAATAATCTCAACCGTTGGCAAACTAAATATTATTAAATCAACTGAACTCAAAAAAGGAGTAATCCTCATTGGTGTTGGCATGTACAAAGGAATAGATGACAAACTGCATGGAGATTACGAAGAAGAAGATATAAAAAATATTGCATCCTTTTATACTCCAGTACCCGGAGGTGTAGGACCGATAAACGTAGCTATGCTTTTGGAAAACCTTTTACAAGCAACAAAAGAATTTGTAACAGTTCACAGTTCTACCATAAAACTGTCATTCTGAGACTGAAAGCAGAAGAGTCTTTTACCGAATAGATCCTTTACTACGTTCAGGATGACGAGATCGTGTCAGAAGCGTGAACAGTTACTTTTTTATTCCTCTTCAGTCGTACCCAATCGAAAAATGGTTGGTACTGAAATCTAGGTTATCGAACCGCCATTT
>MFPD01000005.1 GCA_001784115.1 Candidatus Levybacteria bacterium RIFCSPLOWO2_02_FULL_37_18 | reverse complement strand
TTATATGATCCTTTCAATTACCTTTAACCGTCCTGTATGTATCGCAACCTAGACAGTTCCAATTTGTCTTGTATTGACAAGAACACATGTAGATAGTCGAATATTTCGACTATCGAATTATTCGAGAATAAAACCATAATGAGAAACGTAAAAGCTATAGATCAGGAGCTACAAGATATATTGTTTCAAAGCCTTCGAGCCTTCAAACATACTCCTTCTCATACAGAACTGGGGAATCTTACCATGATTGTAGCTATGTTTTTTTACTCTCAAGTTACCCCATGGTCAATATTTTTGGTATGGCACCAGCAATAAAAGCATCCAAACTCTCCCCAATTGAAGCAATCCGTTACGAGTAGATGATATATTGTTTCTGCGTATGGCGGTAAAAGAATTTCAAAAAACTATTTGGGACTTTTATAGAAAAAATGGCCGAAAGCTCCCTTGGAGAGAAACAAAAGATCCCTATAAAATTCTTGTTTCGGAAATAATGCTTCAGCAAACACAAGTAGTACGTGTTCTTCCTAAATATGAGGAGTTCATTAAAACTTTTCCAGACTTTTTTGTTCTTTCTCAAGCATCTTTAAGTTCAATTTTGAGAATATGGAGCGGACTTGGATATAACCGACGAGCTTTGTATTTACAAAAAATTGCAAGACTAATTGAAATTGAGCATAAGGGAAAATTTCCCCAAGATCCAAAAATCCTAGAACAATTTCCCGGAATAGGTACTGCAACTGCGCGTTCGATTGTTGTATTTTCCTTTAATGTTCCATACGCATTTATAGAAACAAATATTCGTCGGGTGTTTATCCATCGCTTTTTCGAGGGTCAAACAGATGTTGGCGATAAAGAACTTTGTCCATTCATCCGACAAACACTTGACCAAAAAAATCCTCGGCAGTGGTACTATGCTCTTATGGATTACGGTTCGTATCTTGCAAAGCAGGTCGAAAATCCCAATCAAAAAAGTAAGCACTATACAAAACAATCTAAATTCAAAGGATCGCTGCGGCAAACCCGCGGAAATATTTTAAAAATCATTTCTAAAGAAAAAAGGGTTTTTTATAATAAGTTATTCAGTGAATTTCAAGACAAGGAAGATTTGTTTAAAAAAGCATTAGCTCAACTGGAAAGAGAAGGATTTTTACAGATTACCAAAAGAATAATAAAACTTAGGTAAGTTTAAAAAATTCCAGTTGGCAGCATTACGGTTTTTATTCCACCATCTTCTGCAGGAACAATAGCTAGTCCTGCATATTCTGGTAAGCGCGTTTCTGGAATTCCTGCTCTTCTCATAAATTCACAAAGTTGTTGAGCGTGTGAAATTGCAACGACTAGTTTTCTAGGCTGTACGTACTTTGTAACAAGTAAAGACATATTTCGTCTTATTCTTCCGTAGGTATTTTTTCCAGAAACAGCGTCAATATCTTTTCTGTTCCATGGAGCTATTCCATCTACTGTATGTGAAGAAAAAATTTCATCTGACAAATCTGGTAGATAATTTATACAGTTTTAAAGGGGTTGTATAGAAATAGGAACCGATAAAGTTTTAGCTATAACAACTGCAGGACCGGCAGATCTTGCGTTTTCTGATGTAATTACTTCTGTTTCAAAAAGTCCGTTTCTTTCCCTTGCGCGTCTTAATGCAATTCCCAGCGCTAAAGATTCCAAAAGAGAACCTGTTGTAGCGGGATCGGTCATGTTATCAGGAAAACTCATTTGTCGCTTTTTAAGTGTTGCACCAGTTAACTCTTCTGTATATATACTTTTTATGTTTTCCAATGCTAATCTCATTGCGTCGTTTGCAAAATCCGCAATTTCTCCAGAGTTCCATGTTTCCAGTCCATCACGGTGTATATCTTCCCGGGTTCTGAAAATGGAATTCAGTCGGATGTCTTGATTTCTGTAAAGCTGAAAAATATCTACTGTCTTTGTACAGGTTCTCGGTCTTTTTGTCTCACTGTGGGATTATAGCAAAAACTCTGGCAAAACTAAAATTTAGTCGGGGGAGACTTGTTTTATAGAGACAGATTGGAGTTTCTCCAAAAGAAGTGGGTGTTTTTCAAGCTCCGGGAAAATATTTTTTGCTTCTTTTTTTACTTTTTCAAGAAGATTAAAGTCGGAAAAAGAAGCAATTTTTAATTGTTTTTTTCCATGCTGAAGCGTTCCATAAACGTCCCCTGCTCCTCGTAACTGTAGATCGAGTTCTGCAAGGGCAGCGCCATTGTGAACAGTTTCCATTGATTTTAATCGCTTTTTTGCAAGTTCACTTTCTGACTGCGTAAATAGAAGACAATACGATTGTTTGTCTCCCCTTCCTACTCTGCCCCGTAATTGGTGTAGTTGCGCAAGTCCAAACCGCTCGGAAGCCTCTATGATAATAATTGTTGAGTTTGGGATATCGATTCCAACTTCTACAACAGGAGTAGCAACCAAAATATCCATTTTTTTATCTCGAAAGGTTGTAAGCATTTCTTCTTTTTCTTTTGCTTTCATTTTTCCATGAAGCATGCCAAGCCTAAGGTGGGGAAATACTTCTTTTTTAAGACGTTCGTATTCTTTTTTCGCAGCTTTGACAGTGTTCATGCTTTCGGACTCTTCGATAAACGGACAAATAATAAATGCTTGAGAATCGGTTTGTTTAATTTGAGTTTCTATCCATTTGTAAGCTGCCCCCCTTTTTTCTGTAGGAACAAGCCAGGTTTTAATTTTTTTTCTACCGATTGGCATTTCGTCAAGATATGAAAGATCTAAGTCGCCATATATAGTAAGGGCAACTGTACGCGGAATCGGTGTTGCTGTCATGGTTAAAAGATGGGGATTTTTGCCCTTTTGTCTTATGATCGAACGTTGTTCGACTCCAAACCGCTGCTGTTCGTCAATAATCACGAGACCAAGTTTATCGAACTTAACCTTCTCTGAAAGAATTGCGTGGGTTCCAATGAGAATATCTAGGTCAGTATTATGTATTATGTATTTAGTATTAAGTATATTTTTCGCTTTTTTTTTCTTAATACTTGATACACGATACTTACTACTTCCAGTTTTTAAACCAACTTTAACTCCAAATGGTGCTAGAAGATTTGAGATCGTGTTGTAGTGTTGATTGGCGAGTATTTCCGTGGGAGCCATGAGAGTTGACTGAAAACCATTGAGAAATGCTACATACATGGCAATTGCGGATACAACTGTTTTTCCGCTTCCAACATCTCCTTCCAATAACCTATTCATTGGTTTATCAGATGCTAAGTCATTTAAAATTTCCTCAGTTGCTCTTTTTTGACTGATGGTTAAGGTAAACGGAAATTTATTAACAAAATCTTTAGCCTTATCTTCATAAACAGAAAATGCAAATCCGGGAAAACTTTGTTTCCATTGATTTTTTCTACTCAAGCTTGCCAAGTGTAAAAGGAATAATTCATCAAAAGAAAGTCTTTGTCTTGCTTTTAAAGCATATTCTATTGATTTTGGAAAATGTATTTGTTCGATAGCCTCTTTAAATTCTAAAAAATTATTTTTTTCTATAATTGAGTACGGAAGATACTCATCTAGTTTATTTTTATGTTCTGTTAAAATCCTATGCACTTGTCTTCTTAACCACTTTGATGAAATTCCGTGCGTTTCGGGATAAATAGGGACAAGACGACCTGTATGAATTGTTTTTCCGCGTTGTTCGGCGTTTTGTTCCGCGTTGTTCGGCGTTAGTATCTCGTATTCTGGTGACTGCATAATTATTTTTTGTCCATTGAGTTCTGCTTTACCCGATAAAGATATGTTAGAGTTTTGAGGAATTGTCCGGGTAAGATAGGGTTGATTAAACCAGATTACGTCTAAAACTGCCGTATCGTCTTGAATTTTTGCTCTTTGGATTCTTTTGCCTCTTTTTGTGTACTGAGTTTTTATTTCCAAAACTTCTCCTTGAATAGTGACTGTTTCTCCCGGTTGGACTCGGGAGATTTTTGAAATAAGCGAATAATCTTCGTAGCGAAACGGAATGTGAAACAAAAAATCTTCAAACGTATAAATGCCTAGTTTTTCAAGACGCGACCAATACATTTTTAAAATCCTCTCAGCGTTTGAGATTTTATCTTTTAAGTTCATACAATGTATATTTTAGCGGAGTGTGAACAAAGGAAGAATTGACGACACTATCAGAGCAACAGTAGAAATTATTACAATTACTTTCCACACCCAGCTATGTTTTCGAAACAAATCCATAGGTCAATTATAACATAACTGATACATCCTAATTTCTAATATCTAAATACTAAATAATTTCCAAACTCAAATGTTCTAATGTTCGAAACTGTTTGGAATTCTTAACTTTTAATATTATTTAGAATTTAGGATTTTGAATTTTTTATTTTTTGTATTCTTTCTGCGTCTCTCCATCCAATATCCCTGCGGTAGTGCAAATTATTTCCTTCAATTGATACAAGCTTTATTGCCTTATACGTCCTTTTTCTTGCCTCGATAACATTTTTCCCGTTTCCAACAATATAAAACAATCTTCCGCCATTTGCCGTATACTTTTTTCCTTCTCTTTTGACTGCTGCAGAGTAAATTTTTATTTCCGGAATTTTTTGAGCCTTTTCCAAACCTATTATTTCTTTTCCTTTGACAGCTGAGTAGTCTTCCGGGTATCCTTTTGACGCACCGGCAACAGCAATTCTGGCTTTGTTATCAAAGTCGACTTTAATTGTGTTTAGCGTACCGTTAATCACAGCAGTTGATATCTCAAACAGATCATTTTTAATACCCGGGATAATAACTTCTGCTTCCGGATCTCCCCAGCGCGCGTTAAATTCAATAATATACACATTTCCTTTGACTATAATTCCTCCCAGGTAAAGAATTCCTTTGTATATCCTTTCTTCCTTTTGAAGGCCAATGAGCGTTTTTTTAAAAATGTTTTCAACTTGTTTTAGGATTTTTGCTGTTAAGACAAGAGGAGGTGTCGAACAACCCATGCCTCCGGTGTTTTTTCCCAAATCCCCGTCAAATACACGTTTATGATCCTGAGCAGATCCTATAAGCTGAAAGCTTTTACCGTCCGCAAGGATAAATGAGGAAAATTCCTCTCCGACAAGCCACTGCTCAAGTAGAAATACTTCTCCGGCTTTTCCAAATCGTTTCATTTCTTTGATTCTTTCTATAGCTTGTTGGTTGTTTTCGGCCGGAAGCGCTCCTTTTCCTTCTACGAGTCCATACGCTTTCACAAACCATTTTTGATCTTTTTGCTTTTTAACAAAGTCAATTCCGTCCTGCCGGCTTTTAAAAATTTTATATGATGGGGTTGGGAGATTATAAGTCTTCATGAATTTTCTTGCCCAGGCTTTATCCCATTCAATCTGTCCTGCAAGCCTGGTGGGTCCAAAAGCGGAAATTTCAATTTTTTCAAGTTCATCAACTAATCCCGACTCCACAGCATTATCTTGTGCAACGTCAACTAAATCTACATGTTCCTTTTTACAAATTTCTAAAATTTTTTTAATACTTGTGGTTTTGAGATGAGTAAAAATCTTGACAGGTTTTTTTGTATTTATTCGCATGAGGTCATTTCCCGGAATAGCCAAAAGCAGGGAAACATGCTTACTTTTTGCGTACGCATCAACCAAAGCTGCTCCTCTTCCCCCTCCGTCAACTACAAGAACTGTATTTTGCTTTTTAATTCTCATGGTGAGTATCAAATTAAAAGTTCAAAGTTAAAAGTGAAAAATTGACCAAAGGTCACCCCGAACTTGTTTCAGTGTCCTAGATGCTGAATCCAGTTCAGCATGACATTATTTTAAACTGTAATTTTGAATTTTGAATTTTTAACTTTTTAGTGCCAGAAAGCACGTCTATGGGTAAAAATCATGGGAATACAGGTTTTGTTACAAGCATCAATTGAAGCTTTGTCGTTGATAGATCCGCCTTGCTGGATAATTGTACCTATTTTGTACTCGGAAGCGAGTTTAATTACGTCATCAAAAGGGAAAAAACTATCACTTGCTAAAATTGCATCTTTGGCATACCCGCCTGCTTGCTCAAGGGCGATTTTTACCGATCTAATCCGTGAGGTTTGACCCGTGCCGATTCCCCTTGTCATTGGCAGGGATTTGTCAACTATCACGATTGCGTTTGATCGAATACGAGAGATAAATCTCCAAGCAAGTTTGGCTTGTTCCAGTTGTATTTTGGTTGGTTTTGTTGTGGTGACAACTTTCCAGGAGTTAAAACTTTGTTCGTCGACTGCATCGGTAGTTTGGAGAATAAAAGTTCCATCGAGCGCTTTTATTTGCAGGGGGTTGATTTTTTGTATATCACCAAATTCGTATACGCCCATTGATTTTCTTACAGTTTTTAATAATTCCAAGGCTCTTTTTTCAATTGAAGGAGAGGCAACAATGTCTATATTACTTCTTTTTTCGTCTTTAAAATCTGCAATAACTTTTGCGGCCCCAACATCAAGCGGTTTATTTAACACAATTACGCCTCCAAATGCTGACTCTGCATCTGCAAGTATGGATCTTTGAAGTGCCTGTTTTGACGTCTCGCCAAGAGAGATTCCGCAGGGATTATTATGTTTTATCACAACAGCACAGGGTTTTTTAAAAAATCTGACTGATTCAATTCCGGCATTTATGTCTTCCACATTTGTTGCAGATAATTTTCTTCCTGAAAGTTGCTCTAAGTTTTTTAATATTGAGGTTTGGTTTGGGATCACATATAAGCTTGCTTGCTGATGCGGGTTTTCTCCGTAGCGAAGGTGAGTTTGGAGTCTGCCGGGAATAGTAATTTCTTTGGGGAATAGCTCAGCTGATAAAAACGAGGCTATTTGGGAATCATAAACCGATAAATGGGCAAACGCTTTGGCAGCTAATGGTTTTCTAAATCCTTCGTCATCCTGGCTTGTGAGAGCTGAACTCTCTGTCCAGGATCTCTCATTGCCTTGGAAGATTCTGGATGCGGTCGTTGAAGCGACCTTGCCAGAATGACGACTCTCGAGGTACGTTTCCACGCTATCATAATCATTCTGATCCACCACAATCAACACGTTTTTATAGTTTTTCGCTGCTGCTCGGATTATCGTTGGACCGCCAACATCAATGTGCTCCACAACCTCCTCAAGTGTTGTATTCTGCTTTGCAGAAGTTTGTTCGAAAGGATATAAATTGCATACAACAATATCAATTGGTTTGATTTTAAACTTTTTTGCTTGGTCAACGTGATCGGGATTTGTCCGGTCGAATAATATTCCACCTTCAATTTCAAAGCTGATTGTTTTAATCCTACCGTCAAAGCATTCGGGTTTATGAGTGACGGTGCTAACGGGTATATTTGGTATTCGATTTTGAGTAAGGTATTTTGCAGTGCCACCGGTTGAAATAATTTTGTACCCAAGTTCATGAAGTTTTTTTGCCAAAATTGCAATACCTTTTTTATCAAAGACACTAATTAAAGCATACTTTTGAATTTTTGTTCGCATATTCATTGTCGTTCTGAATCAAGTTCAGGATGACACAACACCATGCGGCAGTATTTTAACCTTTAATCTTTATTTTTGCAAATTTTCGCTTGCCAACTTTAAGAATCATTCCTTCTTTAACGGGATTATTTGGAGGCTCACTCATTCTTTCTCCATCTATTTCTACTCCACCTTGTTCAAAAAGTCTTCTAGCTTCTGATTTTGACGTTGCAAAGCCCAATGTAACAAGTAAGTCTTCATTTACAGGAGTTTCTTTTTTTAGTTCTACTTCCGGAACATCCTGCGGAATTTCGTGTTTTTGAACTGTTTTTTCAAACTGTTCTTCTGCTTCTTGAGCATCTTTTTGACTATGTAGTTGTTTAACAATCTCAAATGCCAATTGTTTTTTAGCATTCAGTGGGTCTTGTTGTTTGAATTTCCTGATTTGATCAATGGAAACATCGGTAAGATATTCGGATCCTTTTATAATGACGTCATCTGGCAATCCCATGATTTTCCCGTACAAATCATTTGGATTATCGGTAAGAGCTATTACATTGCCTTCTGTTTTTCCAATCTTTCTTCCTTCTGAATCGGTAAGAAGTGGAGTTGTCATCACAAATTTCTCTTTTTTTAACATTTCTTTGACCAGCTTTCTTCCTACTAACATGTTGAATGTTTGATCGGAACCTCCAAGTTCAAGATCAACCTCCATAGCTACCGAATCATACCCTTGAAGCAGCGGATAAAAAAATTCTCGATATTTGATTTCTTCGCCCAGTTTTAATCTTTCCTGAAATAAATCCCGTTCCAATATTTGTTGGAACGATACATGATCCATAATATTTAAAATTTCAACCAGTTTTAGTTCGTTTAGCCAATCACCGTTGAACAAAATTTCGACAGGATTTTCCCCTTCGAATCGCACTATTTTGCCGGCTTGTTTTACATAGTCAACAGCGTTTGCTCTTAGTTCTTCTCGGGTAAAGAATTTTTCGCGAGCCTTTGTTTTGCCAGACGGGTCTCCTGCCTGGCCTGTGCCATCGCCAATTAAAAAAATAACATGGTGACCCAAATCCTGCCATGCTCGTAGTTTCCTAAAACCCACCATGTGTCCTATATGAAGATTTGTTCCGGTTGGATCAAAACCTTGATACAGTTTTAACTTCTTTCCAGAACGCAAGACTTTTTCCAGTTCTTCTTTGGTAGGATAAATACTATCCACACCTCTTGTTAATAATTCTTCAATCTTATCCATGCTCAAAGTATAGCATATTTTCTAAGGAGCGATTATAATTAAATAATGAGGCGACGGCAAAGAAGAAGTAATATTTTTTTTGTTCATACGTTGGTTACCTTTTCGTTTTATGGCCTTATAACATTTGTCGTTATTACATTTTTATTATTCCTGTGGTATTCAAGAGATTTACCGACTCCGGGAAAATTATCCGCAAGCAACTTATCTGAGTCCACAAAGATTTTAGACAGAAATGGAGTAGTTTTGTACGACGTGTTTAAAGAGCAAGACAGGACGTACGTTTCTCTTTCGGGTATTCCCAAAATTTTTCAACAAGCAACCATTGCCATAGAAAACAAAGATTTTTACACAAACCAAGGTTTTTCTGTCTTGGGGTATTTGCGGGTAATAAAAGATACTCTTCTTTTTCGGGGTGTAACCGGGGGTTCTACTCTAACTCAACAATTAGTAAAAAATGCCTTGCTTTCTTCCGAAAGGACATTGCCTCGAAAAATTAAGGAATTTATTCTATCGATTGAAGTAGAAAAAAAATATTCTAAAGACCAGATATTGGAGCTCTATTTAAACGTTGCTCCTTATGGTGGAACTGCGGTTGGTGTAGAAGCTGCGTCGCAGCGGTATTTTGGTAAAAAAGCTAAAGAACTAAATTTGGTTGAGTCTGCGGTTTTAGCAGGATTTCCCCAACGGCCTTCGTATTATTCCCCAAATGGCAAGTATCCAAAAGCATATATTGCGAGGACTACGGATGTATTGCGCCGCATGAGAGAAGACGGATATATTACTCGTAAGCAAGAGCTGGACAGTGTAAAAGCGCTTCCTTCCATTCAATTTCAATCCAACGATTCATCTATAAAAGCACCGCATTTTTCTTTTTATGTTAAAGATTTATTGATTAAACAATTTGGCGAAAATGTTGTCGAAAGCGGCGGATTACAGGTTACCACAACCTTGGATTACAAATTACAAGAACAAGCGGAAAAAATTGTCAAAGAAGAAGTCGAATCAGCAAAATCTTTAAAAGTCGGCAATGGTGCAAGTATAGCAGTTGATCCTAAAACAGGTGAAGTATTGGCAATGGTTGGCAGCAAAAACTTTTTTGAAGGCATGGAAGAAAATGAGAAAAAAGATGAAAAATTCAGCGGGCAGTTTAATGTTGTAGTTGATGGTCTTAGGCAACCCGGCTCGGCCATAAAACCAATTACGTACGCAACAGCTCTGGAAAAAGGATATACTGCGTCAACACTTTTTTTGGATACAAAAACCGTATTTCCTAACCCAGGGCAAGAAAAAGACTACGAGCCGGAAAATTACGACAGAAAATATCACGGTCCTGTACAAATGCGGTTTACGTTAGGCTCGTCTTTAAATGTTCCAGCGGTAAAAATGCTGTCTTTGGTTGGGGTAAAAAATATGTTAACCACGGCAAATAGTATGGGAATATTAACACTTGCTCCAACCAATGAGAATATAAAACGGTTTGGGTTGTCCATTACTTTGGGAGGAGGAGAAGTCAGAATTATTGAAATCGCAGGAGCATACAGCGCGTTTGCTAATGGTGGATACAAAGTTGATCCAATTACAATCTTAAAGGTTACGGATAGAAAAGGAAAAGTATTATACGAGTATAAAAAAACAGCTCCAAAACGGGTGATAAGTCCTGAAGTTGCCTTTATTATTTCCCATATACTTTCGGATAATAATGCCAGACTTATAACCTTTGGGGAAAACAGCTATTTACATGTTAGAGGAAGAACTATTGCTGTTAAAACCGGCACAACAGATGACAAGCGGGACAACTGGACAATCGGTTGGACGCCAAGTGTTTTGGTGACAACCTGGGTTGGTAATAATGACAATAGTCCTATGGGAAATGTCGCCTCTGGTGTAACAGGCGCGGCCCCAATTTGGCGAAGAATTATTTTAGAAGCGCTTAAAACTCATCCAAGCGGTGATTTTGAACCACCAGAAAACGTTGAAGCAGTAACGATAGATTCATTAGGAGGAGGTCTTCCGGTTGAAGGAAAACCAACGAGAGCAGAATATTTTATAAAAGGAACTCAACCCCAGGGACAGTCAGAAATTTATAAAACGCTTAAAATTTCTAAAGCAGATTCAAAAAAATTGGCAAGCGACAGCGAAATAGCAAAAAACGAATATGAAACAAAAAAGTTTATCGTTTTACACGAAGATGATCCTGTTTCCGGAGATGGAAAAAACAGATGGCAGGAAGGAATTGATAAATGGGTTAATGAAACCTATAAAGACGATCCTTTATATCATCCACCAACCGAAAAATCTACTCGAGTTGTTTCTGACACTCCCACTCCTGCCCCAACAAATATTCCAACATCAACTCCTTCCCCTACCCCAACATCTACTCCCGTAGAATAAGGAATTATTATTTTTGCCTTTTTATGAATTCCCAAACGGAGATGATAAATAGAGGAGTAATAGATGCTTGAATAATAGCTTCAATTGGGTGATTGCCAATATATATTCCCATTGTTGATGATCGTGTCCAAAACCATTGTTGAGTATTTATGGCAATGTCTCCAAGGATAATAAGTAGAAAAACTATGCCTGCCGTATATTCCCAAAATATTGGTTCATCTTTTAAAACTTTTTCTTTTGTGACCCATACAAAAAAGATTAACAAAGGCAGAAAAAATAAAAGGTAGAAGAAAAATGTAAAATTCATAATTATCTTTTTTTCTTAACGTTTCTTTTTATTGTTTTATGAAAGCTTTCCCATAATACAATTGAGGAGTAGGGAGCAAATATCATATACAGATATTCTTCAAACGGAATCGAAAGATAATACATTCCCAATATTCCTTGGTTGTTGTAATACCAAATATTCATGTGGATGCCAACATATACCAGAAAGAAAAAGATGCTGAAATTAAATAGAATTGCTATGAAAAGTTTAGAGAGATAACGGTTTGAAACTTTTGCGTAGAATCGGTCAACGATTATGGTAATTGCAAAAAGAATCGAAATTAAAACAAGGTAGGCAGTATGCATAATTATTCCTTTAATTTCGCTCCGAATTTTTCTGTAAGAGCCGCAAGAATCTTTGTCCTAATCGGTTCGATATCCTTTGACGTTAAATTTTTTTCCGGATTTTGGTATAGAATGTGAAATGTGCGTGTATTCTCGAAAGTATCAAGTAAACTTACATCTTCAATAAGACTACTTTGTTTTAGGATCTCTTCTCTGATTTCGTTTGTTGGGACATCTTCCGAGATAATAATTGCAATATCCTCTATAACTGGCGGGTATTTATAAATCGGTTTATAGATTTTTTTGAGCGTTGCATGTGTTACTATTTCTTCAAAGTTAAGTTCAAAATTAACAACCTCATCATCCAGCACTTCTATTGATCCGGTATGTGCTGTACCTATCAAAATATCAGCACCAGGCACGGAGTCACTTTTTTTAAATGAAAGATTATCAATACCTGCGTTGTGAAGTAATTGTTCAATTATTCCTTTTACTTCAAAAAAAGAAAGTGAAGGTTTTCTAATTACGCCAGCTAAGCTTAGCGTCTCTTTAGGGAGGTCATGTTCCTTTTTCGTATAGACATTTGCCAGTTCGAATAATTTTACCTCATCTCTATTTGAATTTTCTTTTAAAACAGAGAGTAAACTGGGAACAAGGGTTTTTCTCATATATATCCAATCGGTTGAAAGCGGATTTTTAATCGTGACCGCTTGCTCAATTGGACCTTCGTATAAATCCTCAGAAACCATAGAATACGTATATGTTTCTGTAAATCCCCAGTATTTTAATGCTTCTTTAAAACGGCGTTCCCAAAAAAATTCATTTTTTTCAAGTGCGGGAGTTTTGGGAACCGAAATTTTCGGAAGAACCGACGGAATATTATGGTATCCATACACTCTTGCAATTTCTTCAATAAGGTCCTCCTCTATAGCAATGTCTTTTTCTCTATATGATGGAACGATAACAAATATATTTTTTCCACTTGTTTTTGTTTTAAAACCAAGATTGCCTAAAATTTCTAAAGAAGTTTTTAGAGAGACGGGAATTCCAATAACAGCATCAATTTTTTCTTTTGAAACAGAGATTGTTTTTAATCTTGGTTTATTTGGATAAATGTCAATAATTTCAGAAATTATTTTTGCATCAGCAAATTTTTTATACAGATCAATACCGAATAAAAACGCATCCATGGCAAGCTCGGGGTCTACTCCTTTTTCATTTAAGGCAACAGCGTCCGAGCGAATGCCAAGAGTCATAGACGTTTTTCTAAGATGACTGGGGTTATTATTGTCAAGAAAAAATAAAATTCTTTTCGTACTTTCCGAAACCACACTGTTGGCAAGTCCCATAATTCCCAGAAGATCAATAATTTCTCCATTTCCGTCTTCTGCAATAATATCCCCTCCGGGCAGAATGTACTCTTTTTTATCCAGAGTTTTAATTTTCTCCCCTTTTTTAGATGGTCTGATAATAACTGTTTGTTTGCCGATTTTATCAAGATCAAATACATGCGTCGGATGTCCGATGGTTCTCATAACATAGTTTGTTATATCGATGAGATTGTTTAGACTCCTAATGTCTGAAGTAAGGAGCCTTTCCGTAATTTTATCAGGAGGCGGTTTTACGGTTACTTCCATTGCGACTGCGCATACTCTATTTACAATAGTTTTATCATTAACAATAGTAACTTTTGTTTTCTCTTTTATGTCTTTAGGTTTTGACAAAGAAGGAGGGGTATATTTCGCATCAATACCGAATTGAGGTAAAACAGCAGAAGCTTCTCTTGCAATTCCACTAACACTCGCAAGATCAGGTCTATTGGTTGTGACCTCAATATCATATATAAAATCTTTTTTATACGCTTGTATTCTTTCAATGGAAACACTTGTTAGAGACAAATTTTGAGAAATTTGTTTTGGAGTTGCTTTTGCTTGTAAAAATTCGCGTAACCAGCTGTCTAATATTTTTATATTCATAGCTTAGAATTGTTCTAAAAATTCAAGTTTATTTGAATACAGTAATCGTAAGTCATCTATTTCAATTCCTTCTTTCATCATAAGTACTCTTTCAACTCCCCAACCGAATGCAAATCCGGTGAATTCCTTGGAATCAATTCCTCCAAATTTTAAAACGTTTGGATGAACCATTCCTGCTCCTCCCATTTCCAACCATCCAGCTTTACAAAGCTTACACCCTTTTCCAAGACAAACGCCACACGTTACATCAACCTCAAATGATGGTTCTGTAAACTGAAAATGATACGGTCTAATACGGAACTGGCGTTTTTCTCCAAAATAAGATTTGACAAAATAGTCTAATGTTCCTTTCAAATGTGAAATAGAAATATCTTTTCCCATTACTAATCCTTCAAATTGATGAAACATAGGTGTGTGGGATACGTCGGATTGTCTTCTATAACATTTGGCAATATTAAGCATTTTTATGGGCAATTGTTTTTTTTGCATTTCCCTGACTTGTCCTGAGGAGGTATGAGGCGTTAATAGTATCTCTCCCATCTTAGGGTTTGTTTCTTCTTTTATAAAAAAAGTTTCCCAATCGTCGCGGGCCGGGTGGTCTTTTGGGAAATTAAGCGCCGTAAAGGCATAATAATCCCATTCGATCTCAGGATATCTAACGCGACTAAACCCAATATGCTCAAAAATGTAGGTTATTTCTTCGATGGCTTGGGTAACTAAATGTAAATGGCCCAAAGGAGGTTTTGCACCAGGATTTGTTACGTCAAGTTTTTTTGAAAGGCTTATATGTTTTTTTTGGGTTAACTTTTGCAAGCGCTCTGAGATTGTATTTTCTATTGTCTGTTTAACCTCATTGGCAAGCATTCCTACTTCTCTTCTTTTTTCTTGGGGAAGTCTTGTTATTTCTTTTATTGCAAGGGTCAATTTACCTCCTCTGCCTAAAAACTGCAGTTTAATTTCCTCAAGATTTTTAGGATCGTCGGTTTCCAGTATAAAAGAAAGGGCAGTATTTTTAATATTTATAAGCGCTTCTTCCATAAAAGTTTTCTTTTGTCATTCCGAACTTGTTTCGGAATCTTAATCCTTGAAGAACGATATCCTGAAATAAATTCAGGATGACACGTTCGTATACTGTAAGAATAGCATAAAATGATGAGAGATTCGAGATTGAGTTAAAATTGAGGAAAATTAATTTTTACTGACACTTTTGACTATCCCTTTAAAGGAAGCAGGATCTTCGGATAACAATTCATTAAGCATTTTTCGATCAAGCATAATATTTGCTTTTTTAAGCTTGTTCATAAATACGGAATATGAAAGTCCTTCTTTTTGTACTGCTTCTCCGATTCGGGTGATCCAAAGACTCCTAAAATCTCGTTTTCTTAGTTTTCTGCCATGAAAAGCATACGCTCCGGCGTGGAGAGAGGCTTCTTTTGCCACTTTGACAAGCCGGTTTTTTGTGCCTCGATAGCCTTTAGTTTTAGAGAGTAACTTTTTATGTTTTCGTCTGGAAACTATTCCTCTTTTTACTCTAGCCATACTATAAAATTAAAAAATCAAAATTCAAAATTACAGTTTAAAATAATATCATGCTAAACTTGATTCAGCATCTAGGATTCTGAATCAAGTTTAGGACTGCGAAAATACTTAACTTAAGTTAAGTATTTTCTTGATTTTTTTGGCAAATGTTCCTTGTAAAACGCGTGGTTCGGCAAGTCTCCTCTTGCGCCTGGAAGATTTTTTACGCATTAAATGTCCTTGGTATTGCCCCCTAAAAATAACCTTACCTGTTTTGGTAACTTTAAACCGTTTGAGTGCTGACTTTTTGGTTTTCAACTTTGCCGTAAACATATTGTTTTTTCCTTTCCGGCGACAGAAGAGCGATGAGTTGTTTTCCTTCAAAATGGGCAACTCTATCTACTTTGGAAATGTCCGAAAGATCTGTTATTACTTTTTTGACTATTTCTTGACCAAATTCAGGGTGTGCTATTTGTCTTCCGATAAATTTTAAAACGAGCTTTACTTTATTTCCGTCTTCTAAAAATTCTCTTCCTCGTCGTATCATGACTTGTAAGTCATGATCATCCATAAACGGTCCAAGACGTACTTCTTTTGTCTCGGAAACTTTTGCCTTTTTCTTTTCTTCCTTTTTCTTTTTTTCCTCTTGGTACAGGAATTTTTTGAAATCAATAATTTTTGCAACCGGCGGTTTAGCTGTTGGTGCCACCTCGACCAAATCAAGTTCTTCTTGTCGGGCTTTTTGTAGCGCTTCATACTTTGAAAGTATTCCAATTTGCTTGCCATCGCTTCCTAATACACGAAGCTGATTAGCAAAAATGCGCTCGTTTACCCGGTAAAATCTTCTGTGTTCTTGTCTTTTCTTATGTTTTTTTATCAATTTCGTCTTGAACCTGTTTAATAAAATCGGACAGTTTTACACGTCCGTGGTCTTTTCCATCCCTGGTTCTTACGGAAATCATTGGTTCGTCACTTTGAACTTTCAACTTCGAACTTTCAACTTCCTTATCTCCTATTATACCCATATAAGGCACTTTTTGTAAAGTAGCATCGCGAATTTTAGCTTGCATGCCCTCAGAACGATCATCAATAGATGATCGGATGTTATTAGTTATGAGTGTATTGTTTACAGTATGGACATGTTGAATATGCCGGTCAGCTATAGGAATCAATACTATTTGAACAGGCGAAAGCCAAAGGGGCAATGCCCCCCCAAACTTTTCTATTAAAAATGCCATGGTGCGCTCTATTGCACCAATTGATGCTCGGTGAATTACAATCGGTTCCTTTTCTTTGCCATCTGAGTCAATATATGTTAAGTTAAAACGCTTTGGCATAACGAAGTCATATTGGACGGTACACGCGGTTTCTTCTTTACCCGATACATTCTTCATTTGCACGTCAATTTTTGGGCCATAAAATGCAGCTTCTGCCTCTGCTTCATAAAAGGGAGCGCTACGCTTGGTTAAGACTTTTCTTAAAATATCTTCTGCTTTATTCCACAAAGCATCATCTTTATAATATTTTTTTTCGTCGTTTCTGTCTCCCAAAGAAAGACGATATTTATAATCTTTTCCCTTCACAAGCCCAAACTTGCTATTTACAGACTCAATTAAATCTAAAACATTGTTTATTTCTTCTTCTGCCTGATCGGGCCGGGCTATAATGTGTGCGTCCGAAAGCGTAAACATTCTCACCCGCATAAGCCCTGTTAGCTCACCGCTTTTTTCATACCGAAATTGAGGAGAAATTTCTGCAAGTCTGACAGGAAGTTCTTTATAACTGTGAGGAGTTGATTTATACAGCATAAAGTGATGTGGACACGTCATAGGACGCAAAATAAGCTCGTCTTCATCAACTTGCATGTGCGGGTACATTGTATCTTTGTAATACGGGTAATGGCCGGACGTTTTATATAAATCGGTTTTTGCAAGAGGAGGCGTATATACGTGCATATATCCTCTTTTAAGTTCTTCATCCACGATAAATCTCTCCAGTATGCGTCGAATGGTTGAGCCTTTCGGGGTAAATAGCGGAAGTCCGGGACCAACCAAATCAGAAAACACAAAAAGCCCAAGCTCTTTGCCAATTTTTCTATGGTCTCTTTTTTTTGCTTCTTCAAGCATGTGCAAATGCTCATCTAATGCTTCTTTTGTCGCAAAAGCAGTACCATAAATTCGTGTAAGCATTTTATTTTTTTCGTTTCCCCTCCAATATGCTCCGGCAACAGAAAGTAATTTAAAGTGTTTGAGTTCTTCTTTTAGATTATCGGTATGCCCTCCTTTGCACAGGTCAAGAAAATTACCTGGGTTATTTTCCATAATTTTTTTACCACCGCTTGCAAATTCTTCGATAAGTTCAAGTTTGTATGGATTCCAGGCAAAATCTTTTCTTGCTTGTTCGGCTGAAACTTCTTTAGTCTCGAATTCATGCCATAAAGAAGCAATTTCATGCATTTTGCTTTCGATTTTCTCAAAATCAGTTTCAGGCAGTTTTACGTCTCCCAGATCAAAATCCTGATAAAATCCATTCTCAATTGCCGGACCAATGGCATTTTTTGTCTCTGGCCACAAACTTCGAACAGCTGCAGCAAGTAAATGCGCGCAGGAGTGTCTTAGATTGTTTAGATATTCTTTATCATTATCCATAGCATAACTATATCAGATAGATGACTTTTTATAAAGAGAAGTTTTTTGAAGCCACCTTTGATTTCCAACCGGTTCTTTATATCTTCTTAACCTGCATGATTAGTTTGCTCGAGTCTTTTGAGCCGTTTTTCGTGTTAGAGAATTACACCCTTGGGGTGGTATACGCTTACACCTGCGGAGCTCATAGTTCTAGCTGGTTGCTAATAGATTTCATTGACGAAAGGATAAGTTCGATAAATGTATTAAGCGGAATACCTAATTTTTCTTCGCATAAAAGTATAGATTCTCTGTTTGCGCCTTTGGCAAATGATTTTTCTTTCATTCGATTTTTAATAAATTCACTAGTTAAAGGCTCTAATTTTTTATCAGGATGAACTAAGGCTGCTGCGACAATAAAGCCTGTTAATTGGTCAGCGCACGCTATTGCCCAGGCAATATCGGTTACAGGCGTTTCTTTGGTGTTTTCGAAGTTATGCGTTCTTATTGCATGCGCAATATCTTCTGGAATCACGCCAGGTTCTTTTTCAAAAATCAAAAGTCCGTGTTTGTCAAGTTGATTTGTTTCTTGGGCAAGCTGGTAATCTATATCATGCAATAGTCCTGCTATTCCCCATTTCTCCTGTTCAATCTCATTAAGATCTTCACCATGCAGATGTTTGTAGATTGTTTTCATGGAAGCCTCCGCTGCCAAGCTATGTTTTAATAAGTTTTTATTATATAGATATTTGATAAGAAGCTCGTATGCTTGTTTTCGATTCATTGTTTAAATTATAGCAGGTTTGACTTTACAGAATAGTACACCATTGGTAGAATATAAGCCTAGGGCTCGTAGCTCAGTTGGTTAGAGCGTTGCATTGACATTGCAAAGGTCAGAAGTTCGACTCTTCTCGGGCCCACATGAGATTTTCGAAAAACGTCCAATTTATCTTAGTAATATTTCTTCTTGTTTTAACCATCGACGCAAATATTTTTATAAATAGCAGGATTCAATCTTTATCGCGAAAAGTTCAAGACAAATCTATTCAAGTTATTAAACCAGTTATATCCCCTCGACCCACTTTCATTCCAACTCCAAAACTCCGCCCCGAGCCTAAAATTAATACCTTTTCAGAAGACTCAGAGCCATGGGGAATTGCCAAACAATTAGACAAATATACCTGGACTATGAAAGTAGGTAAAGACGAAAGAATGGGGACTCCTCAGGAAATTCTCGACGCCTTAAATGTATATAGGGAAAGAAACGGAAGAGGAAGGCTGGAATGGAATCAAACTCTTGCTGAATATGCGCAAAGCAGGAGTGATTTTTTTGCAAAAAATGGAAACACAGACAAACACGAAGGGTTTAATAATTACCTTAAAGACGAAAATAACTATAAAAAACTTGGATTTAGAAGTCTTGGAGAAAACTCAAGCATAGGCTTTCAATTATTAGGGGTTCATTTAATTGAATGGGTATACGCTGGAGATAAACCGCATAATGATAACCAACTCAATTCTGCCTGGAGTCATGTTGGAATCGGCGTAACCGGCACTACAACGGATTTAATTTTTGGAGGAGACAAGTTTTAGAGTTTACAGTTTATGCTGAATTATCGAAGGGTGCTGAGGGTCAGAGTCGAACTGACATAGCCTGTTCTTCAGACAGGTGCCTTGACCACCTTGGCTACCTCAGCAGTTAATGTGCTTTTTATTATACTATCCGCTAAGCAAGTTGGCAACTTCTGGAAATCTATTCTTATCTTTATTTAGAAACGTCACCCCCACCAATTTAGAAATGTCACCTTAAAATACCCACACTGATGGAGTATTATTCCTACCATGGGTTTTTATGTCTTCTACTACAAGAGAGCAGGAAAAGATTACTGTAATGACAACTTTACTTCAAGGGAAGATTACTAATGGCCAAGCAGCCACAACATTAAAACTGTCTTTAAGACAAATCAAAAGGCTCAAAAAAGCTGTTAGGGAAAGAGGTTATGAAGCTTTAATTCATCAGCTTAAAGACAGAGTCAGCAATCACCATATTGATGAGGCTATCAGAAACGAAGCTTTGAAGAAAGTTAAGGAAGAGTACTCAGATTTTAAACCTAAGTTTGCATCAGAAAAGCTTGAAGAAAATCATCAGCCACAAAACAAAAGATTTACCAAGCTTGATTACTTGACCGAATACAAGAGCTGAAAGACCCAAAAATGTTGATATAAGTAAGGTTGAATACTGGTATTGAGTAGCTATTAAGGGCAAGTGAAAAACTCTTATAAGTTCTGCAATAACAAGATTGCTCCAATAATGATAATTATGAACTATAACGCCAAACATACCAGGCTGAAAAGGGGGAAATGTTTTTACTATTTGATTTGTTAACGCTATATGAAAAAGACTATCGCTTGTGTTGCCACAGCAAAAATAAAGCCCATTAGAATAAAGAGTGCCAGTAAACCAAACCCTGGTAAGTTGTATTAAACTACCAGTCAGAATGAGAGCAAGCAATAATAAATTTATTTTTCTACTTCTGAGTTTTTCAAATGGATTAATTCTATTACCCTTAATATAGGTTTTTACCCAAAAAGTAAAAGCTATCAAGAGATATGGGTACGATAACCATCTTAACCCAAGATAACCAAATATAAAACCTTGCCAGCCCCATAGAACCATACCTAAAATTGTTCCTAAAACGAATCTCTGAAAAGAGGAAAGTTGTAATCTTCTTAAAGCAAGATCTCCTGGAACAAAGAAGGCTAAAAAAATAGCAATAAAGAAAAAAAAGGAAATATAGCCAAAATGAAACATCAAAAATAGCCGTCATAAAGATGCACTTTTACGCTACCTATAGTCCCAATATATCAAAAAATTTAATAATAAAGCTACAAGCAGAAGCTGGTCTGATAGTCCCTTTTGACTTAATCTTGGGTAGCATATGGAGTCTTTATCAGCTACTCACAAAAGATTGGGGCAAAGAATTAAGGAGTTACGAAAAGAAAACGAAATGACACAAGAAGACTTAGCATTTAAAGTTGGAGTCGACAGAAGCTATATGGGATTTGTAGAAAGAGGGGAGAAAAATCCTACTCTGAAAAAACTTATTAAGATTGCTCAAATCCTAAAAGTATCTCTGTCAGAACTATTTAAATCTATATAAACCAATCTGTACCACGTATCCTGCCAACAACGATGCTCTCCATTCTTTATCAGCAATGATATCAGACATCATGTCAGTTGTTTGACCTTTCTTTTTTTAGGTAGGTAGTTTTCTCTTGAGACAATTGATCTTTTAAGCCGTTTCTCAAGTTTTTTTCTTGCTCCTCCGGCAATATCACCGCCGGCTTTTGCATCACTTCTTAGCTTCGGAACTCCTTTTGAATTCTCGTTGCGATGAATTTCAGTAGTGGCCCTTTCCCCAAGCATGGTAAAAATGAGTTCGAAATCATCCATGTGATCACGCAGGTTTTCGCGCTTTAGACTTTTTAACTTTTTGTACTGGCTTGGAGTAACACCAAAAGTTGCTTTGGAAATCTCAGCTGTCAGAATTTCATAATCTTTTTGCATCTTAGCTCCTCGTTTATCCCACTCGTCGGTAAGCTCCTCACGGATGGCGATACCTCTCATTCGTTTTTCTACCCAGTCATCGGGATAACCTTTTGCTTTATACAAAGCTCTGGTTCTTTTTGTTGCAAGTTCTGGATCTTCAATTTCTCGTATCCTTTCATACCCAATTCTGGCAAGCCACCTTTTAAGGGGTTCTGCTTTTGGAGAAGGAATTGCTTGAATGATACGAAATATTGTTTCAGTGCTTGCACAATCTGTTAAGTATTTTTTCCCATCAGACGATTCTAATTTCAGTTGTCCGATTTTTTCGGACAACTCAACGTAACCCTCTTTAACAAGCTTAACTTTTAAGTCATTCCAATATTTCCTCTGTCTATCAGTGCCTGTTAATACTTTTACTACATCAATAACCGAAAACCACCACTCATTGTTATAAATAGTTTTTCTAATCTCTTTACCCTTAAAAATGGCAATTTTGGTATCGACCATATGTCTAAGTCTAACACAAAGTCGGCCAATTTATCCCATTTCGGCCGATTGGTTTTGGTGGCGGTCCGCCGCCCCCGCTCCATCATGGAGTCTCTGCTAAAAGGAGGGCTACCGTCAGGGAAACTTTAACTTAAGATATATTTTGGATAGGTAGCCCGACAAAAGCGAGCCCCGTGAGAAATCATTTTTTATTTAAAAGAAAACGGGGCGAGCCAACCGAGTTACCACAAGGTCGCCGATGCGACCGAAGCTTCATGAACAGGAAGGGGTAAAATAATAAAGGCGGGGGCGAACAGCGGATCCACCCCGCCGACGGCGCAGCGAAACTAAATTAGATTAAAAGCTCGTAAGATACTGTATTTAATAAAAATGAGAAAACATTGGCGAGGCTTCCCCAAGGCCTATCCCTTACCCACATCTTCATCAACACGAAGCAGTAATTGCCAGGTGGCAGCAATATCTGACAGTCTGCGAAAGACCTACCCAAAGGGTTTTAACTCCAGGTTCTTTGTCTCCTTTTCTTCCCAAGAAGCCTCCCAGTTTAGCAATCAGGTGAACTGCTTCCTGCATGGTGGGTGGTTTGGTTCTTCTGGTTTTTCTGCCTTCACTCATGCTCACTAGAGCCTGCCATTCATGGGTGGAGAGAATTTTGGTACAAGGATCAGTGGAATGTTCTCTGGCCTCATAGGTCATCCAAAGCAGTTGCCAGGCAACGACTGAGTACAGAGCCAACGCACGCTCCAGTCTTGTTCTCTCGTGGAGTTGTAATTCTTCAATCTTGCAGCCACTTTTTAAGGCAAAGTGGAATCTTTCAATCAGCCATCTTCTGGTATACCAGGTGGTGATGACGACTGCATCAGCAAAACTGTGGACAGGGTATGTTGTCAAAAGGGTCCAGGAAACAGCCTGTTCTCCTTTTGGTGGGTGTTCCTCTTTGGCCTGGATACACAGAAAAGAGAAACTCTGCCTTTTGCCCGTCCTTTGCCTACGTTTGGGGACTTCAGTGTAACCTCCGTGTATTTGATGGTCAGGGTTGCTTGTCTTGGTTTACGCACAGGTGTTTTAGAAAGCTGGATGGCGATGGTTCCTTTCTTTGGTAATGCCTCCATTGTTGCAAACAACTTCCCTTCCTCACTGTCCACCCCACGATTGGATGAGGCACGGACAAGCAGGTGAACATTTTCCTTTCTTTTGTGAGCAAACAGTGGGTAGATATCTGATTCCCGATCCCCAATGACAACTACGGTTTTACCCTCTGGTATGGCCTGTTCAACTGCTTCAACGGTTTTAATCCATTTAATGCTTTCCTTCTGCTCAATGGGAAGCATGTAGGTTTTGTTTCTGTCTTTGGTTTTCTTCCCAAACTGTTTTGGATCACGGGCACAGCGGTACTGGGACAAAAGTCCCAGGGGTATACCAGCCTCTGTTGCAGCCAGTGCAGAATGGACATGCATACCATACAAGTTTTTAAAGCTACCCATGCTACCAAGTCCTGTGGTTTTCTTGTGTGTGGTATAACTTAAATCTGTGGTATCCTGCGGAACAAGGATGACTCCATCAGTCTTTTGTATTCTTCTCACCGTTTCTTTGTAGTGAGCCTCAAAAATATCCTCAGGATCAATCTCGTCATTGGCAAAGAACCGGTAAGCTGCTTTGGTATCTTTCCAGCTCATACAGGCTTGAGGAATACTAGAGGAAGGTTTGGCCATTAATTGTTCAATCAGCTTGTTACACCGGTTGTCCAGTCTTTTGTCACCCAGATCAACAGGGAACAGAGCAGTTGTATTCATACACTTTCAGTATATACATACTTGAGCCTAAATTACAAACTTATGGGTAATGAAAAGGCCCTAGTGGCGACCTCTCGCCCAAAAGCGGGGGTGCCGCTTCCTTTTGTCGGGAGGGTGGGTTGATACGGAATCTGCTATAATCAAAATCGTATCCCGTCCCAACGGGAAAACGCGCGCAAAAAATACATAGAGCGAGGCCGAAGGCCGAGCGATAGGAAGATCAGGAGGCGTCCACAGACGCCGACTACCATATTAACGTAAAAAGGAAGTTCTAACTTTTACGTAAAGCTCGACAGATAACATCAACAGATAAATCCCACATAGTTTCCGTGGTTAATCAGCTCTACTGTTATTCCATAATCGTTCGTAAAAGAGTGTGCACCTCTGCTTAAAGAGGTTCTACCGTATTTAAATTCAAACGCCCTAAGTTTCTCATTAGTAGTTTTCTCTATATAATCCACCTCAGCACCTGAATAGCTTCTCCAAAAGTTAGAAGTAATACTTTTTGAGGCATTGGCAAACTTTTTCCGTCTCTCAATAAAAAGAAAATTCTCCCATAAAAATCCGGCATCAGCTCTTAGATTAATTGGATTAAAGTCGCCAATTAAAGCATTTCTAATTCCCAAATCAACAAAGTATACTTTATACTGGCTGCCAATCTCCCTTCTGGGGTTTTTCGAATAAGGGTGAACACCAACTATTACATAAGATTTTTCCAAAATATCAAGATATGAAACAACTGTTTTCCTGTCAATTTTTAGCCTGTTGGAAAGCTCATTTTCGTTAACTTCTGAGCCAATTTGATAAGCCAGCGCCTTAGCTAAGTCTTTTATTGCCTGGGAATTTTTAATCCGCCCAAAAGTTAAAATATCTCTATATAGATAGCTTTCTACTATTCGCTCAAGTAAGACCTGTTTCTGCTCCGGTCTGTTTTCTAAATAAACTTCCGGGTATAGCCCATAAAGCATGGCTTGAGACAAAAGTGCATCTGCTTTACCCTTTAAGATTGCTTCGTTTGTCTGGGCCTGCTCACCTAAAATCTCAGTAAACGACAAAGGATGAAGTGTAAAATCAAGGTAACGTCCGGTCAAAGGATCACTAAGTTTGTTTTTCAGGTCAAAACTAGACGAACCTGTAGCCAGAACCTTAACCTGTTTGAAGTTATCGTAAATAATTTTTAATGTAAGTCCAGGATTATCTAACCTTTGTGCCTCATCAATAAGAATAATATCTGTATGTGCCAATAACCTTTCTAAAATAGTCTTTGAGATGGTATTAATGGCTGATATATCCTCAGATAAGTCACAATTAAGATATACTACCCTGCTTCCCTCTTCTTCTAATTTTTTGCCAATGTCTTTGACTAAAGTGGTTTTTCCTACCTGTCTTGCCCCAAGCACGAGAATCACTTTCCCGGATGATTTTAAGCTTGATAATACTAAATCTTCAATTAATCTTGGGATCATATTCCTAATATTAATATTAAGTATGGGATTTGTCAAGAGGTAAACTACTTTCTATAATCGCTCGTCTTCGAGGTAAATGTGATCGTAATCAAGCTTTTTCCATTCAAAAATTTCACGTTTGTCAAACAGTAATTCCTCTTCCCGTTTGGCAATTTCAGCATTTTCCGAGGCGTGAATTAAATTGTATTGCTGGCTCATGGCAAAATCACCTCGTATTGTCCCCGGTTCTGCTTCTCTGGCTTTTGTAATTCCAATCATTTTTCGAATCGTTACAACAACATCCAACCCTTCTAAAAGCATTGCCACAACCGGATATGATTTCATGTACGCCTTTAACTTCCCAAAAAATGGCTTATCTTTGTGATGCGCGTACCATTCATCCAAAAGCGCATCATCAAGACTAATCATTTTTAAGCCGGCCAGTCGGAGACCTTTTCTTTCGAATCGACGAATAATCTCGCCAATCAATCCCCTTTGCACTCCGTCCGGCTTGACTAGTATTACGCTTCTTTCCATATGTTCTCCTTGTCATGCCGAACTTGTTTCGGCATCCAGAAATAAATTCAGGATGACATTGATATTATAACATTTATAATCATTGTAATTGCAAGAGGGATTCGAACCGATCCTTGTCCTCAAAATCACCAATCACCGCCAGATTCAGTTTTTCCGCAACAAGATACGTCTTTGCTACCAGCTTTATGTCTTCTAAGGTAATTCTGTCTATGGCGTGCAATATATCCTCCGGTGCTTTAATTCCTTCTTCGAGTAACTCCTGCGAAGCAAAAAATCCAGCCACCGACCTGCTGTCTTCGAGCTCTAACACCATATGCCCCTTCAAATACTCCTTGGCTTTCTTCAATTCTTCCTTTGAAATTTGTTGATTTGTTGATTTGTTGATTTGTTGATTTGAGATTTTATTGTACTCTTGAACGACTACTTCTATCGCCTGCTCGACCCGTTTGGCATCAACTCCTGCTGTCGTTACTAAGCTTCCGCAGTCTTGATAATGATCCGAACTCGAACGAACATAATAGGCCAGTCCTCTTTTTTCCCTGACTTCACAAAACAACCTGCTGCTCATTCCCCCACCTAAAATAGCTGAAAGAACTAAGAGCGGATACTTGTGATGATGATTTATCGAAACAGTCCTCACACCCAAAGCAATGTGTACCTGCTCTGTTTTTTTATGCTTAATCAAAACCTCGGGCTTGTCTTGTTTTTCTAGTACTTTTATATAACTTTGTATGTCAAAAGCATGCATTTTCCCGAAGTATTTTTCCACTAACTCTTCTGCTTTTTTGCTGTCAACTCCGCCCGCAACAACAACAGTAATGTTATCCGCGCTGTACAAACTCTCCATGTACTGTACAAAATCTTCCCGGGTAATGCTTTTAATCACGTCTTTTTCTCCGGCAATATCCCAACCCATTGGCGTATCTTGGTACAAAAGTTTTTCATACACGTCGCCGATTTTTCGAGCCGGCGTATCTTCGTATAAATTTATTTCTTCCAAAATTACTCCCCGCTCTTTGTCAATTTCTTCGGTCTTAAACAAGGAATTCTGCAGCATGTCTGACAAAATATCCAAAGACAAATCAATATGTGTTGCCTGGGATTTTATGTAATAGCCCGTGGTTTCTTTGCCGGTGAATGCATTTACTTCTCCGCCGATTCCGTCGACTAAAGAAGAAATTTCCAAAGCAGAAGGCCGCCTTGAGGTCCCTTTAAACGCCATGTGCTCTAAAAAATGGGAAATGCCGTTATTTCTTCTTGTTTCGTACCGAGAGCCAGCTCTCACCATTACCAAAACCGTAGCGCTCTCAAACGAAGGCATGGGGATGGTGAGTACGCGAAGACCATTGGGAAAAACACTCCGCTGGTATTGCATGGTAATAAAATTCAAAAATCAAAATGCAAAAGGCAAAATTGACGAAAAGTCATCCTGAATTTATTTCAGGATCCCGAAACAAGTTCGGCATGACAATACTTTTTACTTTTGACCTGAACTTTTGACCTTTGACTTTTGAGTTTGGTTATTATCTCACATTCTCTCCGGAACCGCAATACCCAGCATGTATAATCCATTGTATAATACCTGCCCCACTGATGCAGTAAGCAGTATTCTGAACCTTTTTGTATCATCCTTATTCTTGTCATGCTGAACTCGATTCAGCATCTCATTATCAGAATGTTGGGGATCCCGAAACAAGTTCGGGATGACGTTTTGATCTAGGATCTTGTGTTTTTGGTAAAACAGATTAAAGGCCTGAGCCAGCTCAAACAAGTAACTGCAAATATAATTCGGCGCCAAGTGCCCGCTTGCTTCTTCCACCACTTCCGGAAACCGATACAATAGTCGAAGAATATTTTCTTCTTCAATTTCCAATTTCCAATTTCCAATTTCCAATTTTAAATCTTTTTGGTTATTGGTATTTATTTGAAATTTAGAGAGTACACTCTGCGTCCTCACGTACGTGTATTGGAGGTACGACCCTGAGTTTCCTTCCAAACTTATCGACTCGTCAAAACTAAATTCAATATCCCTCCCTATTCCGGATTTTAAAAGCGCATACTTTACCGCTCCTACCGCTACCATTTCTGCTGTCTTGTCCGCCATTTCCGAAAATTTTGAACTAATTCTCCGCTTTGCTTCATCCAAAAGCCACTCGCCTGTTATTACATTGCCAGTCCTTGACGACATTTTTCCCTGTGGAAGACGTACCATGCCATGACCAATATGTTTGGTTTTTTGGGCAACTTCGGGGATTACTTGTTCCATCGCGCAAAGAAGCACTTTAAAATACTCGTTGATTTCATTTCCTGTTACGATAACAGACGCATCAAAAGGATAATCTTCATACTTTTTTTTATTCAGCCCTAGTTCTTTGGCTTCGTACGTTGGCAATCCCAAGGAATTTACAAACACCCTGTTATGGAGATTATATTTTTCTCCGGGAAAAATTACAGCACCTTCGCTTTCTGCAAAAACTCCCTTTTTTTGATATTCATAAACAAGTTGTAAACCAATTTCTCCTGCTTCACTTTCAAAATAATAACCATCAAATTTTGTACCCAAGCGCTTGTAAATTGTCTCAAAATAATCCAGACTCCATTGTCTTCCTTGTAAATAGATGTCTTTAATTTTTGGATCAAGTTCGTAAATTTGCTTATTTAAGACATGTATCTCTTGCTTGACCTTTTCGTCTTCTTCATAAGCTTTTGCTCCCAATACATACGCCTGCCCCAAAAACTCAATCCGTTCATTGAGTGATTCTTTCTCGAGTTTCTGTAATTCTTCGCCAATTCTGAATTGTGAATTGTGAATTCTGAATTGTTGCAAAATCCCGTACAGGGATTTTGCAACGTGCATTCCCACATCTCCTTGATAATTGGCCCTTCTGACTTCTGCCCCTTGTGCTTCAAAAAGCCTGCTTAATGACTCTCCAACCGCGTTGCTATATAAGTGTCCTATATGAAACTCTTTAAACGGATTGGGATCTGTGTATTCAACCATAACTTTTTTATTTTTTAAACCACCTCCTTTCCCAAACTCTTCTTTTGCTTTAATGATTCGAATCATCGAATCAAACAAATACTCCTTTGTCAACCAGAAATTTATAAACCCAGGCCCCGCCACTTCCACCCGGTCAATAAATTTGAAATTCTTGTCCTGAACTTGTTGAATGGATGAAATCCGAAATTTGAAATTTTTTACTATTTCCTGTGCTAATTCCAAGGGTGTTTTGAGTTTTATATTTTTTGAATTTGTTTCGATTTTCGAGTTTCGTGCTTCGAATTCACCAAACACAACCAACGCTATATTTGACGAGTAGTCTCCATGCGAACTTTCCCCCGGATGCTCTATCGTAAACTCGACACGAACCAGTCCCATGTCCTTAAGAACTCTTTCGATCTCTTTGCGAATAACATGTTTCATTCTTTCATTGTAAATTGTAAATTGTAAATTGTAAATTGGTAATGTATACTCCCCCTGTATGGCAATAGCGGAATTGGCAATTCCAGTAAAAGGAGCAGAAGTATCACCAGAACCTTCTCCTGCCACATTATCCCAGGAAATAGAACAACGAATTGTCGGAAATACCCGCTTAGCTGCATTTTTAGGATTAAAAGCATATCAAAAACATAAAAGTCTGTCTCCTGATGACCGGGTATTGGAACAGGATGATTTTATTGCTGCTGCTTTTGAAGGACTTGTCCAAACAGCTATTTCTTTTGATGGAAGTTATGATATTCCATTTGGGTCGTATGCTCAGAAAAGAATTAGTGGAGCTGTTGCTGACCAGCTAAGAGCATTTGACGATCTTCCACGCAATGCCAGAAAAAGACTTAATAGTGTAAAAGATGCCGTTGCGCTTTTTATGAATGCAAACGAAAGGCAGCCTACTATGGAAGAACTCTCTTGTATAACTATAACCGGCTTATCACAAGAGCAATTAAAAATTGTAGAAAATAATGGCCGCATTTCTTTTATTTCTCTAGGAAAAGCAGCTGCATCTTGAAGATGACAGAGACAACAAGCAAACTTTAAAGGATACCTTGCCAAGCAGTGAAATAAGCCCTAAAGAGCATGTTTTAAAACAGGAAGTTATAACAACTATAGCAAGGAGCTATGGAAAGTTTTAACCATAGGGAAAAACTAACACTTTCCCTTTATTATACATTAGGTCTTACATTTGCCGAAATTGCTCGAATATTTGAAGTCTCTGAGAGTCGCGTTTGTCAAATTCATACACATGCAATTACCAAATTAAGACAACACGTTATACCCACCCAAAAGACCCAAGAAACAGTAGTCTTTACGAGATAACTGATAAACTGCCTAAAATCCAATTTTCAGCCTATTGACAATGCTGCTTCTACCTGATACTTTAAGTTTATGGCGAAAATCCTTTTAGTCGATGATGACCAGGCACTGGCAACGGTTTTCCAAACCGCGTTAAAAAACGCCGGCTTTCAGACAGTAGTTGCTTACGACGGAAAATCAGGCCTGGCCAAAGCCAAATCAGAAAAACCGGACATCATTCTCCTTGACCAAGTTTTGCCTGACATCGAAGGATCGGAAGTGCTAAAAACCTTAAAAAGTGATCCGGATACCAAAAAAATTGTCGTCTCCATGCTTTCCAATTTTGGCCAGGACCAGTTGATTAAAGGCGCGATTAACGCAGGCGCTGCCGATTACATTTTAAAATACCAGGTCGAGCCCCAAGACGTTGTGAGTAAAGCCAAAAGTTTGCTCAAAGAAAAATAATGACCTGTGAATCTACAAATCCTGCTTAATTTACCTGTTATTCTTCCGAGTCTTGCCGCCATTTGCCTTGGAGTTGCTGCCTTAGGATTATTTATTGAAGAACAAAAACTAAAAAAAGAAAGAGTGTCAAAAAAAGATTTCGAAACCATATCAATACATGAACAAATAGCTCAAAATGTATTAGAAAACTTAGCCGACGGCATCATTATGATTGACGGTGTTAACGAACTGCCGTTTGTCAATGCCTCCGCGAAAAAGATTCTACGCATAAAGGCAAACAAGCCAAAACTGGCTGATATTGTCAATAGCCTGCCTCCTACATTTGATTTAAAGAAAATGGTTGAACAAACTTTGACGGAAAACAAAGCTCTGGAAGAACAGGAAATTAAATTAGAAGAAAAAACTCTCAAAGTGAACCTTGCTCCGATCATTCTTCGTCATTCTGGAGACGAACGAAGTGAGGAGTCCAGAATCTCCCTTGTCTGTCTTGTCATCAAAGACGTTACATTTGACAATTCTTTGTCAATTGTCAAAGATGATTTTGTCAACATGATGATTCACGAACTCAGAGCTCCCATTACCGCTGTCAAAGGCGCGTCCAAAATACTGGTTACCAACAAAAAATTGAGCAGAGAAGAACGAGAAAAAATGCTTACGTTAATACATGATCAATCCAAACGAATCTTGGATCAAATATCATCGCTTTTAGACCTGGCAAAAATCCAAGCTTCCAAGTTTACCATCCAAAAAACTCCTAGTGATATAAAAAAATTAATCGAGCAAGTTGTTGAGGTATTTTCTGTGCAAGCTAAGAATAAAAAGATTGAACTTTTGGCTAAAATTGACAAAAGCGTGCCAAAAGAAGTCATGCTTGACCCAATCCGCATTGGACAAGTGTTAAACAACTTAATTTCAAACAGCGTTAAATTTACTCAAGAAAAAGGCAAGATAACTGTTAGCGCGCAGCTAATACAAAGCGGAACAAAAAAGCTTACTGTTTCTGTGGCTGACACGGGAATTGGCATTCCTAAAGAACAACAAGGAGAATTGTTTTCCAAGTTTTATCAAATTGATAGCGGCAAAAACGCAGGCGAAATAAAAAATCACGTTGCAGGCACCGGACTTGGGTTGTTTATTTCCAAACAAATTATAGATGCCCACGGCGGAATTATTACATTAGATTCCGAGCCTGGCAAGGGCACCACCATCACCTTCTCCATCCCGATTTAGTCTTCGAGCTTGACCTTGACGGGTTTTTACCGTATTGGTACCCTTGGTACCCGTTTTGCTAGCTTCGCAAGTGCTAGCTTCGCAAGTGCTAGCTTCGCAAGGCCACGCCTTGGAACTCAATTACCTCTTGACAAAAAACTTTGCAAACTTTACACTTTTTATATGCCTGCTAAAAACAGAGTCAAACAATATTTAGAAAATGGCTACTATCATCTTTATAATCGAGGGGTTGAAAAAAGATTAATATTTTTAGACATGCAAGATTATGCTGTGTTTTTAAGTTATCTTGAGGAATATTTACTTCCGAAAGACGAAATAGGTCTTAGGACACAACTTGCTGATCCCAACATATCTTCTAGAGAAAAATATAAAATTCTAAAAGCGTTGCGACTTAATAATTTTGCGGACGAAATTACCTTACTTGCCTATTGCTTAATGCCAAATCATTTTCATTTTTTTGTCAAGCAAAAAAATGCACTTTCGATAGATAAATTTATGAATTCATTATGCACACGATATACTATGTACTTTAATAAGAAATACAAGAGAACGGGATCATTATATCAAGATACGTATAAAGGGGTTTCTGTTCTAACGGAAGAACAATTTCTTCATTTATCACGCTATATTCATAAACAAGCTTTAGCTTCGCAAGGCCACGCCTTGCGAAGCTGGGGACAACCATCTTCGTATCCTGAATATATTGGGCAGAGAACAACGGAATGGACGCAACCGGATGAAGTATTAAGTTATTTTTCTAAAACCAATCCCCAACTTTCTTACGAGTCTTTTGTAAACGAAAACGACGATTTTGACCAAATTCAAGATGTTATCTTAGAAGACGAATCTGAGAATATTATTTTTTAATTTCAAATTTCCTCCCGTCGCTTATAATCTCTATACTTCCATTTTTATCTGTCCTTAGCACTTTAATCTCTTTATTTCTTAATAACTCCCCAACCTCCGGACTTGGGTGGCCGTAGTTGTTTTTTCCTACAGAAATCACTACTAATTTCGGATTAAGCTTTTCGATTATTTCCCGATTAACTCCCGTTTTCGAACCATGATGTGGTATCTGGAATACATCAATAGTATTCAAAATACCACTTTTTAGCGCATCTTCTAATTCTTGTGCCTGACTATCACCTGTAAGAAGTATTCTAAAAGAACCATACGAAACAAGTGTTTGGACGGAGCCGAATTCTTTTGTCTCTCCGATTGTTCCTCCAGGACTCGTCTCATCCAAAAACTCTTTACTTGGGCCGGCAATAGTAAGCGTAACTCCGTCTTTTATGCCAAAAGTGTCTCCTTGCCAAAGAAACCTCATTGGTATTTTCTTTTTTTGAATTACTTGCGTTAACTGCAAAAACCCTCCTGTTTTATTTTCGATTTTTTCAGTATCAAAAGATAAAACAGTATATCGTTTTATTACAGGAATTAGGCCGTTTAGGTGATCCGCGTGGGGATGAGTGAGTATAACCATGTGTATAATTTTCTCCCAAAACGGCATGTGAGAAGACAAACACGATACAATCTTGTCATCCGGCCCTCCGTCTACAATAATATTTTTTCCATTCGGTGTGCGAATAAATATTCCGTCTCCCTGGCCCACATCACAAAAAACCAGATGTAGTTTACCATCAAAAAATATAAAACGCTGATACAAGATCAACCCCGCTAAAGCTAAAAGAGAAAGACAAATAATAAGTAGATGCTTCTTCATTGTTCTGATTTTCTGGCTTTCTGATGTGCTGAATTACTGATTTTCCGAGTATTCCGAGTTTTCTGGAAATAGAGAACAAAGGAACTAAGTATCAAATAATACCCCGCTCCAAGTTCCCACGGAAAAGAAGATACTGAGATTGTCCCCGAATGCTCTCCAAACCATGACACTACCATCTCAAAATATATCAAAAAAGGGAGGGAGACAAAAAGGAGAAGTTTACCTAGTGGTTCAAATACAAGGCCAATCAGCCCCCCAATTCCTCCAATAATCATTAGAATTGGTACTGTCCATAATACCAACCCATTTACAACCACAGAAACTGCTGAATAACTGCCAAAATTCCCAAGGAGTATGGGAAGTGTCGCGATTTGAGCAGAGATAGTTGTTGCCATATCATCTCCTAATACATTTTTAAAACCAATAAGCGGTCGAATAAACAATAATCCGAGTGTTGATATAAACGAAAGTTGGAACCCTATGTCAAAAAGTGTTTGAGGACTTATAAAAAGCATTAAAAATCCGGCCATACAAAGCCCATAGAGAGGCCATGTTTGCCTGCCCGTGACTTGAGCTGCTAAAACAAACATTCCCATAATGCTTGCCCGCACAATCGATGCCTGGAGCCCTGAAACAAACGCGTAAAATAGGATACATACACCAACAAGCAGTAATGCTATTTGGCGCCGAAAGATTAATAAAAAAATCGGCGTTAAAAAAGCAATTACCATGGTCACATTCATTCCTGACGCAGCCACCACGTGCATAACCCCCGACACTCGTAAATGATAGGTAAATTGCGTACCCACGGACTCTTTAATCCCAAAAACAATTCCCAGCAAAAGACTGGACGAAGGTGAAGAGAGAGAATTTTGAAAAAGCGTAATCATTTTTTGGCGAAAGAAAGAAGCAATTGCTAACCCCGATTGAATCGGGGCTAACCCAAAATTTTTATCATTTTTTCCAGGCGCAACTTCGGGAAAATAGATTACCGGAATAACCCTTTCTTTCCTTAGCATTCCACTATTCTGAGTGCTTGATTTTAATTTTATTGAGCCTGAAATTTGGATAATATCTCCGTAATGATACTGAGGATACGTAGGTAGTATGACCCAAACTCGACCCCGCTTGGTTTGGATAAATAGTTTTTGATTAAATCTGCCTACGGTTGGTTGGGAAAAAAGCGTGGTTTCCAGTTCTACTTTCTCCCCGTCTTGATAAGGAATTTGATTATGGAAGTAGAAATAGAACCTCAACAAAAGTGCAATAAATAAAAATACTGCAACTGCGATCTGAACTTTGTTCATATTTTAAAGCGAGGTGAGATATAAAATTTCGCATGTGCGAATAAATTGCACCAACAGCCAAGGAGTAAAGCCGTTACGTGGATCAGAAGACATAGAAATTGAACCAAGCCGGGCGCGAAGAAATTTTCTATATCGAACCGAGCGAATAAGCATATTTAGTACACTAGTACACTGATATTTTCCCTTTAATCTTCTCAAACACTTTACCTGTAACAACTTTTTTTGAAATAAGGTCTTCTGTGGCACTGTATGGCCTGTTTTGAATGATTTTTTGCGCGGTTACAGGCCCTATACCCGGCAGCGAATCCAGCTCTCCTTCACTTGCCGTGTTAATATCTATAAATCCCTCAACCGAACCTAAGTTCTCTCCTTTTATGCTGCCCATGGTGCTCGTGATGCCTGTTTGCCCTGTTGGTATGTATATTTTGCCTCCGTCAGAAAGCTTTGCGGCTAAATTTAAATTCTTAGATACCCATTCCCTGTTTGCTCCGCTTGATAAACCTCCTGCTTTTATTAAGCCGTCCCAAACCCGTGAATCAATACTCAGTTTATACACGCCGGGATTAACCACAGCTCCGCTGACATCAACAACCATAGTCCCTTTATTTTCGTTCGTTTGGTTAGCAACAACAGGTTTATACTCAATCTCATCATCAGAATTACTCGAACTTAATAAAGTAATCAAACCATATCCAAAGAATATCAGACCTGCTATGCCAAGCAGGAGCGAAAAACGGTATTTTTTAATGATTATAGGATAAGTAGAGCGAAGATGCTCGAAGCTAAATTCCTTAAAAAAGGTATTATTGAGGCTAAAATTCATGGTTTGGCAATATTTTACAATCTAATCTTATAAAAAATACTCACTGGCATTCAATCGAAATGATTGCTAAATTTAGACGACAAAATTGATAATTTTCCCCTCAACATAAATGACTTTCTTAATCTTTTTCCCCTCTATATACTTTTTTATCTTTGAACTCTCTTTTGCTTTCTTTTCAACTTTGCTTTGTTCTGTGAACTGTAAACTATGAACTGTGAACGAATCACGAACTTTCCCATTCACCTGAACCACAATTGTTACTTCTCCTTCTTCCAGCATCTTAGGCTCGTATGACGGCCACGGTTGAAGATGAACAGATCGAAAACTTCCGTCATCTGAGATTGCAGCGCCCTCCGGACTCGCAATGACATTTTGATATAATTCCTCGGTTATAAAAGGCGCAATAGGCGCCAGAAGCTTTAAAAATGTCTCAAGCTCTTTTTTACTTACATTTTTTTGCTGAGAAAGATAGTTATACCACGTCATCAGCTTTGCCATGGCAGTATTAAATCGCAGAGCCTCCAGATCATCTGTTACTCCCTTGATTATCCTATTCATTACTCGTTTTCCCTCATTGTCATTGCGAGCCTCGCCAAAGGAGGGCGAAGCAATCTCTTTCGGGTCAGAAGATTGCTTCGCTTCGCTCGCGATGACATCATTAACCAATCTCCAAACTCGTTTCAAAAATCTCTGCATTCCCTCAATTCCGCTGTCCCTAAAATCGCCTCCCATATCAAATGGCCCTACAAACCTTAAATACGCCCGTAAAACATCTGCGCCGTATTTTGCCAAATACTCGTCCGGATTTATGACATTGCCTTTGCTTTTGCTCATTTTCGCTCTATCTTTAATAATAAGTCCATGTGCGTAAAACCGAGCAAACGGCTCTTCAAAATCAATCAAACCCAAATCCTTAAACGCCATAGTAATAAACCTGGAGTATAATAGGTGGAGAACCGAATGTTCTGCTCCGCCAATGTACATAGTTACGGGAAGCCACTTTACTCGCTTCGCGAAATTTCCAATTTCCAATTTCCAATTTCCAATCATCAAATTTGTTGATTTGTTGATTTGTTGATTTGTTGATTTGGAATTTATGAACCCTTCCGAAGGAAACGGCACATCATGTATCTCCGTTGCTAAATACCTAAAAAAGTACCAAGCAGAATCTAAAAATGTATCCGAGACGTCTGTTTCCCGCCTTGCTTTTCCACCGCAACTAGGACACGTTGTTTTATAAAATTCCGGATGATTTGCCAAGGGCGAGACTCCGGTTCCTTCAGGCCTCCAATCTTGGACATCGGGCAGGATGACAGGCAGGTCTTCCTCGGGAATTGGATACCATCCTACCATGTCATCAGTAGTATGTATTACGTATTTAGTATTAAGAAATTTCCCGTCCTTGCTTGATACCTTATACTTAATACTTGATACATTCTCTTCTTTACTGTCAATGGAATTAAACCAAGATCTGCCTTTACCTGCACAACTTTGACAGTAGATCATCGGTATCGGCGGCCCCCAGTATCTCTGCCTGCTAATAAGCCAGTCGCGAAGATGATACGTTACTTTTCTGCCTCCTTTTTTATTCTTTTCGAGCCATTCTGCTACTCTTTCCCGTGCTTGCTGTGAAGACAACCTTGAAAATTCCCCCGAATCAACCAATGTCCCGTCTCCGGTAAAACATTCTTCAAGCTTTAGAATACGCTCGTCTCTTTCTTTGTCTCCTGTAATAAGAGTTGCTTTTAGAGGAATTCCATATTTTTTAGCAAACGCTACGTCCCGCTCGTCATGCGCATCTCCAAATAATGCTCCTGTGCCATAACCCATCAACGCGTAATCTGCAATCCATACAGGAATTGATTCATTATTAATCGGATTGATCGCGTATAAACCGGTAAATACCCCTGTCTTCTCTTTCCCTTGTGCTCCCCTTTCAATCTCCGTTTTCTTTTTGACCTCCTCAACGTACTTTCGTATCTTTTCTAATTCTGAATTCCGGAGGAGCGAAGCGACGACCGGGTGCTCGGGTGCCAAAACAATAAACGTCGCCCCATACAGCGTATCGCCCCGTGTGGTAAAAACCTCAATATATTGACTGTCATTGCGAGGGTTCGCAGAACCCATGATAATCTGATCTTTTTGAGATTTCTTCGTCCCCTTCACTTCGTTCTGGGTCCTCGCAATGACAAAGCGGATTGTGGTTCCTTCCCGCTTTCCGATCCAATCCCTTTGGGCAATCTTAACTTTTTCTGTCCAGTTCAACTTTGGGATATTATTCAAAAGTCGCTCTGCATAGTCAGTGATTTTAAAGAACCATTGTTCAAGCTCTCTTTTTTCGACAACCGAACCACACCTCTCGCATTTCCCATCAATGACCTGCTCATCCGAAAGAACTGTTTTACATGAAGGACAGAAGTTTACCGGAGCTTTTTTTCTGTATGCAAGTCCTCTTTTAAAGAGCTGTATAAAGATCCATTGAGTCCATTTGTAATAGTTTGGATCATATGTTTCTAGTTTTCTGCTCCAGTCAAACCCATTTCCAATAGAAGAAAGCTGTCGATAAAAGTTCTCTTCTGATCGTTTTGCCTGTTCTTTTGGATGGCGGCCCACTTTTAAGGCATAGTTTTCACTGTGAATTCCAAACCCGTCAAGTCCCATGGGTTCGAAGACATCAAATCCCTGCATGCGTTTAAATCTTCCGTATGTATCAACGCCGGTGAATGTAAAGACCGAGCCTACGTGAAGTCCTTCCGCAGACGGATAGGGAAACATCATCAGGTTATAAAATGGCCTTTTTACGCTGTCCAAATCAGGGCTGTATATTTTTTTCTCGTCCCACATTTTTTTCCACTTAACCTCAATTTCCAAAGGCTTGTAGTCTTTCATATAATCGTTATAATAGGTATATTAAGTATAATAGTTATAGTTTTCCCTTACAAGCATGAAATTGTTATACCAATCCTTCCTTATTTTGACAGCCTGTGCAATTGTTTTTGTCCGCGATATTCTTCCTTTTTCTAATGCAATATATCTCATCCTGGGAATAATCGCGGCAGGATTATATGCATTTCTTTTGTTTCGAAAAAAACATATTCCAGAACCCTTGGCTATTTTTGGCGTTATTACCATTGTGCTTTTTTTTGTTTTTATAACCGGTAAATTGTCATCCGGCTTATTTTTTCTTCTTTATTTTATCACGTTTGGGTTGGTATTTGTCTTTGAACCGACAACTGTTTTTGTATTTGTACTGGGAATTGTGGCTATATTTCTTCCGGAAATTCTTTCAAATGCTGTATATGAAAACATTGCAAAGGTAGGATCAATTGTTCTTGTCTCACCCTTAGCATTCTTTTTTGGCCGAGAACACAGCAAGGAAATACAAGGAACCAAGAATTAATTTTTAATTTTAAATTTACAATTTTTCCTGCGAAGCAGGATATTACTTCGCAAGACAATAAAATTAAAATGTTTAAAAAATTAAATTTTAAAAATTCATTTCAAATTAAAAATTTCAAATTAAAAATTCTTGTGCTATTTATTGAATTATTCGTTTATTCGTTTATTGGATTATTTTCCAGCTCTGTAGGAGCTGAAAGCATGTCTTCTGACAATTACACAATTGAGCTCAAACAAACCGCAGAACAAACTCAAAAAATTCCGGTTATTACCCCTCCCCCGGAGGGAGAAAAAACCTTTTCAATAATAACCACGGATGATTTCTTTGAATTTTCCGTTTCCGATACAACAATCAACTTTGGCATGCTTACCCCAACGAATCCTATCATCCGCACCACGACTCTTTCTACCAACCGGTCAAAATCTATTGGGTACTTTGTTACGGCTTATGAAAACCACGAACTTATTAATGCGGTAAGCCCGGACATAATTCCGGATACTACCTGCGACGACGGCTTTTGCAAAGAAGATATTGCCTCAACGTGGTCAAATATTTTGACGTATGGATTCGGCTACCGCTGTGACAATCTTATATCTTCGGATTGCGCGGATGACTTTTTAATTCCCGAGACCTTTAAGCATTTTGCCAATAATTCCAAACAGCAATCTCCTCAAACTGTTCTAAGAGCAACAGCTAACACAACCACCGGCAAATCAGAAATTATCTATAAAATAAACATATCAAATACCTTCAAACCAAATCAGTACTCGAACACAGTTACTTATATCGCAGTACCGACATATTAAAATTGTTATACTGTTTAAGGCGAGGGGAGATACAAAATTTTGCATGTGCGAATAAACTGTAATTCATCCAAGGAATACAGCCGTAACGTGGATCAGAAGACGTAAAAGTTGAACCAAGCCGGGCGCGAAGAAATTTTCTGTATCGACCCGAGCAAATAGATTTATGAAAAATTTAAATTTAAAAAGATTCTTCGCTTTGCTCGGAATGACATGGATGTCACTTTTGCCTTTAAACAAGGCATATGCAACTTCGGTATCGCTCAGAGTTTCTCCGCCTTCTATTACCATTCAAACCAAAGCACCCAACACTATCAAAACGCCTCTTAGTATAGAAAACCGTACCGAGCAGCCAATGGAATTTGAAATTCTTCTCAAACCATTTCGGGCCAAAGACAGTCAAGGAAATGTATCCTATCTTGAGAACTTTGACAAAAAGCCAGACCCGGATATTCTAAAAAAAGTTACCATTTTAGAAGACGACGAGCCAACCAACAAGATATTACTCGGACCGTTTCAAAAGAAAACGCTTACCTTTTCCCTCCACATTCCTACCGAACAAACAGAATCAGACTATTATTTTTCTATTCTTTTTATATCTAATCCAGAACCGAGTACTTTTGAGAAAAAAGAAACTATTACAAAAGCACAAGTAATAATTGCAAGCCATATACTACTTTCAATTCAAAACATTTCTTCTTCTCCGAAAGGCACCATAGAAGAGTTTTCCGGTCCTTTCTTCTCTCAGAAAGGCCCGATTCCGTTTACGCTCAGAGTTAGAAACACGGGCAGTCACGCGATACTTCCTCAAGGTATAATCACGATCAAAAATATGTTTTCTCAAACAGTTGGAGCAATAGGAATCAAACAATCACCTATTCTCATAGACTCGGAAAAACTTTTAGTCACAGAGGGTGACCTGACAAAATTGTCTTGGCAAAACGGCTTTCTCCTGGGACCGTATACGGCGCGTCTTACCCTTGCCTTGTCCAAACATGGCCCTACATTTACCCGAAGCGTCCAATTCGTTGTCTTGCCTTTAAAAGAAACCGGAGAAATTGTTGGTATTTTTATTCTGATTCTTTTTGTTATAAAAAGGATCAAAAAACATCAATAAAACTGCCCTCATTCCCCCATCCTCCATCCCACTTCTCAACCTAATTACGAATTTCGCAGTTGTCATTGCGAGGACTCAGAGCGAAGCGTGGAGGACGAAGCAATCTCCCATCAATGAGATTGCCACGCTTCCCAAGTCTGACTTGGTCGCTCGCAATGACAACTGCGAAATTCGTGTGATGTACTATTTAGCCGTATAATTAGTTTTGTTTTTTATCCTAAACAGCCTTAGATTCTAAGCAATTTGAGCGTGTCTTATGAAAAATAATATGAAGCATTTTCCTGCATTTTTATTACATCTATAACCAAATCTCCTCATAAAAATAGTGTGGCACTTTTTATCTTCGATTGCTAAAATAGCATATAATTTTATTATGCGTAATACTAGCTATAGGACATAGTCATCAAAAAATAAAATTAGAACTCTTCTCCACATTCATTCTTATGCTATATTTGTATATAGTTAAAAAATAAGAAAATATTCGGAATAAAAACCGAACTTGAAATTTGTGAAGATAATTAAAGACGTAACAAAGCTAAAAACTCCGGAATATAAAAATATGAAAATTTTTACCATATATTAAGATATAAAATTATATCAATTTTAGCTTACTCTAGGTTATTGACAATTTGATATATAAAGTCTACTCTTAATAATGACAGTTTATTAATTTCTATCATTAAACACCCGTATAATTCGTATAATCTCGAGGCCCAACAAAAACAACTCTTCTACCGAGACAAAAGTAAAAGACATTGATTATACAAACATGAATCTATTACAACCGTTTATTCTTTTCTTGAAGTCTCAGAAAAAACAGCCTTCAAAAATAACTGTCAAAAACTATAAGGCAGATGTAGGACAGTTTATCCGTTGGTTTCAAGAGTCCTTTCATAAAACCTTCAACCCCCCGGAAATAACTCCTCACATTATCGAAATCTATAAAAAAGAAAAAACTTCTCTTTCGCCTAAAACAGTTAAAAGACATATGTCTTCCTTGAGAAGCTTTTTTCGCTTCTTAAAACTAGAAGGACTTGTTCTAAAAGATCCTTTTAACAAATCTCTACCCGCCTCTCCAAAAAAGGAAGACATATGGCACATAAAAGAATTTAAAAACTACTTGTATGTCTATAACGCATCAAATCTTACTATAAAAAACTATACTAACGATGTGCTCCAGTTTTTAAAATGGGCAGAGCGTGTAACCGGCGCAATCCATGCATGGAACCTAAAAGAACAAGATGTCTTAAGAAAAATTGACTCTTCTCTTTTTAACGAATACAAATACAGACTGCTTCACGAAGCCAAGCTTGCTCCAAAATCTATCAACAGAAAACTCTCATCACTAAGAAAATATCTTGCCTGGATAGAAAAAGAAGGCATAATCAAACCTGTAGATGACCTAGAATCGAATGTAAAATATAAACCCACTGTCATTGCGAGCGAACAAAGTGAGAGAAGCAATCTCGAGATTGCTTCGGGTTTTTCAAACCCTCGCAATGACAATTTATTTTCTCGCTTCCCTCCCATCCGCCTATTCCAAAAACTACTTAAAGCATCAAACTATATACTGGAATATCTTTTTATCATTCCTCTGGCTGCTTTAGTGAATCAGACAGAATCTCTTTTTTTAAGAAAAAAAATAAAATTCGCAAAAGCCAATCAAGCAAAAAAACAAAGCTCTTTTCTAAAACTGTTTCAAAAACAATCATCTTCATATATTCCTAATATTCCCAAAAGTTTTTACGCGCCCATCTCTACTTCTTATCTTCCTTTCCATAAAAAATTAATTGTTTTTCTCAAACACAAAAGACCAAAATGGTACAAACAATATCATGCTTCACCAATTTCAAGCTATATTCATTTTTCCATTTTAATAATTATTGTTACGAGTGGCACATTATTCTTTTTCGATAAGACTGATTTTTTACATTCGCCGCCAAAAGCCATTCTTTCTACTCATATTTCTCCAAAAACTCTTTTTTTTACAGGCAAACTCCTGGATCGGCTCAATAATCCAATCAATTCCCCAAAAGATGTAACTTTTTCTTTGTATAATCACCCAACCAATTTCTCAAATTCTTTAATTTGGAAAGAAGTTCATACCATAAGTCCCAATTCTGACGGAACATTTTCTGTTGTACTTGGAATAAATAACCCTCTTTCCGAATCTATTTTTTCTGAAAACGAAAAGCTTTTTTTAGGCATTCAGGTCGGCTCGGATGAAGAATTATCTCCCCGTCAGCAAATCCCAACCACCCAATTCTCTCAAAACGCTCTTACTCTTGATGGACTTTCGCCCATTACCCAAGGTGATGCAAAAAATGTTGTTCTGTCTCTTAACTCATCGGGAAATTTAGTCATCGGACAAAATGCTTCTCCCACATTTCAAGCCACAGGCGGCACTTTCACACTTTCCGGAAAGTCTGTAATTCTCAACACGGTGCCGGGTTCAAATGGCAATATCGAGCTTTCTCCTGACGGGTTTGGCTCTGTTGATATTCAAAAACCAATTATAAATAGCTCCATGAATGGAGAATTTAACCCTGGAGCAGTTGAAATAGACGATAAAGTAATTATCAACGCGACTGAATCAGCGGTTGCCTCTTTTATTGTGAATAATAATAGCTCCGGTGATCTTATTACCGCTTCAAGCTCAGGCGCAACCAAGTTTGTTATTGACAGCGACGGCTGGGTTGGCATTGGTACTGCAGCTCCCCAAAATGCGCTTGATATCAAAGGAAATATTACGCCTGTTGACACCGGACTTTATACTATCGGCTCTCCTCTTGCTTCTTGGAAAAATATTTATACTCAAAATGTATTTCCCACTCTTATTTCCGGAACCCAGGGCTGGTGGCAAAGAAACAGCCAGGTAATTTCGCCTTTGAATTCAACCGATGATCTTATACTTGGAGGAACCGCGTCTGACTCATCAAAACTGAGAATCGAAGGTTTATCCGGCAATATTATTTCCAAAGGCAACTTTACCTTTGATAACGTATCTGGCCTTATTCAAACTACCAATAACCAAACGCTCACACTTGGCGGAACAAATACCGGCAATATTCTTGTCAATCCCAAAAACTCTCAAGCCACAGGCTATTTTGGCCCGCAAACCGATAATGTTACTGACTTGGGCGCATCCTCTTCTGCCCGATTTAAAAGTCTATATGTAGGTCCTTCTTCTTTGCATGTTCAATGCACAACTACTGATGGCTGCGGACAAACACTCGATTATGCTGTTTCTATTTCTACAACTTCCGGCAATTTGCAAATTGGCGTAAATGGAACAACGCCAAACCCCAATTCCTATCTTGTTATTACTCAAGGAGGAAATATTGGTTTTGGCACTTCTACCCCTTCTGCATTTCTTGATATAGCAGGAAGTGCCTCTGTATCCGGTTCTTTAAGTTTTAGAACCGGAGCAGGAAGTATTCAAACAACAGGGAATAATAGCCTAACTATCGGCGGAAATACAACCGGAAATATTACTCTTTCCCCTCTCAATGGTTCGGGCACTGTGCTAAATACCGGCACAATGAACTTGTCTTCCGGCAAAACCTATCAAATTAACGCAACTGATGTTCTCTCTGCAACTACTTTGGGAACTGCTGTTGTAAATTCTTCTCTAACACAAGTTGGAACTATTTCAACAGGCACATGGCAGGCAACATCAATAAAAGCAAATTATGGCGGAACAGGTCTAACCACCTACTCAACCGGCGATATTTTATATGCCGCATCTTCCAATCCCACTTCGCTTTCAAAAAGAAGTATTGGCTCGTCAAATCAAGTTTTGACTGTCTTAGGCGGTGTTCCAACCTGGCAGACTCCGCCGTTTTTACGATCACTTGGAACAGTTGCGCCGACAAATATAACTGATGATCTGCTGGTTGGCGGAAATTCAACTGCTGCTGCTAAATTTTTAGTCTCGGGTACAACCGGCAATGTTGGAATTGGTACCACAAATCCTGCCTATAAACTGCATGTTTCCGATAGTCAATCTGCAACTGCAGTAGCCATGATTGAAAATACCGATACAGGTGCTAATTCTGTTGCCTTGGCTTTAAAATTAGGTTTTACAACAGGATCAAACACAAATTATTTTACTACGTTTCTGGATGGAAACGGCCAGATTCAGGGAAAAATCCAAAGTTTTGGAGGGGGAGTCAAATACTCCACAACCGGCGTTGACTTTGCAGAATACTTTAGAAAAAGTAATGTCATTGCGAGGACTCAGAGCGAAGCGTGGAGGACGAAGCAATCTTTTGAACCCGGTGACCTTGTCTGTCTGGCAGAAGACGGCGGTGTTGGTAAGTGTGATCAAACAAACAATAATATCCTCGGAATTGTCTCAGACAGAGCCGGTTTTGTCGGCGGAAGCGACCATGACAATGACCCAAACTATGTTTTAGTCGGCCTCCTTGGCCAGTTGCCTTTAAAAGTTTCGACCGAGAGCGGAGACATAAAACCCGGAGACTATCTTACTAACAGTTCTGTTCCTGGAGTTGCCATGAAAGCAACCCGGGCAGGAAGAGTGGTGGGCCGAGCCCTTTCAGAACCTTCTTGTTCTGTCATTGCGAACGAAGTGAAGCAATCTACTTCAGATGGAATTGCTTCGTCATCCTTCGACAAGCTCGGTACTCCTCACAATGACAATAATATCTGCATCGTGAACACGATCCTCCAGCCTTCATTTCACGACCCCGATGTTTATCTTACTGACACCGGTAATCTCTCGATTGATCTTGATCCGACATTTGGTTCTGTTCCCCAAACTATAACACAACAGGACCAAACCATATCATTTTCTTTAAACAACAAGGCAACAGACCAACTTATAAATCGTATTGGAACTTTTAGTAAGGCTGTTATTGCAAATCTAGAAGCCGGCTACATTCATGCCAAAGAACTCGCAGTAGAAGGCTCTATCAAAACTTCCGAGCTCGCAACTCAAACACTCACTGCTGCCAATGGAACTATTGATACGCTTAATACGAATATACTAAATACTAAATACTTAATACTAGATACTAAGGTTGTTTCTCCCATTGCTTACGTTGACCAAATCCATACCGATACCATTTCTCCCTTGTCTTCTGATTCGGTAGTGGTGAACGGAAGACTCGTCATTGCGAGCGGAGCGAAGCAATCTCAAGGGATTGCTTCGTCGAACACGTCAGACGTGTCTCCTCGCAATGACATTATCGTGGAGGTCCAAAACGCCTCCGGCAGCGCTGTTGCTACTATAGATAGTACAGGCAACGCCTCGTTCTCAGGCCAACTTACAGCTCAATCTGGACAATTTAACAATTTAACAATAGAACAATTTAACAATAGTGGTAATGCAAGCATTGGAGGAGTTCTACGCGCCGGAACAATTATTGCAGACAACCTTAGCGTATCTGATTATCTGAAAAATCTGAATTCATCTGATTCTCCGAGTATTCTGAGTTTTCCGAAGTTTAATTATGGCTTTATTTCTCTCGGTCCCTCCACCTTTACCGATGCCTCGTTTACAGGAACTGTTAGTATCGGCAGCCCAAATACCGGCCTTGTTTTAACAGATAACTCTATTAATGTGCTAGATAGCAGTCTGGAAATCCAACCGCTAAGACAAGGAGGTATTAACTTCCTTGGCGGATTAATTACGTTTGATATCGAAGGAAATATGCAAGTAAAAGGCAATGCTACATTTGAAAAAACGCTTACTGTTACCAATGCTTCCGGCTCTGCTGTTTTTGCAGTGAGTGAACAAGGAAATGTAGTAGCCTCAGGCTCCGGCACATTTTCTAAGCTTAATCTAAGCCCGATCAGTAAAGCTTTAGCTCTGTCAAGTTCGGAAATCATTGCCACAGGCTCTGCAGGAATTGCTACCATAAGTGCATACCAATCCGAACTCACCATTAGAAATAGTTTGGTGACGGAAAAATCACTTATTTATATCACGCCAAACGGCAACACAAATAATGAAGTTTTGTATCTCCTTCGCCAAGTACCAAATGAATCATTTACTGTGGGAGTAAACAACCAACCCAAAACTGATATTCCCTTTAATTGGTTAATAGTAAATTAATTAATCTCCTGATAAGTTTATGATAAGATTATTTGCCTCTTGACAAGTCTGTGAAAAGTCTTCATAGTTTAATAGTAAACCTATACAGATCTATCCAAATAGGTTCAATCCTGCCCAATGGACGACACATTACTAACTATTCAAGAGGCTGCCAAATTACTTCGGGTATCCATTACCACGCTAAGGCGGTATGATAAAAACGGAGTATTAACACCCAGGAGAACTCCCGGAAACCAAAGACGGTATTCATTAAAACAAGTACAGGAGTTCACAGGTGTTTATAGCTTGGGGGGGGGGACAACTGTCACTACATCTCCCTCTCTTGTAATTGCGAACCCCGAAGGGGTGAAGCAATCTCAAGAGATCACCACTAGTTCTTCTTCGAGTGAACGAAATGAATCAAGAAGTAAGTTTCTCAAACAAGTTAAAAATGACATTCATCAGATTCTCAAAAATCTCTATCCAAGAATATCCAAAGAATATCAAACCATATCAAATCTCGCCAAAAAATCTTCTCTTTTCACTGCAAACACACTTGATTCGATAATAAAGATTCCTCGCAATGACATAGCGTTGACAGTTATTCAGAAAAGAATAATCATGGGCTTTGCTGTGCTCCTCTTTTCCACCTCGCTTGTTGGCGCACTCAACCGAGCCGGAGTTTTGGAAGTAGGGCTGCCCGAACTATCTCACCCTGGTCTAGCCTCGCAAGACCAGGCCTTGGAACGTAAAAGCGGGGTCCTGGCTGCGACCGATATTCCTAAAAATATCACCTTCAAAGTTAATGTGCCTTCTGTTTTAGCCGACACTCTCACAGTTGAAGGCGAAGCAAAGTTTAACAGCAATATTTCAACTGACAACAAAGATATAAATCTGGGTTCAGGCAAACTCACTGCGGGTAACATTATCTACAGTCTAACTGCAGGCACTGGCGTCTCAATCTCTTCCGGACAAAGTCCTAAAATCACTAATACCGGAGTAATCTCGTTAGGCAGCAAAACAGGAGACTTAAAACTTGAGGCAGGAGATGGAATCACCGTTGATGGATTAAAAATTACCAACGCCGATACCGGCTCTTCTTTAAAAGTATTTAAAACCATTACTGTAGGCTCCTCAAGTTTTGATGCAGGCAATTCAAAAGACACCATTACGTTTGCAGCAGGATCAGGTTTGGCTATTGCAATTGATACTTCCAATAACAAACTCACCTTTACTCCCAGCAGTTCTGATTTAAATATTTCAGGATTTACAGACAATGGAACTTCCGTTGCCTTAACCACTTCAACCGACAACCTGGCTTTAGGAAAATCAACCGCAGATTCCAGTTTTAAATTAGACATCGCCGGATCAGCCAGTATTTCTGCCACTCTTTCTCTGGCTCCGAGTATTCAATCTGACGCCGGCACTTGCTCTTCTTCTACAGCCGGAAGATTCTATTATGACGGGCCTATGACCCAATACTATTATTGCAACGGCTCCTCCTGGACACAGCTTGGCTCAACATCCGGAGGTATCAATTGGTGGACTCAGTCAAATGGAGCAATTTACCAAATCAATACTACTGTTGATCTGTTAATCGGCGGCACTTCTTCATCTTCAGCAAAATTTGCTTTCATCAATGTCAATAGTGGCACTCCCACAGCATCTGTTTCCGGAGATCTAACCTTAAATGCAGCAGGAAATATCCAGACAACCAAAAATCAAACCCTTACCATTGGCGGTGGTTCAACCGGAAATATTTTGCTTGCTCCTGCCAATGGCACTTCAGCTTCTTTTGTAGCACCATCTACCAATAATGCAGTTGATCTTGGCTCATCTGCTTTAATGTGGCGAAATCTGTATTTGAATGGTAATCTCATTTCCGGGCCTTCAGGAACTGTTGGATTTTGGCAAATTGGCAGTGGCTCGCTTTTTACCACCCAAACAACCGCAGATCTTTTACTTGGCAGCAATGCAACTTCCTCTTCAAAATTTGCAGTGTTAAATCTTAATGGAACAGGCACTCCTACCGCATCTGTGTCAGCACAAAACGCTTCAGGACAGGCATTGGTTCTTTCGGGAGATGGTTCAATCCAATCTGTAAGAAACAATACTCTAACTATTGGAGGAAGTACAACCGGCAATATTACCCTTTCTCCTTTAAATGGTTCGGGAACAGTACTAAATACCGGCACCATGAACTTATCAACCGGCAAAACCTATCAAATTAACGCAACTGATGTTCTCTCTGCAACTACTTTGGGAACTGCTGTTGTAAGTTCATCCTTGACTTCTGTTGGAACAATTAGTACAGGCGTCTGGCAAGGAAGCGTTATTTCGCCAACTTACGGCGGTGGTGTGTTTGATATTACAAGCGGCGCTTTAAACCAAAGAAATAACACTCTTGATTTATTAATTGGCGGAACCTCCTCTTCATCCGCTCAATTCCACGTATATGGAGTAGCTCAAAGTGGCACACAACCAGCAGCTTCTGTATCAGCCAATACCTCTTTTGCAGGATTTCAAATTGACAACAGAGGTGTTGGTCCACTCTTTACCGCTTCCTCATCCGGTGTCCCGCAGTTTGTTATCCGAAACAACGGAAATGTTGGAATTGGAAATGTACCTCTTCCCACTGCCATGTTGGATGTAGCAGGCACAGCCAGCATTTCCAGTTCACTCAACTTTAGAAATGGGACAGGCACCATTCAAACCACTCAGATGAATACTCTTACCATTGGCGGTACAACAACAGGCACCATTAATATTGGCAATGATGCAACGCAAAGAAATATTACAATTGGTAATTCAACCTCTGCTACTGCTTTGAATTTTACATCAGGCACAGGCGCTCAGACATTTACTTCCTCAAATGCAACCGGAACAACCACTTCAGGCTCATGGGTCTTTACCGGAAATTCCTTAACATCAGGAACAGGAATTTACGAAAGTTCTTCATCATTAACCACAGGCAAGCTTGCCCAGCTCTCAACAGGCTCTTCAAATACCTTAACTACAGGAACCCTTCTTGATATTCGCTCAACTGCTACATCGCTTACCGGAACAGCAGGGGTGGGAACATTTGTTAATATCGACTGGTCGCCGGGGTCTTCAACAACTGCAACCGGAGATTTGTTTGCTTTAAATATTGGCTCAAATGGCACAACCACAGGCAACTTATTTAATATTCTGGATTCGGGCTCATCTATTTTTGCCATATCAGAAACAGGTATTACCACTTCCCTACCATTATCTGAAACAGCTCCCGGAGATGTAAGTCTTGCGTATGATCTTGTATTTACAAACCCAACTTCTAATTTTATCAAATCCCAAGCACCCCTTTATATCCAAGCAGGCGAAGTATTTAATTCAACTGATTTAACTTTGGCTGCTTACAATAAAGGCAGTGTAATCGTAAGTGCAGAAAGTTTTGTGATAAATAAAGCTGCAACAATTGCTGCGCAACTTGTTGTTGGCGGGAATGGCGCTTACCCGCCTGCTAATATCGGCACATTTTATTTAACTTCAGGTGTTAATGAAGCAGGCGGCGTGTTAGGAAAAGCTTTGGCAATTTTTAACCAGACCGAAAGCACAGACATATTCACAGCCTCAGCTTCTGGCACAACCCGGCTTGTTTTGACAAATGCAGGGAATTTAGGAATCCAGACAGGAGTTCCAACAGCAGCACTCGATGTAGCCGGAGCTGCATCAGTCTCATCAAGTCTTAATTTTAGAACAGGCGCAAGTTCTATCCAGACAACAGCAAACAACACCCTAACCATTGGCGGTTCAACCACCGGTGATATACTTTTTAACCCCTCAAATGCTGGAGCAGCTGGAGTTGTCAGACCCAATACTACCAACGTAACTGATTTGGGAACTTCAAGCGTGCAATTTAGAAATATCTACGGCCAGACAATTTATTCCAATGGTTCACAATTATTAAACCTTTGGAATCAAGCAAGCGGGACTCTATCGCCTAGCATCGTCACCCAGGATCTTTTAATTGGCGGAACATCAACCTCAGCTGCAACATTCCACATGTACGGTTCTGCTCAGTCCGGTACCCAGCCTGTTGCAAGTATCTCTGCCCGAACATCATGGGCAGCTTTTCAGATAGACAATACAACAGGCGATTTACTAACAGCAAGTTCATCAGGAGTTACACAACTTCGGCTTACTAATAATGGTGCGCTTTTAGCAAATAATTACTTTGCTGGAATTAATAACAACACGAATGTCAGGGCAACTGGTTCTACCTCTGGTGATGGTAATAATTCCGGAATCTATTTCCAAAACTCAACTGGAACTAATGTTGGAAGAATTGATACAACTGAAGCTGATCCTCCATCGGGGATCAACTCTGATGGAGCCTTATCTGTGTCTGGGTCAACCACTATTAATTCCACAGCTACCACAGGAGCTACTTCCGGGACTGTTTCCTCAGGTCAAAAAGCAGTGACTGTTGCCTCAACCACAGGACTTACTGCCAATGACATAGTCTTAATCATGCAGATGAAACATGGAACTACTGCTAATGTAGGATTATACGATAAAAAGTATATTAGCTCTGTCGATTCCGCCACTCAAATAACAGTAGACAGCAATTTAGATAACACCTATACCCAAACCACAGTTAACAGATGTAACTCTTCTGATACTGCCTGTTTCCAGGTAGTCAGAGTTCCTCAATATTCATCAGTCACAGTCACAGGTACTGGAACATTAACAGCCCCAGCCTGGTCAACCTCAACAGGAGTAGGAGGAATATTATGGTTTGAGACAAATGGCACTGTTACCATTAACCCAGGCGGAACTGTCACTATGGCTGGAAAAGGATATACAGGAGGATCAGGCGGGGCCGGAGGAGCGGGAGGAACAACTGAGTGCGGAGGGAGCAGAACTGCCGGATCAGGAACTGCCGGCAGCAGTGGGAATGGACCAGCTTCAGGAGGCGGAGGTGGGGTGGCCACTAATGCCGGCGGTATTGATGGAGGGTCAGGAGGAGGCTGCGGTCTTGGAGGATCAGGTGCTGGTGGAACTGCCGGCATGGGAGCAGGCGGAGGTAATGCTACTGCTGGAACAGACGGGGGTGCTGGAAGTGCAGTTAATGGAGGAAATTCTCCTGCTGTTGCTGGTGGCACTGGAGCAATTGGCTCTGCAGGTAGCGCAGCTTCAGCTATTGGCACTCCCACCATTACCTTAAGAATAGTAATGGGATCTGGTGGGGGTGGGGGTGGGGGTGGCGCAGGTGGGGGTAAGGGTTATGCCAGCTCAACCGGTGGCGCAGGTGGTACAGGTGGTGCTGGTGGAGCTGGTGGAGGTATTATTGTGATAAACACCTCAGGTACTATCTCCAATTCAGGAACCGTGACTGTGGGAGGAAATGCCGGTAGTGATGGAGGAGCTGGAGATGGTGGTGTCAACCAAGGTGGTGGTGGAGCCGGGGCTGCTCCCGGAGGCGGAGGAGCTGGAGGCACAGCTTGGTTAAATGGGGGTACAGTGACTGCTGGTACTGTGACTGTCACAGGGGGCAGTGCTAATACCACTGTGGGAGCTGGAGGTAATGGTGGTAGTTGTGTTACCTATAGTTATGGTGGTGGTGGAGGTGCTGGTAATCCTGCTGGTTCTGGTACAACTGGCTGTGGAAATGGTAATGGTTCAGCTGGAAATACTGCTTCTGTGGCATCCGGAGGTGGAGGTGGTAATGGTGCGTCTGATACTTCAACAACTTCTGCTTTAACTGGAGCAACAGGCACTACCCATGGATTATTATCAATTGGAGCTGTAGCTTTAACCTCAGGACAAGGAACATATTCTCAAACATTCACAGGTACTACTACTTCTCCCTGGAGTTTAACTGCAGATTCAGTATCCACTGCTAATACTATGTCTTTATCTGTTGATGGATTAACCACTGGAACAGGACTGGATATCGCCTCTACTGCTACAACAGGAGGAGCATCAGGCAATTCAAAGTTAATCAATCTATCTCGTTCTGGTGCAAATGCTAATGCCTCCCACACCGCTTATGGCCTCTACTCTGATGTAACAAACACTGGAACGACATCGACTAATGTTGCTTTGTACGCTTCTGCTTCCGGAGCGACAACCAATTATGCCATTTTGGCAGAAGGAACAAATAATGCCACTGTTTCTGCTTTTATTTCCAATTCTTCTGTTAATTCAGATGCGGATGTCTTAGCGCTTAAAGTCGGAACCCTTACTCCAACAACCACAAATTATTTTGTGGCATTCTTAACCGGCAACAGCAGTATCGCAGGAAAAATACGGGGAAATGGAACCCAAAATAGTGTGACATACGACACCAACGGCGGAGACTTTGCAGAATACTTTAGAAAAACACGAAATACCACAAATAGCGATGGAACACTAATTGACACAAATATGAGTCCCGGGGATCTCATTTGCTTGGATGAAGATGGCGGGGCAGTTAAGTGTTCGGAGAAAGAAAATCAAATACTCGGTATTTTTTCTGACCAGGCCGGATTTGTCGGAGCCGGCGGGCATGAAAATGATGATAATTATGTTCTGGTCGGGCTGACAGGACAATTACGAGTTAAAGTATCAACCCAGTCCGGAACATTAAAACCAAGAGATTTTTTGACATATAGTTCTACACCCGGAGTTGCAAAAAAAGCCACTAAAAAAGGATGGGTGGTGGGAAGAGCGCTGGAAGATTCGGAAGGTAAAGATCGGGTGAATACGCTTTTGGGAGTATCGTGGTATGATCCGAATATTCAATTCACCGGAAGCGGGGATCTCGATATCGCACTATCCGACACCTTCTCTGTCACTGCGAGTAATAGCGCTCACCTCCGAGGTGAAGTTCCAGCAGAAGCACACCTCGGAGGTGTTTCCGCTCCTCGCAATGACATAAGCAGTATGCTTGTCCGCCTTGCAAGCCTGGAAGAAAAAGTCGCAAGCCTTACGGCAATTCAGAATACTCGGAATACTCAGATATCCAGTGAATCAGGTAGTCTGAATATCAGATCATCAGATATTTCTGACCTTCTGAGTCGTTCTGAGTTTTCTGAATCTGCCACCCTCTCCGGTACGCTGACTGTTTTGGGCAGGACACTTCTTTCAAATGTTGGCATAACAGGAACAGTTCAAGCAGGATTGCTTTCCATAGATGGTCTAAACGCAAATATATCTACCCTTACCGGACCCTTAACCCTTAACACCCTGGCTATTGACACCAATGGAAATCTGTTCACAAAAGGTATTATAACAACTGTAAAGATACAGATTGATACATCAGATGCTCTCTCTGCAAGCGCCGGAATTGCTACCATTAGCGCAGGCCTTACATCTGTCCAAATCAAAACAACCGCTCTTACTCCCAACTCCCTAATTTTTGCCACGCCCGACACAACGCCAGCAGCAGTTTCAACCCAAAAAATAAATACTAACACTTTCGAAATCCGCATCCCCGAAGCTCTTGAGGAAAAGTTGAAAGTTAATTGGTGGATAGTGAATTAATTCTATTTTAACTACCAATATAAATTGGTCAATTTTATGAACAAACTTTTGTCAAGGGTTAAAACAATGTCATTCCGAGTAATCTTTCTGTCATTCCGAGCGCTAGCGAAGCAATCTAGATTCCTTGTCATTCCGTGCTTGACACGGAATCCATACAAATATTTATATAGATTCCCGATCAGGTCGGGAATGACAAAAAGGCAATTTCAACAAGGTTTCATTAAATTAACCAAGAGAGCTCTCATTACCTATTTAATTGGTTTCCTTATTTTATCCGGTACTGGGATTGGGTTTATATTTTTAAATCCTAAAAAGGTCTCTGCTGCCTGGTTTGATGATAATTGGGCTTTTAGAAAAGCTGTAACTTTTACTCATAATGCTGCTGTTTCAACACCTACTCAAGTAGAGTTTGATATTGATACAACTGGTTCACCAACTACTTTTCAGGATGATTGTGGAGATGTGAGATTTACTGATCCTAATGGTAAGATACTCAAATATTACTTGGACTCAGCCTCAGGACCTTGTGACGATGCCTCAACTGATTTTGATGTTTTAATGCCATCAATTATTAATGGCTCTAATTTAATCTACATGTATTATGGTAACCCTTCTGCTGCAAATGGCACCCAAGCTGCAGATTTCTCAGATGCTACCACTACCCCCTCAGGTGGAGCAGCTTCTGCTGGATCTGAAGAAAAAGCAACTTCTCCTGTAGCTTACTGGAAGTTTGACGACGGCACCGGCACAACAGCCCAAGATTCAACAACTAACAACAACGACGGCACCTTGACTAATAGTCCCACCTGGCAGACTGAGGATATGTGTATCTCTGGTAAATGCTTACTGTTTGATGGTACGGATGATTTTGTAAAGGTAAATGACGCGAACAGTCTAGACCTTGGCACTGGAGATTTCACTATTCAACTTTGGTTTAGAAGAACAGGTAACTTTGGCACTAGACAAGATCTTATTAATAAAAAAGACACTACTTCTTATACGAACGGAGATTACTCTGTATATATCGATACGAACAATGACATTATCTTATATACAGCAAATGTAAGTGATAGTTATTCTGGTATTGGTGCTAACTCAGTTAATGATTCGAATTGGCATCAAATTACTGGTGTTCGCACAGGAACAAGCATACTTATTTACCTTGATGGAAAGTTACGACAAACATCGACAGGGCTTACAGTTAGGAACGTTTCGAACAATGGTAAGCTACGTATTGGATCAAATCGAAATGATGGTAATGAAAATGATTCGAATGTAGTCTTTCCATTTAAGGGCTTCGTGGACGAACCTAAAATCTACCCCTATGCCCGTACTGCTGACCAGATCAAGGCTGATTATAACTCAAGAGCAAATAATGAAGGCTCCTCTTTCAACTCCGGCGGCGGCGTCATTGCGAGCGGAGCGAAGCAATCTAGTCTTTCTGATGGATTAGTAGGCTACTGGAAGATGGATGAAGCATCTGGAAATAGATCTGATTCTTCAGGAAACGGTAATACTCTTACTGACAACAATACTGTCACAGCTAATCCGGGCAAGTTTGGTAATGCTGGTCAGTTTACTTCTGCAAATACTGAAACTTTGAGTATTGCTGATAATTCAACTGTATCAACTGGAGATATCGATTTTACAATTTCAGCATGGGTTTATATGGATACCAAATCAACCGATCATGTTGCGGTAGGTAAGTGGAATGACACGGGATCTGGTTATGATTTTGCCATTCAATATCTTCAATCAAGTGATCGTTTCAGGTTTGTAGTTTTTCCTTCTGGGGGATCGCAAACCAACTTAGAAGCAAGCAGTTTTGGAAGTCCTTCAACATCTACCTGGCACTTTATTATGGTTTGGCATGATTCGGTTAATAACACACTGAATATCCAAGTCAACAATGGCACTGTAGATAGTCTGGCACATACTACTGGAGTAAGAGACAGCGGTTCGGCCTTTGTAATTGGCGGACTGAATACTTCTCAACAACCTTGGAACGGCAGAATTGAAGAAGTCCGTTTTTATAAAAAAGTCCTTTCTGCTGCAGAACGCACTTCCCTCTACAACTTTGCCCCAGGGCCAGTTGGATATTGGAAAATGGATGAAAAAACTGGTACTTCTGCTAATGATTCTTCTGGAAATGCTAACACTGGGACTATCACTGGTGCTACCTGGAAACCAGGAAAGTTTGGCGCAAGCTTGGATTATGACGGGACTGATGATGTCAATACTATTACCAATGCCTCTGCTATAGATCTTAATACAAACTCTGCCTATACCTTTGAAGCCTGGGTATACGCAGATTCTGCAGGAGAAGGTTCGGGTGGTCAGATCTATCAAAAAGGAGCCACTACTTTCCTACGGGTAGATACCTTATCAGGCGCAAACCTTGATGTTGAAGCGCAGCTGGATCTTGCCACAACTGATGCTACCTTAAATATCTCCGCCCCCATTACTACCAACACCTGGCACCATATTGCAGTTACCTACGAAGATGACAGTGATGATGAGATTACGATCTATATTGATGGGGTAAATAGAGGTTCAAGTACTGACGGTTCTGGGGCTCCTGCCGCAGATACCAATAATCTTTTAATTGGAGGCACTACTACTGACAACTTTGATGGCAAAATTGATGATTTTAAGATGTATGCTTATGCCCGGACCCAAAAACAAGTTATAGAAGACATGGGGGCAGGGCATCCTGGGGTATATGCAGGAAGCAGTGGAGGATCAACAACTGGTGGAGCCAGGGGAGGACCTGTTGCCTACTGGAAATTTGACGAAGGAGCAGATAATAGATGTAGTGGAGGCACAAATGATGTGTGTAATTCTGGCAGTAATGGGACTACATTGGATGGAACCTCAACAGCTTCCCGTTCACTCTCTGGTAAGTTTGATAAAGCCCTGGACTTTGATGGTTCTGATGATGTGGTAACTATCACAAACTCTAGCGCAATAGATCTTAATACTACAAGTGCTTATACTTTTTCTGCCTGGGTTAATACAGATACAGATGGCGAAGGGGATGTGGGCCAAATCTTTCAAAAAGGTACTACTACCTATCTTCGGGTAGATTCCCAATCAGGGTCAAATTTAGATGTGCAAGCCTCTTTTGACCTTGCCACAACCGATGCCACCTTAAATATCTCTGCTCCTATTACTACTGCTTCCTGGAACCATATATTACTTGTGTATGAAGATGATAGTGATGATGAGATTAGTATTTATATTAATGGCATCTTGAGAGGAACTTCAACAGATGGCTCTGGTGCGCCAGCAGCAGATACTAATAATTTGTTAATTGGTGGTACTACCACAGCTAATTTTGATGGCAAGATTGATGAGTTTAAAGTATATTCATATCCCCTCACAGCTGATGAGGTAAAGCTGGAATACAACAGAGGTTCTAATCTGGTTTTAGGAGCACTATCAGATAATTCAACCTACCAACCAAATGCAGCAAATCAGGAGTATTGTATTCCTGGAGATTCAACTACTTGTACAGCCCCAGTTGGCAGATGGGATTTTGAGGAAAAAAGTGGCAGTAGTGTCATAGATACAAGCGGAAATGGTTACACTGGAACTTGGAATGGGACAGGCACTCCTCATTGGAAACCTGGAAAACACGGTTCAGCCGGCAATTTTAACGGCACTGATGATTTTGTCAGTATTACACCTACCACTTTGCTTGGTTCTGCTTTTACAATTGAATCGTGGATAAAAATAAGTAGCACAAGTATTCAAACGTTTTTCTCGCAGGGACTTACTGATTTTTTTGTTGAAGGAGTATTGAAGCTCCAAACTAATTCTAATGGCACAAAAACCATAATTTCAGCCAATGCCCCACCTCTTAATGTTTGGGTTCATGTAGCAGTAACTAAATCTGGAACTGGCGCTGGAGCTACCAAACTATATATTAACGGAGTTCAGGATGATAACGGTACAGCCACAGATGCTCCCAATACAGGCACTACCAGAATTGGAAATGAATCTGCTAATGGCAGGTTCGTTAATGGTCAGATTGACGAGGTAAGAGTATATAACTATGCCCGCTCCGCGGCCCAAGTTGCCTGGGATTATAATAGAGGGGCTCCTGTTGCCTACTACAAAATGGATGAATGCCAGGGAACTGTTATTAATGATTCTTCAGGGAATAGTAATACCGGGACTTTAACAGTAGGTTCTGGAGGCAGCGAGACAACAATTGGTAACTGCCCCACCTCCTCCACAGCCTGGGGCAATGGTGTAACAGGCAAAAGAAATTATTCTTTAAACTTTGACGGGACGGACGATTATGTGAGTATGGCAAATGCTTCGATCTTAAATCCTGGAAACAATACTAGTTACGGAGCATGGTTTAGGACTACAAATGCCACCACATATCAACAGATCCTCAACAAACAACATTCAGCAGGAAACGTTAGCCCACATTGGGGAGTCGTCTACCGTCTTTACGTAAATACTAATAATCTCGTGTGTCAGGTATTTAATGGATCAGCTCATGTTACTGCGACAGCCACTGGAGTAATTTCATCCAACAACACTTGGTATCATGGGCTATGTACTCTTGATGGGTCAACCCTAAAAGTTTTTCTGGATGGAAAGCAAGTCGCTTCAGCAAGTTTTAGCGGAACAGTCCCCACCTCAGACACAGGAAACTTGTTAATTGGTGCAAGAACTATTACTACCACAAGCTATATGAGTGGCCAGATTGATGATGCCAGAATCTACAACTATGCCCTCACCGCAACCCAAATAAAACTCCTTATGAATGATGGTGCTGTCCGCTTCGGCCCGAATACAGGAGCTCCATAGGATGAAAATTCTAAATACTAATATCTAAATACGAAACAAATACTAATGACACAAACTATAAATAACAAACCATATGATTTGGAAGAAAGGACATTTAAGTTCGCTCACAGAGTGCGGGAGTATGTTAAAAAACTACCTAGAACAATGACTAACATAGAATATGGAAAACAACTCACTAGATCTTCAGGTTCTCAGGCTGCCAACTATATAGAAGCAAATGAATCTTTAAGTAAAAAAGACTTTGTTTTAAGAGTAAAAATTTGTAAAAAAGAAACTAAAGAATCTAGATTATGGTTAAGATTAACAGAACCTTCATCAGAAAATGCAAAAGAACAAGAAGATCTCATTAGTGAATCATTAGAGTTGATGAAAATATTTGGTTCAATTGTAGAAAAATCAAAATAATTTGGTATTTTAAAAATTGTAATTTAGATATTGTTTAGAATTTAGTGTTTAGAGATTAGAGTTTAATATAGGAGGGGGCTGTCAGAATTTGGCCCATCTACTGGTGCGCCTTAATATTTTTGTCATTCTGGAGTGGCAACGACCACGATAGAATCTAACATATGTCTAAACAATATTATGTTTATATTATGACTAACAAAACAAACACCACACTTTATAACGGAATGACCGATAATCTTATAAAACGCGTTTGGCAACACAAAAATAAAGTAGCAAATGGATTCACCAGCAAATACAATATTAACAAGCTTGTTTACTACGAAGTAGCAGAACATCCCATGATTGCCATTGCAAGAGAAAAAACTATTAAAAACCTTGTTAGAAGGAAGAAAAACCAGTTAGTTGAAGGTATGAATCCGAATTGGAAAGACTTGTATAGTGTCATTCTGGAAGGAACGATGCACAAATTCATGCCATCCTCAATGGCAAAAATGAAGTAGAAAAAAGGTGGATTATTGGCCGTATACTTACCCATGCCCATTACCAAGATATTTTTAAGTACCTAACAATTTCTGAAATCGTTAGTTATTTCCCTAAGTTATCGCTGCCCAAAACTGTCAAAAATGCCTGGCATAGAGCATTACAGGTTTGGGGATACCATGTATAGCCTTAATAATAAGGCTATCTTGCTACCACACCAGATTACAATTTTACAGCTTTTTTTTAGTGCATCATTTGCTAGCTCATTTTTCTTAACCGGCGGAACATGCTTATCAGCTTTTTACCTGGCGCATAGATTAAACCTGTTTAATGTCAGCGGGTATGACAACTTTGTTATATTTCGATCTATTGACAAGATATTTTTTCGTTGTTACAGTAAATATACACTCAAAAACATGAAATTAAAACTAAAGAATTTTTCTACTTTACATCTTGTTTCTTTGGCTGTTTTAGGCATATTTTTAATCGGCTTTCCGCTTATTTTGACCAACCAAACCACAGACATTTTTAGCGTGCCAAAACAAACTCTCCTTGCTTTTGCTTCTCTTTTGGGAATTCTTCTTATCGGACTAAAATCGATTCAGGATGGGACAGTAAGGATTCGAAGGACATTTTTTGACGTACCGGTCTTACTCTTTACTCTTTTTGTCGCCGTTTCTGCTTTCTTCTCACCCAATAGAATTGATTCTATTATTAGCCTGTTTCCGTTTCTTTTTTCAGTCCTTCTTTTCTTTGCTATTGTAAATCATCTCAGGACTAAATTTGACGCGATTTTTTCGATTTTAGTACTCCTTTCAGCAAGCAGCGTTGTTTCTGTTATTATCACGTTTTCCTATTTTAAAATCTATATACTGCCGCTTTCTTACACCAAAACCCAGTTTTTCAGCCCGTTTGGATCACTTATCGATCAGGCTCTCTTTTTAGTAATTACTTTGGCTTTGGGAATATTCTTCTTTCCCATGCTTTTTCCTGATGGAATAAGAAAGACAAACATCAAAAATCTCCAAAAGCAAATAAAAGATCCGCAATTTTTATTGCTGGCTATCACTACACTTCTAACGCTTATCGGGACAAGTGTTACGCTGTATGCTTTGGCTTTCCCGCAAAAAGCACTTATCCTTCCCTTCTCAACCGGTTTTCAGACCGCTTTTGCTTCTATTTCTCAGGATTCTCAAAGATTGTTTCAAGGATTTTTATTCGGATCGGGATTCGGCACGTTTGCCAGCGTTTTTACCAAATTTAAACAAGCACAGTTTAATCTAAATCCAAATATGTGGTCTTTAACGTTTTACCGGTCCTCAAGTTTTGTCTTGGAACTCTTAGCAACTACCGGAGTATTAGGACTTGTATCATTTCTATATATCGCCGTAAAAGTCATTAAGACAACACATCCCCTTGGGTATTTCACCGGAGGAAATTATTCTAAAAATCCATATTCTTTGTCTCTCCTTCTCTTATTGGCGGCAAGTCTTGTCTTGCCGTTTTCGCCGACTATTATTACGCTCTTTTTTGTCATTTTGGGGCTTTTTGCCGTTTCCGAAGCAGCAATAGGAACAAATCCTCAGAGTATTTTTGACATAGAAATATATTTTGTAGCTTTAAAAAGGGGAATGTTTGCTATCGAAAACGTGGACTCAAAACCGCAAGAAAGAGGAAAATTCCTCCCGGCAGTATTTTTTTTACTGCTGGCAGGAGTTTCGTTGGCGCTTGGATATTATACCTATCTCTATGTTGCCTCGGATGTTTTGTTTCAGAAATCGGTCGTTGCGGCTTCAAAAAACCTCGGTTCTCAAACATATGATTATCAAAACAGTGCTATCAAACTCTTTCCGTACAGAGACGGATACTACCGGGTATTCTCGCAAACCAATATAGCCGTGGCGGCATTTATAGCTAACCAGCAAAAAGGCAGCAGTGACAATACGCAAACCCAAGCTACTATTTACAGGCTCATCCAACAGGCAATTGAATCGGCTAAAACAGCAACTAGTCTTTCTCCCAAAACTTCGCAAAACTGGGAAAATCTTTCCTCTATCTACAGAAGCCTAATCGGCTTTGGTCAGAGCGCGGAAAACTTTGCGATACTCGCTTCTCAACAAGCACAAGCTTTAGATTCAAATAACCCGCAGCAATATATCTACCTTGGCGGAGTCTATTACCAGCTTGGACAATGGGATAATGCCCAAAGACAATTCCAAATCGCAATTTCTCTAAAACCGGACCTGCCAAACGGTTATTACAATTTAGGCCATGCATTAGAAAGCAAAGGCGATTTAGAGGAAGCTTTAACGCAATATAAAACCGTTAAGACATTAGTTGCCTCTGATACTGCCAATAGTTCCAAAATTCAAGTGGAAATTGACAGCGTAGAAAAAAAGATTCAAACGGGAAAAACTCAAGCAGAAGAAGCGAAAAAAGCAGCTGAGAAACCAACAGACAAGCTGGGGATAAACAAACCAACTACTCAATTGCCGGAGAAAAAACCTCCGATTGCCATTCCTGCTCTTACGTCTACTAAATCCGCTACAAATAAATAAGGATCCTGTTTCCACTTGCAAGACAATTGAAAGTCGGCTCAGTATAATCTTGAATATTTATTTAGATTCGGAGCCGACTTTCACTTAGCGAAAGAAAATAAACTCTCAACTAAAGTAACAAGACTCGCTGAGCGGGTCTTGCAATGTAGAACGGGATCCGATTAAACCCTTTTTATTTTCCTTTTCTAAAGCAATCTCGACAAAGTACCGGTCTGTCACCTCGCGGTACAAACGGTACTGTGTCTTTTCTTCCGCACTCCGCGCATGTTATCTCATTCATTTCTCGTGGTCGGTCTTGATTGTTCATTCGAGCCTTTTTTAAAGTTCTACAATCAGGACATCTGACCGGAGCGTTTTGAAAACCTTTTTGCTGATAGAATTCTTGTTCCGAAGCTGTCCAGGTAAATTGTTTGCCGCAATCTCGGCATTGTAATGTTTGATCTTGAAAAGCCATGAAGTAAATTTAAAATTCAAAATGCAAAATTCAAAATTTATTTGAAAATTGTAAATTGAAAATTGTAAATTAGTTTCTCACCTCCTCTGATTCCATATCTCTTTTTGGTCTACCATCTCAAAAATCAGAGCGGTGACGAAAGAAGCTGGTTCATCCAAAATGTATTATATATAATAAAAATGAAAATAGCAAGAAGAAGTCTTGTCTCATGCAAGATGAGCATGTAGAAGCTAAGGTCTTGTAAAATCATAGGTTATGAATATTACTATGATTGATACAAACTTAAATGACTTTAATGCTCTGGGGAAATTCTTAAATGGAATACCTCCTGTCAAGTTTTCAGGAGGTTCCAAGAAACAAAAGTATGAATGGGTTAAGGAAGTTTTAGTGAGGTTTAATTTCAGAAAGTTAAGGAAAGGTGAAAGAGGAAAAGTCCAGGGTATATCAAGATAGATACTGTCCATCAGGGTGATTTAGCCTCAGAGAATGGAGAAAACAGAAGAAAATCTAACAAAACCTACCTCACTCCATATTAAGCCTTAAAGAAAATACTAGAAGAATTATGACATGGTGGACCGTACCAGATTTGGACTGGTGACCTTTCGCATGCCATGCGAACGCTCTGCCAACTGAGCTAACGGCCCGTGGACCTGCCGAGAATTGAACTCGGAATTATACAATGCGAATGTATCGGTATGCCGTTTACCTACAGGCCCAAACGAGTATAGAGTATCGGGTATAAAGTATATTGTATTCGGGAACAAGATTTTATTTGCTATATACTATAATACCATATACTCTATACTGTATGCTACTGTAGGTACGACATTGGATTAACTAAGACTCCATTGCGGCTGATTTCGAAATGGACATGAGGACCTGTAGTTCTCCCTGTCATTCCAACCCAGCCTAAAACTGTCTTTCCCGCTACAACGGTATCTCCTACATCTACGCTAACTCCTGACAAGTGCGCATACAAAGAAGAATACCCTTCTCCATTATCTACCATAACACTTGTCCCATATCCTCCATCCCATACTCCAATTAAGGATTTAACGACCTTCCCATCCTGAGCTGCAACAATTGGCGTACCAACAGGTGAGGTAATATCTAAAGCCATGTGATACCACGCGGCAAACTGGCTGATTTCTCCCCGCAAAGGCCAAGTAAATCCTGCAGAAGAGATTGATATTGGTCCTTGGACTACATACGTTTGTCTCCTGAATACAGGCTTTTCTGACGGCTTTACTCCCTCCGGGACTATAACGATCTGCCCCTCTACTAAAGAAAATGTCTCCGGGTTTGCGAACTCATTAAATGGAAAATCAACGATGAGCTGCGGATTTATGTCATATTTTTTAGCAATTGTATATACTGTATCTCCTTTTGATACCTTATGAGATATTCCTGTAACCGGCAAAATTTTTAAAGTATCCCCTACTGTTAAGTCATCATCTGTTAAATCATTTGCCCATTTAATCGTTTCGACCGATATATCAAATTTCTTGGCGATTGTCGAAAGCGTATCTCCTTTTTGTACTATATACGTTTCTATCTTATCCCTGGGTTTTTGCGAAACATTGGTTGAAAAAACTTGTGAATCAACTGTTATAGATTCTGCTTTATTTAATGTTGAAAACGCAAACGTTGAAGAACCTGTTGAAAACACCGGATAGGTGTCTGCTAAAAAAGGAGCAATAAAAACGCCGATTGCCAAAACAATCATGGTGGTAATATGCAAAAACGGCCGGTTGTACCGACCCCGCTTCATGATAAAAAACCTAACCGCCACGTTTTTGTTTTTCTCAAAAACAATCGAAGCGGTTAGGACTCTTTTCTTCCAATAGTAAAATAGAAAGCTTGAAAAGAGAGACAATACATTTAATACAGCAGGCCACTCAATCTTTGGAAGTTTAAATTTGGAAAACATGGGAGCTTAAAGAGTAGCAAGATTTGATAAGAAAGTCAAATAAATTACGTTAGAGTAACAGGTCACAGTTCTAACATAAAACTGTCATTCTGAGACTGAAAGCAGAAGAATCTTTTACCGAATAGATCCTTTACTACGCTCAGGATGACGAGATCGTGTCGGAAGCGTGAACAGTTACACGTTAGAACATTAGGATTTAGGATTTAGAAATTTTATATTATTCTTTCCCAAGTCCCTCGAGGAATTCCTCATTTGTGGCTGTTTTGGAAAGCCTGTCAATTAACATTTGCGTCCTTTCGTCCGAACCCAGCATGTCAAGCATTCTTCTCATGGTTACAATCCGCTTATAATCTTTTTCCGATAAAATTAATTCTTCCTGTCTGGTACCGCTTCTTTCTACATTAATTGCCGGGAAAATTCTTCTGTCTGCCAGTTTTCTGTCCAAATGAAGTTCCATGTTTCCCGTACCTTTAAATTCTTCATAAATCAAATCATCCATGCGCGAACCGGTTTCAACCAAAGCAGTACCGATAATAGTTAAAGATCCGCCTTCCTGACAGTTTCTGGCTGCGCCAAAAAACCGCTTTGCCGGCCATAACGCAGCAGGATCAAATCCGCCTGACAAAGTACGACCCGAAGGAGCAATGGAAAGATTATATGCCCGGGCAAGCCGTGTAATAGAATCAAGCAGGATAATCACGTCAATTCCCATTTCTACCAGTCTCTTGGCCCTGTCCAAGGTTATTTCCGCGACCCTGGTTTGACTTTCCGGCGGCTCGTCAAAATTAGACGCTACCACGTCTCCTTTGACAGATTGTGAGATGTCGGTTACTTCTTCCGGTCGCTCTCCTATTAATGCTGCCATTAAATGCGCTTTGGGAAAATTCTGGGAAATTCCGGCAGCGATTTCTTTTAAAATCGTTGTTTTACCGGCTTTTGGCGGAGACACAACCATGCCTCTTTGACCAAATCCAATGGGAGAAACTAAATCTAAAATTCTGGTTGATAAAGGAGTTTTGCCTGTGGCTAAAACAACTTGAGCTTTTGGATAAATTGGCGTCAGATCGTCAAAGTGAGGCCGTTTAAAAGAGTCATCTGCGGGAATTCCGTTTACTGTCTCAACCTTTAAAAGCCCAAAATACCTTTCCGTGTCTTTGGGTGGCCTTGCTACTCCTGCTACCGAGTCTCCCGGACGGAGCAAAAATCTTCTAATTTGTGACTGAGAAATGTAAATGTCTCTTGAAGAAGGAATAAATTTAGGCCGTAAAAATCCATGGCCTTCCGGCTGGATATCTAAAATACCTACAACCGGCTCGGTATTCTGCTCTCTTGATAACACATCATTGGAATACATGCGATTTTGTGTTCTCCCATACGAACTATCACCTAAATCTTCGTTTGAACTCTGTTTTGAACTCTGCTGCGAACTTACTTCTTGTGGTACCTTTGGTTCGCCAATAATCTTCTCTACTTTGGAAGGAGTTGTATTTTTTTCTGTTGGTTTGGTTTTGGTCCCGATTTGATCGGGGTTGATTTTTGACATGTGAGTTTTGAGTTAGGAAGATTTCACCATGAAATAAATAATGTATATTTTAGAATCAATAGTGTGGAAATTTTCCTCCAGAAGCGCTTAACCGTGTGTATTACACCACATTCCCCTGTGTTTGTCAATATGGAAAAAATAAGGTAACGGGTCACACTTCTAACACAAATGGTATTGTTCGAGCGTAACGCAGTGAAGTCGAGAACTTCTCGACTCCCCAGCTGAGCTGGGTCGATCGAAAAATAATCATATTAGAAGACTGACCTCTTAGGCTCCTTTGTCATCCCCGCGAAGGCGGGAATGACATGGAAGTGGTATTATGACAAAGCGCGAAACTCGTGACAAATAAACAACAAATAAACAATTGAGTATAAATTGAATATAAAATCATCTAAAATCCGCTTTTTATATATATCACAAATTAATACGACCGTAGTAGTAAATGATATAGCTAAATTACTAAAATACCATTGTCATTCTGCGTCGCCTTCGGCGAGACTTACCAGAATGACAACCGCGAAATTCACGTAAGAATGCAACATTATACATTTAGTTCTTAATTCTAAACTCTGAATTCTAGATTATCTCCTGACTTGGGACACCTTAACTAGGATAGGCTCAAATTAGTAGTGGGACACTAAATCTTAGAATTGTCATTGCGAGCACGTTCGACAAGCTCAGTGTAAACTCGGCGAAGCCAAGTCAGACTTGGTAAAGCCAATACATCTAAAAACGGCTTCTCAATAAAAGAATACTTAAAACCTATATATATAGTACATATACAAATGACATTAACTACGACAGGCTGATTTATTCTGGAGTAAGAGAATTGTAAGAAATTATAAGAGCCTACAAAAAGGTATTGACATAGCTTATATAGTATATATATAATGCATTTCAACTGCCTATTTCCTAGAACGATAAGTTGTGTTGTTCTTGTTTTTTATGAAAAAGTATTTTTTCGCGGGCAGTCTCCTTTCTTTATTTCTCTTATCAACAAGCTTTACATTTGCAGCCGGCACAACTACGTGTACTCCGGTCTACGGCGGAGGACAAACCTGCGTTACCTCGGGAAATTTAGCCATTAATAAAACAGTCGCAAATCCCAAAACAAACGAAATGGTAGATTCTTTGGGTGTTAATGATCCAAAATATGCGCCCGAGAATGTAGTTCCTTTCCGATTAGTAGTTACCAACAATGGTGGGACAAAACTTTCTAATATAGAAGTAAAAGATATTTTCCCTCAATTTGTACAATTTGTCACCGGCATGGGAAGCTTTGACAAAAATACAAAAACCCTTAGCTTTAAAATCGACTCTTTAAATCCCAATGAATCCAAAACCTTCCCGGTTCAGGGAAAAATTGCGCCGGCTTCTCAACTACCGCAAGACCAAGGAACAGTCTGCGTTGTCAACCAAACTTCTGCTTCGTCCGAAGGACAAACAAGCCAGGATAACGCGCAATTTTGTATCGAAAAAAAAGTATTACCGGCTCAAACCAAGGGAGGGAAAGAAGTGTTCCCTCTTCCCAAAGCACAAGTTACTCCTCCAACAGGACCTGAGGCACTGTCCCTTCTCGCTCTCTTCCCTCTTGGCGCGGCAGGATATCTATTAAGAAAGAAAACAAACAAGAATTCATAAATCCGAATACCAAAGCACGAAATCCGAAAGAATATCAAATGTTAAAAATACAAAATGTTTTAAACATTTGATAATTCGAATTTTGAATTTGTTTCGGATTTCGATATTAGGATTTAGAATTTTTAGAATGAAAGGGGGTGAAATATATGGCAGGAATTAAAGAAAGATTAATAAGAGCAGCAACAGTAGGCGCGACATTAGCAGCTTTGCATACACCAGGAGCAGGAGTTGCTCAAGCTGATGGACCTCGCTGGAAGGAATCAGTCAATCCAGACGGCACTATTCATGTTCAATTTAATGAATTACAAGCTGGAGACGTGGTCTCTTTTGGTGGACAACCATTTGTCTTCAGAGTTAATGCTTGTGGTTTAGAAATTGGTGGAACAAATATGCCTCCAGTCGTAGAGTTGGTAGCCGGACAAGATGGAGTAAGAATTGGAGCCGATATAACGAACCCAATTCACGTAGAAAGTAAGTCTACCGGAGCAACAACCCTCGAGGACCAAATAACAGTAGGTTTAGCAGAAGAAGCTAGACAAATGAAGGAAATCGAACGTGAATCTGCAAGAATGGGAATTGTTCCTGATGCAATTGACTTATTGGTAGCTGTAGTCGGAAACAAAAATGGAGAAGACGTATGTCAAGAAGTAGACCGGACACGTATCAATCCAGCACCCTTACGACCGTTGTTAGCACCAAAACCAGTAGAAGTAACAGCGCCAACAGGTACAGTGCCAGCAGTAACTGGTTCTCAACCAGATGTTGTCAAATGTGGTACTAGTAAGAAGCTTGCTGACGCGGTAAATGAATTGCAAGCAGCCGGATTTCCCGGAGCATTCTCACAAAATCCTGACTTTGCATCTATCCAAGACGCAATGAACAGGACGGCAAACTGCACCAAATCAGGAGTCAAGATCGAATCAACAGGTGTTGTTTGGGGATCGGAAGATCACTTCAATACCATAACTGGTCCAGAACTTCCACTTGGAGATGGAGCACAATGGACATTTGCTCAAGGCTGGGATGGAAAAGACCTAAATTCAGTCTTTGCTCTCGCAGTTGCGCCAGGAATGGTAGTTAAAGTTAAAGGCGTTGCCGGATCAGGCTGGCACGTATCTCAAGAAGATGAAGCTCGCTGGGTTCAGATGGGACAAGAAGTAGCGGCACGCGATCATTTACCAAAACCACCTGATGTAATTTATATCAGATCTCAAGCTGACGCTTCTAAAGTAGCAGGAAGAGGTTGGGATGTCCAAACTTTTTCTGGTAAATAATAAAGAGAGTTAGAGTTTTCTAACTTTCTTTCGAACTTATTGCCAAAATGGGCAGATTACCCTCTGTCCATTTTGGCTTAACGGAAGAAAAATCAGATGTCATTCTGAACTCGTTTCAGAATCTATTCCTGATGGGATGCTGAATCAAGTTCAGCATGACAATTATGGAAAATAAATTACCTTTAGTTTCAGTCGTAATGCCTGTATATAATGCCAGGTTATTTGTCGCGGATGCAATTGAAAGCATACTTTCCCAAACCTATCAAAACTTCGAGCTTGTTATTGTTGATGACCACTCAAAAGACAACTCTCGTGAGATTATTGAGTCTTATCAAAAGCGTTATCCAAACAAAATCCGTGTAATCTACCTTTCAAAAACCTTAGACAAAAGCGGAGATTGTGCCACAAACACAGCTATCAAACAAGCCAGAGGAACTTATATTGCCAAAATGGATGCGGATGATATAGCCAGCCCCTTACGACTAGAAAAACAAGTTGAGTTTTTAGAAGCTCACAAAGACATATTCTTAGTCGGTACCCAAGCCTATGTAATAGATAGAGACGGCAATAATATCGGAGAAAAACATAATCCTACAACTCATAACGAAATTTACAACCAATACTTTTTATACAACTGTATTATTCACCCGTCTATTATGTTTCGAAGTGAAGGTCAAAAAGAACAGTTTTATGACATTGCCTTTCCCTGCTTTAATGAGTATTGGACGTTTTTTAAATACATGACTGAGGGGAAAAAGTTTGCAAATCTTGAGGAACCTTTATTATTTTACAGGTTACATGGGAAAAATGACACATTTACCCATATTAAAAAGAAATTTATGTCAACCCTGTCTATTAAAAAATCATTTATTGCTAAACTTGGCTACAAACCAAGCTTTAAACAGGTTATAGTAACAATTCTGCAAAGCATAGTTGTCTTTTCTATGCCTGAAAAAGCCTTGCTTTTTGTTTACTTGCTTTGCCGAAATGTTATCTCCTATCAGTCTATCTTGCAAAATATAAAACTCAATAAACTTCAATCTATTCCCCTTTTCCAAACCAACAACTAAATTGTAAATATCCTATAATATATAGTATACTATGTGCCTGCCATCATTCTGAACATAATCGATGCCATTCTGAACTTGATTCAGAATCTTTGAAATGAACTTATTTAAAAAATCAATATATCCAATCTTCTTAAGCCTTATTTCTTGTGTCTTGTTTTTTACAAACTATAAACCGGCAACGTTTCTTATTGGCTGGGATAATTTGCTCCCTGAGTTCAATATCGGACTTGATATTCAAAGAAATCTTACCGGCGTTTGGCAGGATTACCGAGGATTAGGTCTTATTGACGGCCAATCCCATATTGCAAATCTTATCCATTCTTTTTTTATTTTCGGCTTAACTTTTGTCTTGCCCCAGGCTAGTATTCGGTTTTTTGTTAATATTTTTCTTCATTTTCTTGGCGGTTTGGGCATGTATTATCTTGCCAAAAAATACCACACAAAAAATCTGGCGTTTTTATCTGCACTTTTTTACATGTTTAATATTGGCACAATCCAGCAGTTTTTTGCTCCGTTTGAAGGATTTTCATTTCAGTTTGCTTTTCTCCCCTGGCTTTTTCTAACCGGTATAAATTTTATTGAACAAAGAAGTAAGAAATCTCTTTTAGTATTTTTTATTACGTCAATTCTTTCTACTCCCCAGGCTTTTGTCCCAACGACATTTATAACTACAACTCTTACTCTTTTTTCCCTTATTTTTATGACAAAAAACAAAAAATCATTCCTAAAGCTTTTGACTGTTTTTTTTATTGCCAACAGCTTCTGGCTTCTTCCTTATCTTTATTCAATACCATATAATTCTCCTAATATTTTAAACTCACATATTAACCAATTTTCCTCGGAAGAAATGTTTTTATATAACAAGGTGCATGGTGATCTAAATAATGTGCTTTCTTTAAAAGGATTTATGATTGATTCAATTGAATATGACACCAATAAAAAGTCAAACGTGTATTTTATGGACGCATGGAGAAATCACGTTTCCTCAATTCCTTACAAAACTATTTCAATCATTTTTATAGGTATTACTTTTCTTGGAATTATCTCTGTTTTAAAAAGCAAAAATAAAACTCAGTATCCTTTTTTATTCATATTATTAACATCAGGTTTTTTCCTGGCAACCAACACGCCTATTTTGGAACAGATTAATACTGCTTTACGATCTGCTTTTCCAATTTTTGCCGAAAGCTTTCGCTTTCCGTTTACCAAGTTTATAATCACCTTTGTTTTTTCTTTTTCTTTTCTATTTTTAGAAGGAATTCTAGCGCTCGTAAAACAAAACACTCTCAAACAAAAAGTACTTTTACTCTGTATATTGGCAAGCATTATTTTTATTGCCTATCCAGCTTTTTTGGGAAACTTTTTTTCTCCACTTTTAAAAGTACACGTACCAAAAGAATACAAGCTCCTTTTTTCGTATTTTAATTCTATTGATGAAAACAAACGCATTGCCCTTTTACCTGCTCACACTTTCTGGCCCTGGCACTATCGAACCTGGGGGCAAAGGGGCTCTGGTTTTTTGTGGTTTGGATTAAAGCAACCAATTCTAGAACGAGCGTTTGACCAGTGGAGTAAGTATAACGAACAATTTTACAATGAGTTTTCCTACGCTTTAAATACCAAAGACCAAGCTTTATTAAACACAGTTTTACAGAAATACGACGTTTCCTATCTTCTCGTAGATGGGTATCTGCAAGATATTTTGTTAAAACCTTCAATAGATTATTCAACTTTACGAAATTTTCTTGACACAAATCCACATGTGTCAAAGCAAAAAGAATTCGGCAAAATTCTCATTTACAAAAAAAATACCAGTACTTCTCCTGTCTACTCGCTTGAAGCCAAAACCTTAAAAGTTAATCCTTTGTTTTCATTTAAACGAGAAGATAGTCTTAGTCCCCAAAATTATATTGAGGCTTCTCGATACAATGTTTCTTACTTGTTTTCTTCTCTAGCAAGTGTGAATAGCCAGGATAATCTTGATTTTGAGGTTACTCAAAATACTAAGTCTTTAACTTTTGCTCCGAGAACAAAAACAGGCAACGTTACCAAAAATCAGCTGCTTGAGATTCCGTCTCTTTTTGAGAGCGAGTTTCTTTTACCTGTATCTGTAAAAATTACAGATGGAAAACTCGTGCTTACTCCAACCCTGGGAACAATATATATTAATAACCAATCTATTCTTATCCGAGAAGACCCGCTTATTTTAGAGCCTGATTTTATTTTCCAGCCGGAAAAAATCGTTTTTAAAGACACACATCAGGAAGTTGATGGTAAATCCCAAAGTTTTGTGTATCTTTTAAACAATAAAACCAATAGTATTACCCTCGAAGATAAAAACGGAAGAAAAGAAACTCTCACCATAGATACAACTGAAATCAAAAGACAACCAATTTTGCTTGCATTGCCGGATTCTCTTAAAACAATACAAATACGCGTGGAAAAAATTAAAAGCAATCTTACTAGCGTTGATATTGTCAAAAACAAAGCTTATGTACTCCAAAAAAACAAAAGCGAACTCAACTCATACAAAAGTAAGGACTCGTATGCCAGAATTACTCCTCAGGGAAACACGTTGGTTTTTGAGGCAAAAAGCGACAACAACCAACTCATGTTTTATAACAATAATCTATTTCATCAAGGTACATATATCTTGCTTGCCAAAACAAAATACATTTCAGGTATTCCTTTAAGCTTTTATTTCGACAACTACCCCAGCGTGGGATCTGACTTAGAAATTCGATTTCCCAAAAATACACCCGTTGCAACAATAGTGATACCCAAATCCCAAGAATATGGCCAGGGATATGCTTTTCACTTTATCATAAAATCCATGGGTACAGAAATTGCCAAATCTACCATTGATTCTTTCGATCTCTTCCCATTTCCCCAAAAAACACTTGTCCATATGAGATTTGTGAACGCTTCTTACAATCAGAATCATGTGCAGTCAAACAAAATGCCTGTCAAATTCAATAAGCAAAACCTTTTTACGTATACACTTCCCGGATGCTGCAAGCCTTCCTATATTGTGCTTTCGCAAGCATACGATGAAGGTTGGAAGGCATATCAAATCACTAACAAATCCTTTGTCATGCTGAACTCGCTTCAGCATCTCTTCCCCTTTTTGTTTGGGAGTGAAATCAAAGAACATGTAACTGTAAACGGTTGGTCTAACGGCTGGTTTATTGGAAATTGGAAATTGGAAATTGGAAATTCACAAGTTGTACTTGTGTATCTTCCCCAATACCTCGAATATATTGGCTTTGCCCTCATTATTTTTACTGCAACCGTCCTCTGGAAGTTTGGGGATTGGTCCTCGAATGGATTACCAAAGGCAGCCCAAAACCGGTTAAGCGGCTAAAACACTACCGGCGATAAGAAACCTTGTCTTTCTTGGAATTTCTTTGAGATTACAAAGGCTTGGGGTATACCAAGATCAACTGACAACTTAGTCAACTTGGCAAGATATTGCCCTGTTCCAGTTAGCTTTATTTCAAAAGCAGTATTCTTATCTAAGACAGCATCAATTTCTGCAGTATTACGCTTGTTATAAAAACTTACCGTACCATAACCCGATAATTGATTGACAACAGCATTTTCAAATACTTGCGCTTCGCTTACTTTTCCAATAGCATTTAATATTCCTGTGTCTGTAAAATAAACTTTCTTGCCTCCTGCAACTGCTCGGTCTATACTTTTACTAAATCTTGGTAGAAGTTTTATAAAAAATGTTCCTTGCAAAAACTTAAGAAATCTATACATTTTAATCCTATCTATACCAAGCTCACTTGACAGGCGTGTTATATCAAGCATTGATCCAATTCTTGGAACTAAAAGTAAAATTAAGTCTCTTAACTCTCGAATGTCTGAATAATCTGATAAAATTTTAATATCTTTTTCAAAAAAGGATGAAGAAAAGAAGATAAAAAACCAACTAAAAGAAATAAAAGATAAAAAAGATAAAGTTGAAAAATCTGTTTTGGAAGAGGTAAAAGGCCATAAAACAAAAGAGTCTATTGAGCGCCCGGCAGAGAAAATAGAAAAACTGTTCTGATATTTAAATCTCTAAGCAATTCTAGAACCTTATTTACAAAGAAACCATAATCATAGCGGAGAAACTGTATGCCATGTGTTGGACACCGGACAAGAGCAGGTTACAATATTTGACAATAGAAATAACCTGTGATATTGTTTTATTGTGGAAATGAGTTTTATATTTGTTGCACAAACACCCTTTCTTAGGGAGGCTTGCAATGATTACAGCCTCATTTTTGGAGGTTTTTTGTTGTGAGGAGGTGATAAAAATAAACATAGGTATATCTACCTCCTCTTTGAGGAGGTCGGTTTGTCAATTCAAGATTAGTTTCTGATGTTGCTGTTATTTTTAGACATGATCCCTCTGTGCGGATTTCCTTTGGAAACATTCTGGAAGTAATTCTTACCTATCCCGGTTTACATGCAATTTGGTTGTATCGCTTTTCTCATTTTTTGTATGTTTTAAAAATTCCGATACTCCCAAGAATTTTGTCCTCGTTTGGAAGATTTTTAACAGGTATAGAAGTTCACCCTGCTGCAAAAATAAAAGGAAGCATTTTCATCGATCACGGAATGGGGGTAGTGATAGGATCAACTGCAGAGATTGGCGATAACGTCATTGTTTATTCAGGTGTCGTAATGGGAAACCGAAACGGAAGTTTAGATAAAGGGTATGGGATAAAACGCCATCCAACAGTTGGCAACAACGTTATGATCGGAAGTGGAGCAAAAATTTTAGGAGCTATAACCATAGGCGATAATGTAAAAATTGGGGCTAATGCCGTCGTTTTAACAGATATTGAAAGCAATTCTTTGGCAGTAGGGATGCCTGCAAAAATTAAAAAACGCCTCTGAATATCAAAAGGCCTATCCTGATAGGCCTAATCTATTTTTATCCTTCGCAATGACGATTAAAGAGATATTTGAAATTTCGTTTTTAATGGACAGTTTAAATTTCGCTTAACAGACAGTTACCAGGATGTCTAGGTTGCGATACATACAGGACGGTTAAAGGTAATTGAAAGGATCATATAATGGCTCCT
>MFPD01000004.1 GCA_001784115.1 Candidatus Levybacteria bacterium RIFCSPLOWO2_02_FULL_37_18 | reverse complement strand
TTGTTTACAAATTCAGGCTGAGGGTCTAACTGCCCACCTCGCCTGTATCATTTTAAATGTCGCAGAAGCGTAACAATTGAAATGACGCATCACAACTCTGAAAAATCCTGACAGCTAAAACTTTGAAAAATCGAAAGTCGCAAAATAATCGTCTATTGTTTCTGCTCTTCTGACAAGCTGAACTGAATCATCAGTCCTACGTAGTAATTCTGCACTGCGCAGTTTTCCATTGTAATTAAATCCCATCGAATATCCATGTGCTCCTGTATCATGAATTACTAATAAATCTCCTACTTTAATTCCTGGCAATTTTCTATCAATTGCAAACTTATCATTATTTTCACATAGTCCGCCGACTACATCATACATTTGTGTTTTTGAACTTTTCTCCTTTCCTAAAATTGTTTCATGATGATATGCTCCATACATTCCAGGTCTCATTAAATTTGCCATACATGCATCAAGACCAATATATTTTTTATAAATATCTTTTGTATGTATAACCGTTGTTACCAAATATCCATGGGGTCCTGTTATAAGTCGACCATTTTCCATAACAACTCTCAGAGGCGCAAGATTATTTTTTACAATTTTTTGATTATATAATTTCTTAATATTTTGAGAAACAAAATTTACATCAATTGCTTTATCTGTTGGTTTGTACGGAATACCCCACCCTCCGCCTACATTAATAAACTCAAAACGAATACCAACTTTTTTGCTTATTTCAACAACCAAATCAAACAACATCTCTGCAGTTTCTATATGTGCAAGTTGATCAAGCTCATTGGAAACAACCATTGTATGAAGACCAAATCGTTTGATCCCCTTTTTTTTAATAATTTCGTATGCCTTAAAAATCTGTTCATAGGTAAGCCCAAACTTTGCCTCTTTGGGATCACCAATAAATCTATTACCTGTTCTTCTTGGCCCTGGATTGTACCGAAAACAAATAAGTTTTGGTAATTCTACATTCTTTTCCAGATATTCTATGTGGCTTATGTCATCAAGATTTATAATCGCTCCCAATTCCTTTGCCTTTTTATAATCTTTTGCCGGGGTTTCGTTAGAGGTAAACATAATTTCTTCATTTTTAAATCCAACTTTCTGGGCTAATAGTAATTCTGCCATTGAACTGCAATCCACACCCATTCCTTTTTCCTTCAAAACTTTTAGAATATGAGGATTCGGAAGCGCTTTTACCGCAAAAAAATTTTTAAAGTTATAAACCCACGAAAAAGCTTTATATAAATTTTGTGCAGTTTCCCGAATTCCCTTTTCATCATAAATATGAAAGGGAGTAGGATAGGTTTTTATAACTTGCTCTATTTGTTTTTTTGTGAATGGTAAAGACTTTGTCATTATATCTTGAGGTTCTTTTGTATGCCTTCCACCGCTTTTATAATATTTTCTCTATGCCCAAACGAACTGATGCGGACATATCCTTCGCCTTCCGAGCCAAATCCAACTCCAGGAGTACATACAACACGGGCTTCTTCTAAAAGTTTGTCGAAGAACTCCCAAGAAGACATTTTATTTGGAGTTTTTACCCACAGATACGGTGCATTTACTCCGCCAAAGACAATAAATCCCAGCTTTGTTAGTCCTGTTTTAATAATCTTTGCATTTTCCATGTAATACGAAATTATTTTTCTGCATTCTTTTTGTCCTTTTTCTGATAAAACAGCCAGCCCACCCTCCTGAACAATGTTAGAAGCACCATTAAACATAGTTGTTTGTCTTCGATTCCACATCTGATTTAATTGTCCAGGTATTGAATCTTCTGCAACAAGTTGTTTTGGAACAACACTCCAACCAAGTCTAACGCCAGTAAACCCTGCAAATTTTGAAAAACTTTGTATTTCTACTGCGCAGGTTTTAGCCCCATGTATTTCGTAAATACTTTTGGGAATATCAGAATCTGAAATAAATTCTGAATACGCGGCGTCAAAAATAATAATTGCCTTATGTTTTTTTGCATAATCAACAACTTGTGAAAGTTTTTTTCTTGAAATAACCGCGCCAGTCGGATTATTTGGACTACAAATATAAATCAAGTCAATCTTTTGTTTTGGAACATCTGGAAAAAAGTCGTTCTTTTCGGAGCATGACATAAAAATAATTTTGTTTCTCCCGGCTAAAATATTACTATCAAGATACACAGGATACACAGGATTTTGAATGGCAACAACCGCATTTTTACTAAAAAGTGATTGTATATTTGCGCAATCCGGTTTTGCACCATCGCTTATAAATATTTCCGAAGGATCAAAAACAATTCCTCTCTTTTTATACCACTCCGCAAGAGCAGTTCTTAAACGAATATCTCCCTGCTCGTCTCCATATCCTGTGTATTTTGACGCGTTGGAAAGTTTTTTAACACCGTTTTTAAGTCCTTTGATAACTGTTGGCGGTAAAGGTTCTGTTGTATTTCCAATCCCTAATTTTATAACTTCAATTCCGGGATTTTTTATCTGAAATTCTCTTGTTCGCTTTGACATTTCGGAAAAGAAATAACTTGGTTTTAATTTTTTGTAGTGTGTGTTTATTTTTGCCATACTTATATGAGGTTTTTACTAATTGCCAGTTCGGCAGCCAAAACTGCTCCACCTGCAGCTCCACGGATAGTATTATGAGAAAGAGCAACAAACTTAAAATCTAAAATTGAATCAGGTCGTATGCGGCCAACGCTAATTCCCATACCCCCATAAAGGTTGCGATCTAATTTACTTTGTGGCCGACTGTCTTCTTCAAAATACGTTAAAAATTGTTTTGGTGAAGAAGGCAACTGCAATTTTTCAATTGGATTTTTATATTTTCTTAACGCTTGTATAAGTTTTTGAGCAGTAACTTTTTTCTTAAACTTTACAGATACGGATGCCATGTGTCCATCAGAAGCCGCCACCCGAATGCATGTTGCAGAGATAACAGGCAATTGTGCCGATTTAATTTCACCGTTTTTAATAGTCCCCCAAATTTTCATGGGTTCCATTTCGGATTTTTCTTCTTCTCCGGCTATGAATGGAATCACGTTGTCTATCATCTCAGGCCATGATTTAAATGTTTTGCCTGCGCCAGATAGTGCTTGCTGAGTCGTAACAATAACTTTAATTGGCTCAAACTTTTTCCAAGCTTCTAGAATCGGGACATACGATTGTATCGAACAATTTGACTTTACAATAATCCCTCCTTTTTTCCATCCTCTTTTTTTTCTTTGATATGGAATCACTTTTAAGTGATGCGGGTTTATTTCAGGGATTATCATCGGCACATCAGGAGTCCATCTATGGGCTGAATTATTTGATACTACAAACACACCTTTTTTGGCATATTCTTCTTCTATTTTTTTAATTTCATTTTTATCCATATCAAGAGCAGAAAATACAATTCTAACTTCTTTGGCAATTTCATCTATAGAATTTTGAACTGATAATAATTTTATGTTTGAAATACTTGCTGGAATTTTTTCGCTAATAAGCCATCTGTCCTGTACTGTTTCTTTATATAATTTCCCTGCAGAACTAGGAGATGCTGCGATTTTTATAATCTCAAACCACGGATGATTTGCCAAAAGAGTTACAAACCGCTGTCCCACCATTCCTGTTGCACCGAGAATACCGACAGATATTTTTTTATTCATAAAAAATAAAATCCAAATTTCTAATATCTAAATCCTAAACAAATTCCAATACTCAAAATCTTAAAATTCTAAATTGTTTTGTATTTTGATATTTGTAATTTGGATATTATTTAGAATTTAGAATTTAGGGTTTAGGGTTTAGGGTTTAGGGTTTCCTGATTACATCAGTTTTTGCTTCTTGAGAACCTCTTTTAAGGCCTCTTTATTTTTAGCAGTCATGGGGACAAGCGGAAGACGAAAAACTTCTTCTATTTTACCCATAAGAGAAAGCGCGGTTTTTACTGGCAGTGGATTGGTCTCAATAAAATTAACTCGCATTAAATCAAGCAGTTTAAAATGTAATGTTTTTGCTGTTTCAAAATCTTTTGAAAGCGCTGCTCTTATGAGATCAGAAAATTCTTTAGGAACCTCGTTGGATACTACAGAGATACATCCATCTCCTCCTAAAGCTATTAAAGGATAGGTAAACGAATCATCACCTGATAAAACCGAAAAATCAGCAGAAGAACCTTTTATAATGTCGGTCATCTGATCAATATTTCCCGATGCTTCTTTAACGCCAACAACGTGAGGTACTTCTTTGGCAACTCGAAGCGTTACGCTGGCAGGAATATTTGCGCCGGTTCTCCCAGGGACGTTATATAAAATTATGGGAAGGTTTACTGCATTAGCTACAGCTTTGTAATGTGCTACCAATCCATCTGGAGTAGGTTTATTGTAGTATGGCGTTACGTGTAAAAGAGCGTTGGCTCCAGCTTTTTTACACAATTTAGATAAAACTATAGCTTTGTGGGTGTCGTTACTTCCTGCTCCGGCTATTACGGGAACTCTTCCTTTTGTTTGTTCAACAACAGTTCTAACCACTAACTCATGTTCTTCCAAAGTAAGGGTTGCCGCTTCTCCTGTGGAGCCGCAGGGCACAAGTCCGTCAATTCTACTTTCGATTTGGAAATCAACAAGTTTTTTAAGAGTCTTTACATCTACTTTTCCATTTTTTTGAAATGGCGTAACCAAGGCAGTTATTGCTCCGGCTAGTTTTTTAAATTTTTTCATTTTCTCTTTTTAAAAAGGTCCGCAAATTCATACAGGCCTTTTTTGTTTTTTATAAATTCAGCAGCCATTATAGCACCTTCTGCAAATCCGCGTCTACCATGAGCGTAGTGAACCAAACGAATCTCATCTGCGAGACTATCAAAAATAACCTCATGCAGTCCGGGATTTCTGCCTCCCCGTATAGATGCAAAATGGAGTTCCGAGGATTGAATTTTTCTGTCTAATTTTCCTGTTTGAAGCGTTTTTTTAGTCGGAAAGTTTTTCATTATCAAACTTGCCAGTTTTCGTGCCGTACCGCTTGGACTGTCTTTTTTCCCGGTATGATGAATTTCATAACCAAATACATCATACGAACTATATTTTGAACAGAACATACCTGCATGCTCCACCACAGAAAAAAATATATTAGCACCAATAGAAAAATTTCCTCCGTAAATTAGTCCTATTTTGTTTTTTTCAACAATTTTTTTAACTTTTGGTAATTTGTCATACCAACCAGTTGTCCCTACAACAATTGGAATGCCAATTCTTGCAACCGTTTTAATAGTAGCTTCAATAATTTCAGGCGATGTAAAATCTATTGCAATATCTGCTTTTTTTATTCCTGCCTTATCAAGCGAATCTGACATATTTCTAAAACTTACCGAAGCTATCTCATGTTTTTTTTGTTCTTCAATGAATCTTCCCAACTCTTGTCCCATGTTGCCGTATCCTATTAATGCTATTTTCATAACCATGCTCCCATATTTCTTACTTGTTTTAATGCTTGTATGTAAAAACGAGATGAGAAAGATTTTCTTTTGTAAGAATTAGCATTGAGTTTAAGCTGTGGTTGTTTTTTTAATCCATTTTTTCCACCTGCAAGGAGTAATTCGTTATGAAGAATTTTTACACTTTTTTCTATCTGAGCATTATCAACGACAACGCTTACATTCACATTTGTAGCTCCCAATGAAACCATTTTTACTAAAATTCTTTTTTTGTCTAAAATCTCAAAAATAGCTTTAATAGTTTTTGAGGATGTAACAATTCCTTCTCCAACCAATGATACAATTCCCAAGTTTTTTGCTACTGTTACCAAGGTAAACTTAGAGAGTTCTGTTGCAACACCTTGTAACCTTTCTTCATTATCAAGCGTTACCGAAATACTTACTTCGGATGCACTTACCAAATCAATCGAAATATTATGTTTAGCAAAAATTTCAAAAATTCTTGCTAAAAATCCTTTAGATAAAAGCATTTCAGTTGAGTAAATGTTTACAAGAATGATATTTTTTTTGCAGGAAATTGCAGTAATTGTGCGGAATTTGTGTGATTTCTCAAGAACAAGAGTCCCTGGTTTTGTTGGTTGAAATGTATTTAATACTTTTACAGGAATTTTTTTTGAAACTGCGGGGCGAATGGTTCGCGGATGCAGTACTTTTGCGCCAAACCATGCAAGCTCCGAAGCCTCTCTATAAGAAATAGTGGAAAGAATCTGCGCTCGTTTTACAATTTTTGGATCCGCAGAATACACCCCATTTACATCTGTCCAAATTTGAATTTCGAATGCTTCCAAACAATATCCAATAATTGAAGCGGAATAATCAGACCCTCCGCGACCAAGCGTTGTCACTCTTCCATCTACAGTTTTGCCTATAAATCCAGTTACTACGGGTACAATTTTTTTTGCAATAAGAGGAAGTATTACTTTCTTTACATTCTTTTCCGTTTGTGCAACTAAAAAATCAGCATAGGTAAAATTATTGTTTGTAACAATTACATCTGTTGCGAGTACTTGATGAGCAGCAACTCCTCTACTTTGCAAGGCTTTCGTTATCAGATACGAAGATATAATTTCTCCGAATGAAATAACCTTGTCGGATAATTCTTTTGTGACTTTTGTATTTTTTACAAGATTTTTGATTGTTCCAAGAGTCGAATCAATATAATCAAATGCTTCTTTTTTTAGTTGTTTGTCAAAAAACAACGCGTCAATAATTTCTTTGTGACGAGTTTTGATAAGTCTCAGATTTTTTTCTTGAACTGTTTTTGAAGTACCAATACAGAATAGCAACAAATCTGTAATTCCAGATACCGCAGATACCACTATCACCGGATGTTTCTGAGAATTTTCTTTCTGCGCCAGCAGTATGCTACAAATCGTCTGGATATTTTTTGCGCTTCCTACAGATGTCCCCCCAAATTTTGCAACAATAATATTGTTTTTATTATTCATGCCAATAAAAAACCCCTTCTTTTTGAGGGGTTTATTTTTTCTTTCTGTATGGCTTTTCAACTAACCACAAAAAATTCCCCTCAGAAAGGGCAGCTTTTTCTTGTTAAGGATTAATCTAAACTCCATACCAAATTTGATTATACACAAATTCTTAAATGTGTCAATACTTAATACACGATTTCTACTTCTTGTTCGGGATAAAAACCGAAGACATTGTTAAACTCTTCTTTTACTTCATTGATTAAACTAACAACCTCATTAAATGAGGCATTATTTTTATTAATAATATAATTAGTATGTTTTTCGGAAACTTGGGCTCCTCCGATTTGTTTTCCGGAGAATCCCAAACGATTAATCACATAACCCATTGATATCTTATCATGCCATTTTTCTTTTGATAACAAACCAACATCCGGCCATACAGAAAGAATTTTTTCCATATCATCTTTTTTTGTTATATTTTTAAACACAGATCCGCACGATGGATAATCCATTGGATGATGTTCTTGCCTATATTGAATATGATCATTGTAAATGTGTTTTGCTTTTACAATTTCTTCTGCTGCTGCTTTTTTCAAACGAAAATATACAGTCGAAACAATTAAATTCTTATTCTGTTTTATAATGCTGTCTCTGTATGTAAACTGCAGTTTTGAATTGTTTAGAACTGTCATTCTGGCTTGTCCAGAATCCTTGTCTACTTTTTCTACTGTTTCTACTTTCTCTACGCTATCTTTTATTTCTCCCCCAAATGCTCCAACGTTACCCCTGACAGCTGCTCCAACCAGACTCGGCAAACCGCCTGCCCACTCTAATCCGATTAAACCATTGTCAAATCCGAATTGAATCACGTCATCAAGATAATGCGAAGCAAAAACTCTTACTAGTTCTTCATCTATCTGTTCGATATACGGGTTTTTTGGGGAAACAAATTTTAAAACCGCTCCGTTAAACTCTTTGTCGTTTATAAGAACATTTGAACCTAAACCAAGTGGTAATGTCTTTTTAATTGAATTTTTTTGGACAAAATGTAAAGATTCTAAAAGATCTTGCTGGCTTTCTATTTCTAAAAGAAATTTTGCTTTTCCTCCGATTTTATAGTAGGTAATTTCTGAAAGAGGAAAATTATTGGAAACCTTCATGAAGAAATTATACACCTTAAAGGAAAATAAATAGTCGAAAAGACTACTAATTAACAGAAAGGACCGTATAAAGAATTTTACCGGCAGGAGCTTCTACTTCTATTTTTTCTCCATCCTGCTTGCCAAGAAGTGCTTTCCCAAGAGGAGATTCATGAGAAATTTTTTTCTCTGTTGGATCTGCTTCCCACTCTCCAACAATTGTAAATTCTTCCCGTTTTCCCTTTACGCTTAGGATAACTCGTGATCCAAGCTTAATTACTTTCTTTCTGTTTTTCTTTGTTGAATCGTCCTGTTGAATAAGCGTTGCCTGTTTTAAAAGCTCTTCCAATTCATCGATTCTTCCGTCTATGAATGAAAGTTCTTCTCTGGCTGCAACATACTCGGCATTTTCCGACAAATCTCCCAAATTTCTAGCATCAGAAACCCGAGTTACTATTTCTGGCCGTCTTACTTTGGTAAGTCCTTCGTATTCCTTTTTTAACTCTTCCAATCCGTCTTTTGTTAAATAAATTTTTTTATCCATAGGTTCCTTCTAAACAAAATCCCTCCAAATAAATTGTGAGGGAATACATAAATAGGTTCGCAGGCAATCGTATAAAAAATTTTACAGTTTGTCAATAACCTCTAGTATTGTTACACGACATTTGAATTGTTACATGTAAACGAAGTTTCAATTGTTACATAATCTTAATCACTTTCCGGAAAGGAGGTGATAAAGA
>MFPD01000003.1 GCA_001784115.1 Candidatus Levybacteria bacterium RIFCSPLOWO2_02_FULL_37_18 | reverse complement strand
TGCAGGTACTGGAGTATATGGTTTCTCAGGCGATGGCGGAGCAGCAACAAGTGCTCAACTTAGGAGTCTATATGGCGTGGCTGTTGATTCGTCTGGTAATGTGTATATCGCGGATACATATAATTACAGAATTCGAAAAGTAAACACAAGCGGAATAATAACTACAATTGCCGGAAATGGCATTTCTGGTTTCTCAGGCGATGGCGGAGCAGCTGTCAATGCCTATCTTTATAATCCTCTGGGCGTGGCTGTTGATTCGTCTGGTAATGTGTATATCGCGGATACAAACAATTCCAGAATTCGAAAAGTAAACACAAGCGGAATAATAACTACAATTGCCGGAAATGGCATTTCTGGTTCTGCAGGAGATGGTGGAAATGCTTATGATGCGAACTTGAATGCGCCTTGGGATATTACTCTTGATTCCTCTGGAAATTTATATGTATCTGATTCTGGTAATTCAAGAATTCGAAAAATTACCGGGTTGTAGTTTGTTGGGGATTTTTTTGGGACAGTTGAAGGAGAGATTGCGGAGGTAGTCAACTTCAGATTCATATCAGCTTTATATTATCAGGAATATATGTCAGCCTCTTTTTGGCAAAATCAAGCCACTTTTTAAGAGTCTTAAGTTCCGGAGAATCAAAATTAAGGCGGTAATAAGTGGCTCTGCCTGACTCTCTTTTTTTAAGAATATCTTGCTCTACTGCTCTTTGAAGATAAGTTACCAAAGTTTGACGAGCCATCTTGCTTCTGTTTGCTCTTACCAGATTTTTAAACTGTATCTCTCCCCTTTTGATAAATGGCTTTAAAACAACATGTATCTGGCCTTCTAACTCCTGCCTATCTAGAAACTCACTTCTTTTAGTCTTAAGACTGGTTTTGACAACATCAATAATTGATAAAACTAGCGCCTCCAGCATAAAGTTAACAAAATGGTTTAAATTCCTGCGCTCTAATGAATAAAGCAAATACTTGTAATATCTGGCTTTTTGTTTGTGGTAGTAATAGGAGGTGCTGTATAGATTCTTACTGTTGATACCCAGATTTCTCAAAAGTGCATGCTCCAAGATTCGACACACCCGTTTGTTTCCATTATTAAAAGCGTGTAGGCCATAAAGTGCGGTATGAAAGATGGCTACACCATCCACTGTTTGATTCTTTTTCAACCATTCAACCAACTTTTCTACTCCTTCCTCTATTTCTGTAAAAGGAGCCGGGGTATAGCTTCCTACTCTGATGGTATCATTATTCCGCCACCGTCCCGATCTATACACAGTAAAACCAGATAGATATTGCTGAAATACATCCAGTCCTTGAGTTAAATTCCGATGCAGCTCTTTTACTCTCTCCGGTGTTATTTCTTCTATCTTTACAGGTTCCTGATTTAACTTGCGAAAAGTTTTAGCAACGTTGAAAAACTCCAGCTGGTCATAATCTTTTTGGGTTAGCTTTAATTTTGCTTTGAGTAATTTAGCCACAAAATCATAGTCAGGTTCGGATAAAAGTAGGCTGTAGACGTCTTGAGCTTCTTTTAATGTTAATCTTGAATCCTCTGCTTTAGAGATAGCAAATGAAGCCAGCAGTTCATTTTTACTAATTAAGTTTCTCTCAATAAGGTTGTGTTTGAGGAGTCCAAACAAATTGGGATAGAAAGCCTTTAGAAAATGGGTGTAAAGCAGAAGAATCTTTTACCGAATAGATCCTTTACTACGCTTAGGATGACGAGATCGTGTCAGAAGCGTGAACAGTTACTAGTTTTGAGTCGGGTATGTTATAAATTGTTCTATTGATAAATTATTAATGTGGGAGCATAATATTGTTAGATTATGAATTTACAGACTATAGTTGTAGGAATTACTGCTTTAATGATAGGCATTTTGGGAGGGTTTGTAGTTGGGCAAGGAAAAAAAAGTTCGGTTCAAACATCCCAGGTTGTGGTTCCGAAACAGCAGGTGGCAAAGCCGGATACGGTCAAAGAAATTCAGTCCAGCACGCTTTTTGAAAATCAAACAGCAAGTTTTGAAGGAGTAATTACAAAAGTTGAAGAAAATATTGCCACGGTAAAAAATAAAGCCGGCAAAGAAAGCAAGTTCCCCATAGCTGATGAGATTTCGATTTATAAGTTCGCAAAACCAAACGAAGGGACGAGGTTAAGCGATAAAAAGGATATTGAATTAAACAAGGATGTGGTATTGGTATTGGTCTTTAAAAATACCCAATACGAAATTGTTTCTTTAACGTATAATCCTCCAACAGTACCCCAAGAACCATTCTCCCCTCTTTCAACAAGCTCACCAACTAGCAAACCTTGATCAAAATATAAAATCAGAGTACACTGGAAATAAGGTGAGAATTTCAAATTTCAAATTTCAAATTTCAAATTTCCAAAAGGGGTTTACGCTCATAGAACTCCTTGTTGTCATTATGGTTTTGACGACAGTTGGACTTGTGGTTGGGAATATTATCTCGGTATCTCTTCGGGGAGCAAATAAGGTAAATACCCTTACTTCTGTAAAACAAAACGGAAATTACACAATGTACCAGATTGGAAAAGTTTTGCGGTATGCAAAAAGCTTGGATGAAGTTGATGGTAATAAAAATTACAACTGTATTGTAGAAAGTGTTGGGAATTTAACACCGACTCCAACTCCAGCTATTCATGCGTCAATTAAGGTTACTCTTTTAGATGATACACAGACAATCTTTAGTTGCGATTCTATTCAAAAAACTATTACTACAACAACACTTCCTGCTTCTACTACTCCAACACCTTATTCTTTATTGGATACAAGTGTGCAAATCGCTCCAACTTCTCAGCCGACTCCGGGATATACTCCAGTCAGCACGTGTTATTTTACGTGTTATCAAAAAAACCCCTTGGATCCGCCAAGGATTAATTTTTCGTTTTCTCTATCTCAGGTAAATACCAGTGCATTTTTCGAAAACAAAGCCACTGTGCCATTTGAGACATCAATAACATTGAGAAATGCAATAAGGTAAGTTGACAGAGTCTTTCGTCATTGCTACTCTTAAAGTGTATACTTGTAAATGCGAAAAATTTTCAATTTTCAATTTTCAATTTTCAATTTCGAGAAAGGGCAAGCCCTGCTTGTTGTTGTTTTGATCATGATTGTAAGTTTGACAGTCGGTCTTTCGATTGCGTCAAGAAGTATTACTAATATCCGTACATCTTCGGAAGAAGCCAGTTCTCAGCGGGCTTTTTCCGCTGCGGAAGCCGGAATTGAAGTAGCTCTTCAAACAGGAGTAGCATCCCTTCTGGAGGGGCAAGATGTTGCAAATAACGCGACAATAAAACAGGTTACCATAACAACTGTTTCCGGAAGTAAATTTTTGTTAAACGGTGGAGGGGCAATTCCCCGTGATGACGGGTATGACGTGTGGCTTTCCGATTATCCAAATTATGCGAATCCCTGGAACAATGGAGATGTAACCTTTTATTGGGGTAGCCAGATTTGTGGGTCTGGTAATGAAAGTTTGGTCGCAGCTTTGGAATTTATTCTTATAACCGGAAACAAACAAACTCCAGTTGCCTCCCGTTATGCGGTTGATCCCTGTACTTTAAGAAGAAATAATAATAACTTTTCTACCCCGGGTCCAAGCGGTTCGATAAACGGGATAAATTTTTCGTATAGTTATAAAATTCCAGTAGCCATACAAAATGGTTTGTTAATCCGTGTTGTTCCGCTTTATGCACATGCAGTTGTGGGAGCAGTCGGCGTAGATAGTACTTCAGGGCTTGATAAAAATCTTCCGCCTCAGGGAACTCAGATTGTGTCAACCGGACAATCCGCAGGTACGCAAAGAAAAATACAAGTATTTCAAGGATATCCCAGGGTCCCAAGTGAATTTTTTCAGTATATTTTATTTAGTTCCGGTTCTTAGTATGAAAACGATTCCCTTTGGTCTTGATATTGGTGCTAATACAATAAAAGCCGTGTGGCTTGGAGTAGAAAAGGACGGCTATGTGTTAAGAAGCGCGTTTACAACGTCTTCTCCTTCCAGGGGTATGCTTTCCGAGTCTCCAATTGACGAAGACGAAATGGTTAAAACGATTAGAAAGACCATTACAGAAGGGAAAATAACAACTCCGTATGTTAATATTGCCCTTCCCGAAAGCCAGGTATACACACGGGTTATAGAGATGCCGGTACTTTCGGATAAAGAGTTAGCGTCGGCAATATATTGGGAAGCAGAACAGCAGATTCCGGTACCGCTTCAGTCTGTAACTTTAGACTGGACAGTTTTAAAGCGTGGGGAAAAAGGACAACAAGTTGGGAAAATGGTAGTTCTTTTAGTTGGTGCATCCACAAAACTTATTGAGAAGTATCAAAAAATCTTAACCTCAGCAGGACTGATTATAAATAGCATAGAAGCGGAAGTGTTATCTGTAATCCGGGCTTTGGTAACAGCAGGAAAATTCCCTTCCTCTCTTATTTTAAACATTGGTGCGCTTTCCACCTCTTTGGCAATTGTCAAAGACGGCATTATGATTTTTACGTATACGATACCAATTGGAGGAATGGCAGTAAGCAGGGCAATTGCCACAGATTTTGGATTTGATCTTTCGCAAGCTGACGAATATAAAAAGGCGTATGGCGTTTCGGAAACCGCATTGGGAGGCAAAATAGGCAAAGCAACAGCTCCTATTTTGGTTTCGATACTTACAGAAGTAAAAAAAGCAGTTACGTTTTATAACGAGAAATTTAAGAATGAATCTTCCATACGGCAAATATTACTTTCCGGCGGATCGGCAAGGTTGCCCGACATAGATACATTTTTTGCCAGAAATTCGGGAATAGAAACCGTTGTCGTCAGTCCCTGGTCAATGTTAAAAAACAAGGAAGGCATACCAAAGGAAGTTATAGACAGAGGAAGTGATTACGCGGTTGCCATAGGATTGGCTATGAGGGACTATGAATAAAGGCATAAATCTTTTGCCCAGTAAAAAAGGGGGATTGGATAAACAAAAGAGAATTTTAAAACTTTTAAGGACAGTCTCGATTGTTGTTTTGGTATTTTTATTTACATCTTTCGTAACACTCTTTTTTATTAACCGGCAGTTTTCTCCTGATAAAGTCAAGCAAGAAGAACGTGTTGTTTTGGCAAATTATTCGGCAATAAATTCCCGCATGGCCAAGTTGTTTCTTATTCATGACAGACTGTCCGAAATAGATAGAATTTTATCCCGCAGGGTTCCATTTGAGGCAAAAACAACAGAAATAAAAAAACAAGTACCCCGGGATATGTCGATTGACTCAATGAGAATTACGCCATCTCTTATGGAAATGACAGCGACATCGGTTTCGCTTTCTTCAATTAATTCCATGCTTGATAATTTTACTCAAATGGCAAATGAAAAGAATCTGTTTAAAAGTGTCGTATTAAACGGAATAGGCTTTGACGGAAAAGAAAAATACTTTGTGACACTTAAAATACAATTATTATGAAAGCAAATAAATTATCATTTTCAGAAGACGATATTAGATTATTATATATACACTACAAAGAATATTTCGTTTCGGCCGCGGTAATTATTATTAGCACGGTCGTGTTTTTATTGCTTATTCCATCACAAATAATAAATGTATTTAAATCACATGAGGAATCTTTAATAGCCAATAACCGGTTGAAGGTTTTATCAGGAAACTTTGATCTTTTGTCGAAGGTTTCCGAAAATACGCTTGATCAACATCTTAGGTTGTCTTCGGCTGCTTTACCAAATACAAAAGATTTCGACGGAATAATTTCCGGAATTTCTTTTGCCGGGCTTTCCGCAGGAATACGAGTTTCGGATTACGGTTTGGAAATTGGAGATGTTGAGCCTGATTTTTCCCAGGTTAACAAAATCTCATCATTATCCTTGACCCTAACCATAGACGGCGGAGTTGAAGGCATGAAGAGGTTTTTAGAAGAACTTGCTTTCGTGTTTCCTCTTTCCGAAGTTACAGAAGTACAAACATCAGGAAGTATCTCAAGAGTAAGTGTCGATTTTTATTTCAAACCGTTTCCTCCGGCAAAATTAGATAACAATAAACCCATTTCTTCCCTTACTAAAAGCGAGGCATCTCTTATGGACAAACTGTCTTCCTATGGAAATGCGTCGAAAAAGACACCTACTGTTGTGGCTTCGAATTCTGCTTTTTGACAGATTTGGATTTTTTCCACTCCGCTATTTTTTTATGATTCCCCCAAAGGAGAACTTCGGGAACTTTTCTTTTGCGCCACATTCTTGGTTTTGTGTATTGGGGATGTTCTGTTGTCCCTTCTTCTGAAAAAGATTCTTGTATGGTTGCTTCGGGTTTTAAAGCATTTGGAATAAGCCGGGAAACAGAATCCACAAGTACCATAATAGGTATTTCCCCACAGGTAAGAATATACTCCCCTATTGAAATAGTTTCATCTACAAGATCTAAAACTCGCTCGTCAAATCCTTCATAGTGGCCGGCTATAAAAATGAGGTGATCGTACATAGAAAGCTCTTTTGTTTTTTTTTGATTATATATGTGTCCTCTTGCATCAGTTAAGATTATTCGCTCACGACATTCAGGCTTTGATTGACATTTAGCATGATCGATTGCTTTCTCTAATACGTCAACTCGCAGTATCATGCCTACTCCTCCGCCGTACGGCTTATCATCAACTATTTTGTGTTTTCCTATTCCAAAATCTCGAATATTGATATATTCAATAGACAATAATTGTTTTTCTTGAATTTTTTTAAGAATTGAGTAGTCAAAAGGGCCGGCAAACATTTCCGCAAAAAGGGTGACAATGGAGATTTTCATGAAACTATTCAGCTTGTTCGGCAATGGAGATTTGTATTCTTTTGCCTTGTTTTATTGCCGGGATTTTCATGACGTTTCTAATACTTCGGATTATTTTTCCTTCTTTGCCAATCACTTTGCCCATATCTTCTTTTGCCACATGGATAACGTAGGATACAATTGCCTCCTGTGTCTCCTGTTCGTTTTCTTCTATAGCAACCTCTTTTTCATTATTGACAATGGAAGAAACTATGTGGTGTAATGTTTGCTTCATGCTTGTAATGTTTTTTTAACAGCAGGGGTAACGTGTGCACCTTTGGAAATCCAATACTCAAGACGCTTATCATCAATATTTTTAAGGGTTTGCTTTTCTTTTTTTTCAAACCAGCCAAGCGTTTCGATAGCACTGCCGTCTCTTCTTGAGCGTTTTTCTTTTACAACGACGCGATACTTAGCTTCTCCCTTTCTTCCTGTTTTCGAAAGTCGAATAACTACAGACATAAACTCCTTTCAGTCGTAATAAACCAATTTCAAATAATACCAATTAACCAATAATCAATTATGTGTTGATTAGTTGACTTATCTATTTTACCACTATTTTCCAATCTTCACAAGCGCTTGATTTGCTGCCTTTTCTTCTGCTTCCTGTTTTGATTTTCCGCTGCCAACGCCCACTTTTTTATTCCCTACAAATACACCTATGGTAAATAGTTTAGCGTGAGCAGGACCTTCTTCGTGAAGTACTTTATACAGGGGAGAGTTTTGTTTTTGAGCTTGGACGTATTCTTGTAATAGACTTTTTGGATCTTTGAAATTTCTCTTTTTAACCAATTCCTCCGCTTTTTTAAGAATAGTACCCGCGATAAACCGGCTCGTGCTGTCTAGTCCCTGGTCAAGAAAAAGCGCGCCGATAAAAGCTTCAAAACAATCTGCTAGAAGCGACTTGTTTTCTCTGCCTTTGGATTCTTTTTCTCCTTTTGATAATTGTAGGTACGAGCCAAAATTAAGTTCTTTTGCTTGGTTTGCAAGTGTTTTGGTGTTTACCAGAAGCGAGCGAAGATTGGTTAAAACTCCCTCATTAAGATCAGGATATGTTTTACATAAATAATCAGACACAACAAAGGAAAGAATGCTGTCACCTAAAAATTCAAGCCTTTCGTTGGAAGAAACATTTTGTTTTGATTCGTTTAAATACGACCTGTGAATAAATGCATGCTGAAACAATTTTTTGTTTTTAAACTCCGGAAGTTTCATATATCATCTTACTGTCATTGTGAGCCCAGCTGGGTGAAGCAATCTTTGTTTTGTAATAAGATTGCCGCGCTGCCCAAGTCTGACTTGGTCGCTCGCAATGACATTATCCTTTTTGTAGTGTTACTATAAATCCGAGCGCTCCGTTGATAAAGGCGGAGGAAGTTTCTCCGCCGTATTCTTTGGCTAGTTCGATTGCTTCGTCTATTATAACTTTTGGAGGTTCTTTTTTTTCATACAGTAGTTCGTACACCGCAAGCCGTAAAATAGCAAGGTCAATTCTATTTATTTTTTCTATCGGAAACCGTGGTGCTGATTTTTGAATCTGAGAATCAATATTTTTTTTTAGGCTATAAATTTTTTGAGCTTTGGGTTGAATTCTTTGACTGTGAAATTCTACTCGAAACAAGTCATCAATTATTTTTTGTCTTTTCGTGTGCCGCGGATCAAGAGGATTTTTCATTTCGGGTTTTCTTTTGTATCACGGCTTTGCCTTTGTAATAGCCGCAATTTTTGCACACTCTATGGAACAATATTTTACTCCCGCAATTTGAACATACTGTTTCCGTTTGCAGAGTCATTTTTATATGTGCTCGTCTTTTTCCTTGCCGAGCACGAGAATGTCTTTTCTTTGGTTCCTGCGGCATACCCTATATTGTATCCGAATTTAGAAATACTTGCAAGTTCCTGTGCTGGTTGCCTAGATAGAGAACGGTTGTCCTCCTTTCTGTTGGGCATGCAGCATAACATATTCCTGTGGTGTTTT
>MFPD01000002.1:62578-70914 GCA_001784115.1 Candidatus Levybacteria bacterium RIFCSPLOWO2_02_FULL_37_18 | reverse complement strand
TAGTCAAAAGAATGTATCAACATAGAAATGATATGGGTTCTTCTTTTACTTTAAAATACAAAGTTTTCAAACTTGTATATTACGAAATATTTAATGATATTAACGATGCAATTAAAAGAGAAAAACAAATCAAAGGAGGTTCAAGAAAGAAAAAAATAGAACTCATACAATTCATGAATCCTGATTTTAGAGATTTGTATGATGATATTATTAGTTGAGATTGCTTCGTCGTCCGTCAGTTGGCGGACTCCTCGCAATGACAGAGAAAAGATTTTCCTAGTATTCCGAATTATTGTCCCGTGATTGTTGTGTTTGTAGTGGATTTGAGGACTGATTCGTTGACACCAAGGGCTGTGACAAGTGTTTTTGGCAAAAAGGAAATCTTAGTTTGTTCACCCGGGTTAAGTTTAGGAGTAAAAGAAAGTACAGCTACAGTACCCGTGCCTTTTTTCGGGTTTTGGCTAGGGCTAATGCCAAAGGCATAGGTAATCCTGCCTTTTTTAATGTCAACATTTTTTAAAAGTTCAGTCGGCTTATCCAAAAATGCGTCGGTTACAGGTTGGGCGATTGAGGCATTGGTAAGTTTTAAAGGATCAAATGTTAGCTCAAGTTGAATAGCAGTAACTTCATTTGAGCTATTTATAGTAATAGGAAATTGTTGGGGAGTGTTGGTGACTGGCAATGAAATAGAGGAAAAGGCAAGGGTTGTGGTAGCCGGAACTTTTACGACAGTCGGAGACGTTGCAACTTGTTGGGTATTTACCGTATTTAAGGGTTGTTCTTGAGCTTTTTTCTGCGAAACAGCCACAAAAATCAACACGGAAGCAAGGACGAGTAAAACCGCAATAAGTCCTAAAGTTTTCTTACTCATACAAAACAATTTAAAATTCAGAATTTATAATTCTTAATTACATTAAGAGTTATAAATATCATGTATGATTCTTTATCATTTGTCAATTCTCAATTTTACTTTGTTTCAGTGTGGTTCCGCGTACGGTTCCGCTTAGTTCCGCGTTTTTCACTAGTCGCCCACCGTTGCTCTGGCTCCTTCGTAAAATATTTGCAAATCCTCAGGGCCTACTGTTCCATTATCGTCTAAATCAGCGGTACTTCTGTTGCAGGAGGATGAGCTGGTTTGTAAACAAGACATAATAGTATTGTAATCTTGGATATTAATAATATTGTCATTGTTTGCATCTCCTGGTACAAGGGTAGTTGGAGGAACCGTATATGTTTGGCCGGCGACGATATTTTGGGCAATTCTATTATTGTCTTTTCCAACCAATTTTTGCAAAAACTTTTCTGCTTTTACTTTAATGGTATATGTGCCTTCGGCGAGTGCTCCCATATCAACCGTGCCCGTATACACTCCCGATGCTTGTTTTGTGAGTTGTCCGCCTGCAGCATATTCTTGATTTTGCGCGTCATACATTTTTACCCTCGCTGTTTTATTGGCACTTTGAGCATGGGGAAGGGTAAGTGATAAGGCAAGGCGCACGTTAAATGCTCCAGGTGTTGGTGTGGGGCAGGCAGGATTTATCTCGGAAAGACCGGCATCGTCAATCCATACATCTTGCTGCCCGGTGCCTATAAATAGTGCAAATTGCACAAAGTGTGTTCTCGCATCGGTTGTGAATGTTCCGTTTACCTGACTCCACCCATTAAAGTTGCTTTCAAGTTCCCATATATTTCTTGCGCCTCCATCAATAGGTCCTACAACATATCCGTCGCCTGAGGGAGTTGCTCTTAGGACGGCAATAAAAGGTCCCCAATCAGAGGCCCACATAAAAGCAGAAACCGCATAATTAGTATTGCTTCTGACAGGAATAATCTGTGAAATTGCCAAAGAAGAAGTTGCTTGTCCATTTCCCTTTATCGAAGCAATGCCCGTGTGGGATTTGTTAGTGACGCGGGTAAGATAAGCAGCTTCACCGGCGACGGCTACATTCCACGAACCTGCCGGTGATCCTCCTACCTCAAATCCAGGATTTTGTAGCATATTTGCATTGCACGTTGAATGCGGGATGTCGGTTGGGGTTGGAGTTGGTGAGGGGGTTGGAGTTGGAGTTGGTGTGTTTGAAGGCACGGGAGTATTGGTGAGGGGTACTGCAATAGCAAGAGGAGGTCTTGCAGATGTCAGTGTAGTTTGGGTATTTGTTGGTGTTGTAATGGTGGCATTGTCAAGAATAGTAATATTCCCGGAAGGGTTTTGGCCGGCGGTAAAAAAGAGTGTGGCTACATGAAGCGCTGCGCCTCTGATGATTCGTGTCGTGTTGGTATTAATTTTAGAAAATCTAACAGAATTTGCCTGCGGATCAACGTCGTTAAATATTGGATCGTCAAAATTATTTACTACGCCTGTTCCTGCTTCGAGTCTGTCTATGGTTACACCGGCAGGGAATTGGATAGTTATATCAAATGAATTAATGTTTTTATTTAATGTGTTTAGATATAATTTGACAGATCCCTGTTGGTTAGGATCAATGTTTAATTGTGCAATGGGAGCAGTACTTGTTGGCAAGGTAAAAAAGAAGGATACGTCTTCTCCGGTTGCGCGTTGTCTTACTTCTTGTTGTTTTTGCGAATAAAAAACCACGAAGGGGATAGCTGCTATTAAAAGCAAAATTACAACTAATGTCCAATTCCATGTAATTCGTTTAAAAACATTCATATTAGCCGCCTCGACATACGTTGCTGCTTGAAAGCATCGCGTTATACCACAAATTGTAGTCAATCAAATCAACCGTATTATCTGTATTAATATCCGGAAATGTATTCTGTCTTATTACACCTGTTGTATAAGCGCTTCTCCAAGTAAGATAATCCGATCTGCCAATACAGCCATTTCTATCCACATCCGCCGCATCAAAATTGGGAGGAGTGGTTGGAGTAGCAACAGTAGGTGTTACGGGGCCGGTTGGAGGAATTGGTGTTGCAGTGTTAACAACAGGTGGAGTAGTGGGTTGGGTTGTATTGTTACCACAGCTTCCGCTGGTAACTGTTGCTTTACATAAACCATTAGTTCCAACCAAATTTTCGCAATTAGGTGTAGAGCTATTGCATGATTGAGTTGTTGTTCCAATCTGTCCATTTGAACACTGGACACATTGTCGACCGTCTGGCCCACTGGTTGGAGGGACTGATGTTGGATTAGGTGGAGCTGTTGTAGGTGGTGCGGTTGTTGGCGGAACAGCGGTTGGAGGGACTGATGTTGGAACTGATGTTGGATCAGGGGTGCAACGTTGTTCGGATCTAATGCAGGTATTGGGCCCATCGCAAACTTCTGATGGACAAATTTCTGGGCCATCACAAATATCTTCACCGTTATTAGTACCTTCATTGCACCCGGCATCATTTGCATTATCTCCTGTACAAGGTCTGCATGTTAGTCTGCAATTACATCCTGCATCTCCTCTATGATCTCCGTCACATGGTCTACAAGTTGGTCCTTCTTCCAAGCATACAGGGGTGCAACTTGCTCTCTGTCTTATGTCCTGGGATTTTTGGGCAATGTAGACTGTCAGTGGCACTGTTGCGACAATGACAAGAGCAACTAAGATAGTAAGAGTACGAGAATGGGTTGGGTGTTTGAGCAACAGGCGAAGTTTGTTTACAAAATTTCTCATGTACTTTCCTTCATTCTAATAATATGTGAGTGAGTTTGTCATTGTCAATAGGCAGAGGAGATGTTAGAATCTTTGTATGGTTCTTTCTGATAAAGACATAAAGATTGCTCTTAATAACGGTTCAATTTCTATTACTCCTTCGCCTAATCTTAAAAATCAACTAGGTAGTTGTTCAATTGATCTTAGGTTGGGTTCAACTTTTCGGGTTTTTGAGCATAGCAAAAGGCCGTATATAGATCCGTCAAAAAAAGATTATTCAAATGTAATAACTCAGGAGATCGTTGTTTTAAGCGGCGAGCAATTTATTGTCCAGCCCGGGGACTTTGTATTGGCAGTGACTTTGGAAAAAGTGACACTTCCGGATAATTTAATGGGACGGCTTGAAGGCCGTTCGTCTTTAGGCAGACTTGGGATTGTGGTTCACTCAACTGCATCTGTTTTTGATCCGGGTTGGGATGGAAATTGCGTTTTGGAGCTTGGTAATTTAGGACGAATGGCAGTTGCCTTAACTCCCGGCATGCGGATTTGCGCGATGACCTTCGAGCAGTTGTCTTCATCGGTAGATGTTCCATACAACAAAAAAAAGCAGGCAAAATATGTAATCCAAGAAGAACCGGTGGAAAGTAAGATATATAAGGAGAAGTAAAATACTACCAATACTACAAATGTCAAATACTACAAATAATCCAATAAAAAAAACATACGATATTCATGATAGAATTTATCGTTTTATTGTGGAAGTAATAAGGTTAATTAATTCTTTACCAAAAACTCCCTCAAATTACGTAATTACTGGTCAGATTCTTCGTTCTGTTACCTCAATGGGTGCGAATGATCAGGAAGCTGATGGAACACTTACAAAAAAGGATTTTCTTCATTGCTATACTATAGTCAGAAAAGAAGGAAAAGAAACAAATTTCTGGATAAGACTAGTTTCAGATACAAATTCTCTCCAGATTAGAGAAAGAAGTTTAAAGTTGGGTGTTGAAGGAGGAGAAATTGTTGCAATAATAAGCACAATAATCAATAAGACGAGAGGAAAATAAAAATTGAAATATTGTTTTATTGGTAGTATTGGTATGTATTGGTAGTATTAATATGAAATATTCTATTTCATTTGACATTGATTTTAAAAGGAATACGTCTTCTGGGTCGTATATTGCCTTAGAAGGGATTGATGGGAGTGGAAAGACAACACAGGTAGATAGACTTTGTGCATATTTTGAAAGTCAAGGGAGGCAAGTGGTTAAGACTCGCGAACCTCGAAAAAATGTGGGTGTCATTGGTGAGTTGATTCAAAAAATTCTCCATGGCAAGACAAAAATTCCGCCGGTTGCTTTCCAATATTTGTTTACTGCAGACAGGGAAATTCATCATGAAAAACTCATTCTTCCATCTCTTGCTCAAGGGAAAACAGTTATTTCTGACAGGTGTTTTTGGTCTGCTGTTCCGTATGGAATTTTAGACAGGGATGGTGATTTGGACGAAAATACGGCTCAATATCTTTTGGTTGCCCAAAGTATTTTATCCATGTATCACCAATTTATAATTCCTGATAAAACATTTTATTTAGACATTCCGCTTGATACGGCAGTGGAGCGAATTAATCAGGGAAATGGAGCGGATGAAATTTATGAAGACAGAAAAAAGCTTTCAAAGATTTTAAAAGGATATAACTGGCTTTTAAAAAAGTTTCCGGATGAATTTACCGTTGTTGACGGTTCGAAACCGGTTGAGGAAGTGACGGACGAGATTATTAGGAGTATATAGTATATAGCAAAAAAACAAAAAATCCCTATATACTACATACCATATACAATATACTACTATGATATTAGGCCCGCAGGAACTACTTAAACTTGTTAAAGAAATTAAACTGGTAGAAAACCTGTCAGAGCGGGAACTGACCAATCCCGAGGGCGCGGGGTTTGACCTTCGTCTTGGCGAGGTGTATAAAATCAAAGGAAAAGCATTTCTTGGAGTTACAGAACGCCATACAGCAGACATAGAATTGGTCGCAAAATATAAACAGGTTCGTCATTCTGGTAAGGTCGCTTCAACGACCGCATCCAGAATCGATCCTGGACAGAGAGTTCAACTCTCACAAGCCAGGATGACTCAGAAAAGTATTACCATAAAGCCGTGGGAGTTTTATCTCGTTAAAACAATCGAATCGGTCAATATGCCGGAGAATTTAACAGCAAGCATTACCCCTCGTTCGACCACATATCGTTCAGGAATATTTGTTAGAACAGGGAATGTCCCCCCGGGTTATTGCGGGGAACTAACTTTTGGATTAAAGAATGAGGGTTCTGTTCCAGTAACAATAGAACTCGGTGCGAGGTTTGTTCATATACAATTTAGCGAAGTCAAAGGTGGAGGCTCACTTTATAGAGGCCAGTGGCAGGGAGGGCGAGTTACGGCGAAAAAGAAGGAAAACCAAGTATGACTTTTTCTGTCATTGCGAGGAATGGTGAGCGAAGCCGAACCAGACGAAGCAATCTAAAAAGAAAGAGATTGCTTCGCTCAGTTTACACTGAGCTTGTCGAATGTGCCCGCAATGACGAAGGTTAATAATTATGGAGCATCCAGAATATCAATATCTAAATTTGCTCAAAGAAGCGCTTGAGGAGGGTGTTAGAAAAGTAGACCGGGGCACGAATGTTGCTTTGTATAGTCTGTTTGGTAGACAAACCAGGTACGATTTGTTAAAGGGTTTTCCGCTTTTGACCACAAAAAAAGTGTATTGGAAAGGCGTAACTGCCGAGCTTTACTGGTTTATGTCCGGACAGACAAATATTAAGTATTTAGTCGATAACAACGTGCATATTTGGGACGATTATCCATACAAGATTTTTTTACAAAAATCTAAAACTCGAAACTCGAAACTCGAAACTCGAAACTTAACCAAAGATGAGTTCATAGAAAAAATAAAGACAGACAGCAAGTTTGCCAAGGAGCATGGGGAGCTGCCGAGGATTTACGGAGAAATGTGGAGACGATGGCCGACAAGAAGCGGTCGCACGATTGATCAATTACAGTTTGTTATAGACGAACTAAAAGCAGATCTGGATGCAAAAAATCTAATTGTAAATTCCTGGAATCCTGAGTATTTGTATACCATGGCGGAAAAAAAAGATACGTCGTATTTTCCGATTTGCCATAACATGTATCAAGTAAATCAAGCAGGGGGAAGATTACATCTTCAGCTTTACCAACGAAGCGCGGATTTATTTTTGGGAGTGCCGTTTAATATTGCAAGTTATTCACTGCTTTTATTAATCTTGTGTCAGGTTACCGGATACAAGCCCGGAGAATTTGTGCATACCTTCGGAGACGTTCACATCTACGAAAATCACATAGAGCAAGTAAAAGAGCAGCTCAAGCGTGCTCCGCGTTTGTTCCCAACAGTAAAAATTGAACCAAAAGTTCACAACATCGATAATTTCCGACCAGAACACGTAATTCTTGAAAACTACAATCCTTATCCAACCCTTAAAGGAGAGCTGACTGTAGCGGGAGGATACTATGAAAAATCCTAAATCACAAATCCTAAATTCTAAATAAACCATTAATGACCAAAACACAAAATTCAAAACAGTACGATTTAGAAGAAAGGACTTTGAAATTTTCAAAAGATACAAGGTTTTTGTTCAAAAGCTTCCTAAGACAATATCAAATATAGAAGATGGAAAACAGGTAATTAGGTCTTCGGGTTCAATCGGTGCTAACTATATCGAAGCGAACGAAGCCCTGAGCAAGAAAGATTTTATAATGAGAATAATGATTTGTAGAAAAGAGGCAAAAGAAACAGGTTATTGGCTCGAATTGCTTGATGTACCAGAAGAATTGGAATCAGAAAGAAAAAGATTATTACAAGAAGCAACGGAGTTAAGAAAAATATTCGGAGCGATTTTAGAAAAATCAAAATGAGTTTAAAGATTTGTATTTGGGATTTTTTGAATTTATTTAGAGTTTAGATATTAGATATTAGAATTTATGGTAAAACTGAGTATTATCGCTGCGATTGGGCAAAATAGGGAGTTGGGGAAGAATAATAAACTTTTGTGGCATATTCCCGAAGACTTGGAGCATTTTAAAAAAATTACTCTGGGTCACCCAATTATTATGGGCAGAAAAACCTTTGAGTCGATTGGTCGTGTTTTGCCGGATCGGACAAATATTATCGTCACCAGGTATACAAATTATGTTGTTCCGGGTTGCCTCATTGCTCACTCACTTGAGGAAGGAATAGAGATTGCTTCGTCGTCTTCGACTCCTCGCAATGACAAGAAAGAAAAAGAAATATTTATTATTGGCGGAGGAGATATTTTTGAGCAAGTTTTTCCTCAAGTTCAAAAACTATATCTTACAATTGTTCACGACTCATTTGACGCGGATACTTTTTTTCCAGAGTACGAGCACTCGTTTAAAAAAATAATATCAAAAACTGACGGCAGATCAAAAGACTACCCCTACACCTTTTTAGAACTTGAGCGTTAGGATATACTCTGTTATAATCCCATGCAAGTATGGCGCAAGTTGAGAAACTGAGGGTTCCAGAAATAGTAAACAGTATCACAACCAAACCATCTGTTCCTATTTTCCAATTACCCGAACCTGATAAATTAAGAATTGAAGCAGTCAGAGAAGAAAAACTTAATTTTGAGAAAGCTGTTCGGTTTGCTTTTGACTTAGAATGTCTTGCCG
>MFPD01000002.1:0-62563 GCA_001784115.1 Candidatus Levybacteria bacterium RIFCSPLOWO2_02_FULL_37_18 | reverse complement strand
CTTGCCGGAGTTACCCCAAATCCAGAGTTTAGAGTGGAAAAAATGCCTCCATATTACGAAATACAATATGCAGATGGCCATATTAAAAGATATGTTTCTAACTTAGACTCTGCAAGCATTGGACTTATTATTACTCCATGGGATAAAGCTGTTGATTTATATGGAAACCCGAGAAGACTTCAACTTACAAAAGAAGGAGACGTAATTTTTTGGCAGATGGGAAAAGAGGCAGTTCGGCTTGCTTTGGCTTCCAGAGCACAGGAGTTTTTACAATTTCATAACGAAGCGGTATATGAATATTTAAGAAGTTTAGTAAGTGGAGATTTGCAAATTTCAAAACGATCCAATACACAGTCTTTGGTAATTGAAAAATTGCTTGATGTAATAAGAGATAAAGAAGGAAATATGATTTTTCATAAAACAGCAGCAACCCAGGAACTAGGGTATACCAGAATATTTTCCGATCGGGAAATGAGCAGAAAAAAACCGCGAACAAAAGGACTTATTTTAAATAGTGTTGGTGTGCCATCCTCTTTATTTGCAATTGGCGGGATGCCGCCAGTTAGCGGTTTTCGAGACGTGCTTGTTACAGCTGCCATGTCTTTTATGAGGTCTGATATTCCAAGAAATAGTATATTTGTAAAAAATCCGGATCTTCAGATTAAACTGTTTCAGCAAGCAAAAGAGGCAATAGAATCATATGGTCTTCCAAAAGATATAGAAAAAATTGTTATTGCCCAAATTGGAATTTCGGTTGGATGCGAAGACCCGAAACAAATTGCCAAAGATGTTTTAAAATTCAAAAAGGCAGGGTGTTCATCTGTACGAATCTATACCACAAACACAGATTACAGGACAGTTGAAACAGCCAGAAGGATAAGGGAGGTAGTTGGAGAAGATTTTACCATTTGTGTTGGGCCAATTGTTGATTTATATCAGGCTAAGCAACTTGTGTATCCAAATATTGGCGTAAACATTTTGCTGGCTGGGCATGGAGGAGGAGAAAATTGTACATCTCTTGCCGGAGGGGGAACAGCAAATTCTTTGGAGCTTTTGTACTCAATGTATTTAGATCCTGATTTTAATAATACTGCTATCGGACTAGAAGGCGGAACAGGAGATGAGATAGGCGCATTGCTTGGAATGCTTGATGTAATTTCTTTAAATAGACGTGGAATTGCGGGTGGGATTGAGACAGGCGGACTTTTTGTTGAGCACACAAATGGAAAAGTAGCCCAGCCCTATCACGGTAGCGCGAGTGCGATAACTATATGGAAAGAAGCGGTTTTTAACCCATATGTTGCAAGATCTCGGTTTAATAATGCCGGGAGATTAGAAGATGTTGAGGGAAAGCCAAATTATACATTTAAACCTGCATCGGTAAATTCTGTTGTTGAGGATTTTGCCGACAGAAGGATGTTTGTGGGAAGAGCTCTGGCTGATCAGGATGTTCAAAGTATAGGAGGGCTTCGGGAGAATATTTCAGTAAATGGGCATAATCATAGAATTGTAACCAGTGATGCTGCTTTTATTGCAGCTGAGCATAGGAATGGAAAATAATTTACCCGTTGCAAATGGGGGAGAAATATTTTATAGTGAGCGATACGAATGTTGCCCAATTGCATGCGAATTATAAGAATTAACTATTAGCATCATTTGCATGAACTTTTAATATTAGCATCGCTTTGTCTATGAAGCAGTTAAAACAGACAGATCCGCAGGTTCATAAACTCGTTTTAGAAGAACAAAAAAGACAAAGGGAAGTCTTGGAAATGATTCCCTCGGAAAATTATGCCTCGGGCGCTGTTATGGAAGCTTTAGGAAATGAGTTAACAAACAAATATTCAGAAGGGTACGCGAAGAAACGGTATTACCAGGGAAATAGGGTAATCGATGACATAGAGCTTTTAGCAGAAGAACGAGCAAAAAAATTGTTCGGTGTTGTGCATGTCAATGTTCAGCCATATTCAGGTAGTCCTGCAAACACCGCTGTGTATTTTGCTCTTTTAGAACCATTCAAAGACAAAATTATGGGATTATCTTTGGCTTTTGGCGGACATCTTACTCATGGTTCGCCCGTATCTTTTTCAGGAAAATATTTTCCCATTGTTTCTTATACTCTTGATAAGAAAGGGTATTTGGATTTTGCAGAAATTGAACGTTTAGCTAAATTTCATAAGCCAAAAATAATTGTCTGCGGTGCAACAGCATATCCAAGAATTATTGATTTTAAAAAATTTGGCCAGATTGCAGACAAAGTCGGAGCATACTTACTTGCAGATATTTCTCATATAACTGGTTTAATCATTGCCGGAGTGCATCCAAGTCCTGTTCCATACGCTCATATTATTATGACCACAACCCATAAAACACTTCGTGGCCCAAGAGGAGCTATGATAATGGTAACCCAAAAAGGACTAAAAAAAGACCCGGAATTAGCAGATAAAGTTGATAAGGCAGTCTTTCCAGGTTTGCAAGGAGGTCCGCATGATAATCAGACAGCAGCCATAGCAGTTGCTTTAAAGGAAGCTGCTACCCTAAAGTTTAGAGTTTATGGAAAACAAATAGTAAAGAATGCAAGAGTTTTGGCTGACGAACTCATTAAATACGGCTTCAATCTTTCTTCAGGAGGTACAGATAATCATTTGCTTTTGATTGATTTACAAAATAAAGGAGTAAACGGCGCTGTTGCAGCTTTGGCTTTGGAAGTTTCAGGAATAGTTCTAAACAAGAACGCAGTGCCAAATGACCCAATGCCGCCATTTTATCCATCGGGAATCCGTTTGGGAACTCCGGCTATTACAACCCGTGGACTCAAAGAAAGGGAAATGAAAAAAGTGGCCAAGTGGATTCATCAGACAATCGAAGCGGTTAGCACAGAAAAGTTTCCTGAGAAAAATGGATTCGACAAGCTCACCATAAAAGAAGCAAGAAGCGCATTTTGGAAGGATTTCAGGACAAAAGTCTGGAAAAACAAAACCCTTCTTCGAATTAACCGGGAAGTAATTTCACTTGCTTGCAAATACCCTCTGCCATAGTTGTAAATTAAAGTTAGGATAAAGTTATATTTCTCGTCGCATTTATTACAATATTACGCTATAGCGTATCAATGTCAAAGTTACGTAAGTTTTTAAAAAGTAATTCTTCGCCTCGTTCAATTTTTTCAACAACTGCTACGGTTACATAATCTGATATTTCAAGATAATTGCTTAAGAAATCAACCTCATCTTTGCATGGAAAAGCACTCACAAAGACACTATCTTGTAACCAAATACATCCCAGTTGCAGCAATTTTTTCCTGAAAGCATCTCTATTTCGTTTTTTCCCTTCTGGAATATCAAAAATAATAAGTCTCCATTTTCCGTCACGTTTTTTAGCCTTACGCTTAATATTCTCAAAATCATATTCCAAAACTCTGTGTTTGCCTTTTTCTGTAATTTCTATAGTTATACTATCCTTATTTTCCTGGATAGAAATCATTTCTTGTTTTTGGAGACGCTTTATAATTCTTCCAATATCCGCAGAGTTCGCTTTCTTCCAAGATTTGTAGAATTGCATAAGTGCAAATGGTATGCTGGGGGCAATGAGAGTAAGAGAAATTATTCCCGAAGCTGCAAGTACTTTAAGGATATCTTGGGTTCTGATCTTAGTCTTTTCCGCACTCATTTTCTAGAAATTATTATTATTATTATTATTAGTAGTAGTAATACCGTAAGAATAGTAATTCATAATTTTAAAAATTACAATAGTCTGCTATAGCGTATTGATGTACTGAATTTTGTGGTGGAGTTTCGGGTTTCTGCAAAAAGCCAGGGAAATTGCAGGCAGAGTAACTGGGTAACTGGGGAAAACGAAATGGATTTAGAATAAATCTGCAGTTGCTATTGTTGTACTTGGGTCTATGCCATTTATTTTGTTTAAAGACGCAAAAGAATTGCCAGGGCCAAGTTCTACAAATAACTTTGCATCTTCTTGTTTTATTGTTTGTAATACATCAGATCACAGGGCTGTTTGTGTCATAACACCTATTAGTTGCTTTTTTATCTGGTTGCCTTTGGTAGTAGAAGTTCCGCTGAAATTGCCAACAAAAGGTAGGCCTGCGTCTGCAAAAGGGTAGCGTCTTAAAAATTCTTCCAACCTCCAAGCTGCTTTGTTCATAAAAGACGTGTGAAAAGCTCCCGCAGTATCTAATTCAGTTACTCGTCTGTTTCCATTTTCTTTGGCAATAACTTCGATGTCTTAAGTAGGTGTATCCTTTGAAGTTCCTATAACAATACATGTAGGAGCTTTTACTAAAGCAATTTCACTTTCAATTCTTGTGCAGATTGTCCGTCTTACTTCATCTTCAGACATACCCAAAATGCTCACTAATTTACTCGGATTTTCGACTGAAGCTTCCTGCATGATTCTTCCTCGAAACGCAACAATTTCTAAGCCTTGAAGGCGGGTTACACATCCTGCTTTTGTTGCCGCTTCGTATTCGCCAAGGCTATGCCCGGCCACAAAAATAGGAGTGATATTTCTTCTTTGCAAAGTCTCTGTTGTTAGTTCAGCGGCCAGGTCGGAAAGAGTATACACCAGCGGCTGCACAAAGGCAGTGTTGGTAAAAAATGGAGAATCTGGATTTGGCACATCTTGCCAAACATTCGCATTAAGATTATCTGGACCAAAAGTATCTAACACTTCCTGGAGATATCCTAATTTGACGACTCATTTAAAAACAAAAATCTTCATCATCCATACTATTAGGCAGGAGATTAATCAGCAGGTGGGTTTTCGCCTTTTCCTATTACTGAAACAACTTGACCATTAATATCACCAGACGCAGGGGAGGCAAGGTATGCAACCACTTGTCCTGCTTCGTATGGAGGCATAACTCTATCCGCATGAGACCAATCAAGTATCATTTACCTTTTTGCATCATCTTCTATTTCTGATTTAACCATTGGTGTATTAGTAAGTCCCGGAGAAACAATGTTGAATCTTGCATTTACATGAGGGAACATTTGCCTAGTCCATTCAATATCATGAATGCAGGATTGGAAAGCAGCATTTAAAGCTGCTTTTGATCCACTGTAATTTGCCTGTCCCGGAGCTCCAATTGAAGATTCACTTGAGACAGCAACAAACTTCACAGGAGGCGGCGTCTTTTTGTCTTACCAATTTGCTTGTCACAGCTTTTACAACTCTCATTGGACCAAAGAAATTTGTTTCAAAAACTCTATGCATTTGTGGCATTTGTGCTTCTGACATTCTCCAAAATACAGTATCTTCCTTTACACCTGGACTTATAACTTACAGTATCAATCCGACCAAATCTTTGTATAGTTTCATCAATCAGAGCTTTTACCGAATTTTCATCTGTTACATCTGTCGGGATCCAGTTAACTTCAGATCCTGTTTCTTCTTTTAGTTTGGCGGCAAATGCATTAGCTGCTTGTTGTGACTCTTCTCCTTTATTTCGAGAACTGGTCACAACAGTTGCTCCAAGAAGGGATAGTTGCCTGGCACTTGCTCCGCCGATTCCGTCAGGACTTGCGCCAATTACAATAGCAACTTGTCCTTGCATTATTTTTCTTTCCCGAGCTTCTATAAGGCCTTGGGGAGTAAATCCAATCCTAGCATCAGGTTATCCTGTTCCTTGAACGTCTACTGCTCCCATTTGTCGGGCTAATCGTGTTTCTGTCATATTTGTATTTACTTTATGTTGCCACTGCAGCGGGTTTTTGCTTTTACAAAGAACCACCTTCTTGTTGATTTTACTACTGCTGGTTTTGCTGGATCTTTTTCATGGTCTCTATTTAGTCTCCTAAATAAAGCAGGAACAGTTTTAACTAATGCTTCACGAGCATCCTCTACTGGAATACCAGGTAAAGCGCCTTCGGCAAAATCATGGTAATTTCCAATTCCAACAAATTCTTCAGGACCCATATCTACGTCAACAAATTCTGTTTCTAATTCAACAAACCCTTCATCTTTTAACATTTGAACCATCTCTTCTTCTGTATGTTGTCTTAAATCAACTGGGCTTTGGAATTGTTCTTTTTTGTAACCTTTTCTTTCCATTAAGTATTCTCGGACAAGAGAAATCCATAATCCCCAGGCTCTTCCTTCCATACCTTCTGCGTATGACCTTTTTTTTTCATATGCCATAATCATATGATACTCTCCACCAGGTTTCAAAACACGAAAACTTTCACTAAAAGCTTTCTGAATGGGTTTTGCAAGATGTGAAGAATTTGCATGTATAATTACATCAACAGATTCCGAAGGAACCGGAAGGTCTTCTGATTTACCTTCTATTAACTCTACAGCATCACCCAAAAAAGCTAATTTTGCTTTTGCTTTATCAAGAGCCTTCGTGTCCGGATCAACCCCAACTACTTTAAAAGGATGTACTAGCTTACCTTGCTCATGTGCATGGATAATCATTGCACCGGTTCCTGTTCCATTATCAAGGAGTGTTTTCTTTGTTACTGTTGGAATTCTTCTTGCAAGTTCGGTATCAACTGCAACAATTTTTGGTGCGCTTACAAATTGTTCATAGGAATCATCGGCAAGAAGTTGGGGTTCTGTAGGAATAAGAGGAGGATACGTAGCTGGAAAATTGTCCGGTTTAACTGTTGGTGTTTCTGGTGCTGCCATATCGTTTGGACAGTGATAACGGGAAGAATATCACCGGGGTATTCCAATGTCAATAACTTATAGTAAACAGAACCTCTTTCCATTTTGACAGGTTTTTAGTATCATTGTACAATCATACTATGAATTGGATTACTACCAACATTCGGTTTCCCGAAGAAGAATATATGGAATTAAAAATGGAAGCAGCAAAAAAAAGAAAAAGTGTTGCCGCTATTATTCGTGAAAGAGTTTTACCTAAAAAAAAGTATAAAAATAAAGAGGTAAAGCTTGATAAAGATCTTTTGGAAATTCAAAAGGCAATGATAAAAGAGAACAAAGGACGCAATCTCACTAAAGCACTTATTGAAATGCGCTACGAATAATGATTGTAGTTGATGCATCGGTCATTTTTAAATGGGTCAAACCGGATGAAGAAGAAAGTGAGCCTGCATTATTTTTGTTCGAAAAGTTTAAACGTGGAGAAGAGCAGATAGTTGTTCCAAAATTTGCCTTTATTGAAATTGCAAACGCTTTGGCAACAAAATCAGATACCACAAGTAGGACAATTACAAAAAGCCTTGAATTTCTTTATAGTCTTCAGTTTGGTACTTCTACAGAAGAAAAAGTTGATCTTATTGAGTAAGGAAAGCTTGCTAAAAAGTATAAAACTTCAGTGTATGACATGCTGTATGCAGTCATTGCCAAAAGAAGGAAAGCCAAACTCATTACCGCAGACGGGCGATTTAAAGAAAAAACAAAATTTTCCTTTGTACAGGCGTTGAAAAGTTTCGGTTAAAAAGAAGCGATAAGAAAATAAAGTTTATCCAAACTTTACTACTGCTCCCGCAATCATAAGCCCGCCGCCGAATCCAATAAGTCCTACTTCTTCTCCTTTTGAAATAGTTCCTCTTTTTATCTCTTCGGAAAGTGCAAACAAAATAGACGCAGAGGAAGTGTTTCCGGTATCTTTTATGTGATTAGGAAAATCAAGATGAGGGAATAGTCTTTGTTGCATTTCGATAATTCTTCCGTTTGCCTGGTGGAGAATTACTTTTTTTGCGTTAGTACCTTTAATAGTTTCTCGGATCGCTGCAGGAAGTTCTCTGTTCGTCCATTTGAATACAGGATTTCCTTTCATTCGTTGAAAAATTCCGTTTGGCGGAGGAATTTCTAAAGTAAAAGATGGTGGGGAAGCAGGAGCCATAGGAATACAAAGCGTTTTTTCCGCATCACAGAATAGCTTTATTAGCGGTTTTTTTACTATCGTAAAATCAATTCCATATCTTCCTCGTATCCCAGCAGCTCCATCTGTAAAAAGAGTTCTCTGTAGTGAGCCGGTTTCTCCATCATCCTCCTCAAGAGGCGGAAGCGTTTTTCGATATCCTCCTTCGGTAGCAATGAGATAGACCAGTTTTCCATGATAATAAGAAGCATGTGTGTACAAGTGAGCAAGCGCAACCACTAGACCGGAACAAGCGGCATTTACTTCAAAGTACTGACCAGGAACCCTATTACTTTCCGTGGGAGGTTCATCCAGTATTCCTCTTTGATGCAACTCGTTCCATCCTGCGAACGCCAAATTTTTTCTCTGGGGGTGGGTTACTTGAAACAACAATAGCATTCGGGGGGCCGCCATAAGCTTCTGCAAGTTCTGCAGCTATACTTCGTGCCATGCTTTCCTGGGTTTGTAAAGGACCAGATTCAAAACGTGTGGAAACTCCCGTATTTGCGAATATTTTTTCTGCGGTAAGAAGTGTTCCGCTTGCAGTTGTTACGCCTTTTTTTTTAGCATATGCTTCTATATCTGCGTTTGATATAGGAGTGTCTCCAAGTCTGGTAACAATGGGAAGAGAAAAAGGAAAAGGTTCGACTTCTCTTCTTCCTGGGTGTGTTTCTACAGTTGTCATATCTGGGGATTATAGCATACCTATTGCATTTTCAAAAAACAGAGATATACTATCAATGATACTATGGAACTATGTCGGCGTAGATACAGCGAGAAGGCGTTTACCAATTTCTTGGTACATAGAAGAGGGTTTGTAGATCGTCATACTTCCAACACTCGTCTTGCGTTACAAGTTAGGACAAACGATATTCCTCTTGTTTCTTTAAATGGAACACATGATCGTAAACCGCTTCCTATAGTTTACCAAGAACCACGGGTAGTATGGATAGCACCTCGGCCATATTCTGTTCCTACTCTTGTCCCAGTTTTTGAAAGAGCGGGAATTTTACCTCAGAGGTTTGCAGAAGCTGCATAAAACTAAGCGGTATTATTTGTAGACGGTGTGGGGCGGGCGCCGAATCTTCTTTCTCTTTTTGAATAATCAATTAACACATCTGCAAAGTCTTTTTCAGTAACATCGGGAAGCAATTTTTCTATAGGGAAAAATTCAGAGTTTTCTCCAATCCAACCAATGTCAGATGTTCTATTTTCTCCAGAGGTTCGCGCTACTAAATCAACAGGAGTTATCGTGCCTCCTCCATCGCGTAATAGATCAACCATGATTGCTGCTGATTCTTTGGGATCCATAATACTTATTCCAGTCATACAAATTCGGCCAAATTCTGCAAGCATTCTTTCTACCTGGTCTTTTCCGCTAAAATCCAGTGCCAAAACAAGCTCTTTATTTATATAGCCTGCAGTTTCTTGTTCTGCCTGTATTATTGTGTGCCAAAGCGACTTATATTCTTCTTGAATTCTTTCCGGCCTTCCGATCCTTCTAAATCTAATTTTATGTTTATGAAACATTTCCAAACTTCCTAAAATAGTTGCCTCAGTTACTGCCATAATTCCATCAACTTCTCCGGGACTTGTTTCGTCTCGTTTCCAGTTATCATGAGAAAATCCCCAGACAACAAGCCGTTTTATCTCAGGAATTTCAACAAAAAATTCAACTGCTTTTTTTAAAGCTTTTGCACCTGCTTTGTGTCCCTCTATAATGGGCAAGCCATGCGTCTGGGCAAACCTGCCATTGCCGTCCGGAATAATAAGTACAGAGTTTGGGAATTTATGCGGAGGGATTGCCAAAAGCTCCGGATGTCTTTGGAAAACCGCTGGTATTGGTTCTTCGGGAACAATTATTGATGGCTGAAGTTCGCGTACTGCTGTCATACAAGAAAGCCATTGTATGCCAAATGCTTCTAAAAAGCAAGAAAGAGGTGTTTTCCGCGGGTGGAGCCTCATTTCCACCCCAAGGGTGTAAATCGAATCACTTGTATTCTTGTTTAAACTTTGATAAGATGTATCTATCTTAACACGTTCGATGGTAATCCTATTCCAAAATCGGAACGAATCGAACGGAGGTTTATAGGATTATGAGAGAAATAATTTTAGAAGAATTATTGGAAGCCGGTTGTCATTTTGGCCACCAGGTTACCCGCCAAAACCCCAAAGCCCGGGATTTTATTTTTGAAGCCAGGGATAACATCCACATTATTGATCTTGTCAAAACCAAGAAAGGATTAGACGAAGCTGCCCAGTACGTTCGTTTGCTTGCACAGCGGGGAGGGACCCTTCTTATTGTCGGCACCAAAAGGCAAGCTCAACCTCTTGTTCTCGAAAATATAAAGCGAGCTTATGAAACAGGTGCAGACGGTTTGTTTTACGCAACCGAGAGATGGATCGGCGGGACATTAACTAATTTCTCAGAAGTTGCAAAAAATTACAAAAAACTAAAAGATTTAGAAGTAAAAATTAGGAATGATGAAGAAAAAGCCAAATATACAAAAAGAGAAGTCGGACTTTGGGAAAAAGAAAAAGTAAAATTAGAAAGATTATACGGCGGAGTATCAACTATACAAGCAATCCCCGACGCGTTGTTTATTATTGATACTCATTTGGAAGACTTAGCGGTAAGAGAGGCGCAAAAAATGGGAGTTACTACGGTTGGAATTGTTGATACCAATGCAGATCCTTTGGTAATTGATTATCCCATACCTGCAAATGATGATGCCGTCGGAAGTCTCAAGCTTATCGTTGTTCATATTGTAGATGCTTGGATTGAGGGAAGAAAGCAAGCGAAAGAAGTATCAAAAGTACCAGAAGTATCAAAGGTATCAAATGGAGCACCAAAAGAACAAAAAGCTAAAGAGGAGACAGCGTCAAACGCGGCTGAGGCAAAGGAAGAAAAGAAAAAGACAACCCAAAAGAAAACAAAGGCAAAACCAAAGAAGGATGCTGAATCGAGCTCAACATGACAAGGGGAGGATTATGGCAGCAGATTTAATACTTCTAAAACAGCTTCGGACAGAAACAGGAATCTCTATTGCAGATTGTCGGAAGGCATTGGAAGAGACAGATAATGACTATGAAAGAGCTGTCAAGTGGCTGGCAAAGCATGGGATTGAAAAGGCGGAGAAGAAATCAGATAGAACTACCTTACAGGGGATTATAGAGTCTTATATTCACGCAAATGGCCGCATCGGAGTTCTTGTGGAACTATTGTGCGAGACTGATTTTGTTGCAAGGACAGATGAGTTCAAACATTTGGCTCATGAAATTGCGCTGCAAGTGTCTGCAATGAACCCAAAAGACGTTAAAACTTTACTTAAACAAGAATACATCCGTGACAGTTCAAAAACAGCTCAAGACTTAATAAAGGAAACAATCGCGAAATTAGGGGAAAATATTGTTTTAAAACGATTTTCAAGACTGGAGATTGAATACTAGAGATTGAATCTTAAAAAATCCGCGGGTGGAGTCTCGTTTCCACCCCAAGGGTGTACATACAAGATTAGAACTTGGAGAAATATGCAAAGACTTGAGGCATTAGGAAGAAAAGCACAAGAAATTAGGCTTCGTCTTACCGGAGAAAGTTCTTCGCAATTTGCTGCGTTTGAAAGGGCACAGGAGCGTATGAGACAAGTTGGGGGAGGAGAAATTTTTATAACCTTAGGAGAAAGATTTAAAAGTGAGGAATTTGAAATGCCATTTCTTTTTGAGCAGCACCGAAGCGTTAATCCAAATGAAAATAGACTTATTTTATTGTGGGGAAGACAAAAATATGCTGCCGGCGTTGGAGTGGAAGAAACATATAAAGGTATAAGTATTGTAGCATCTTCAAATGGAAAAGTGCATGTAGAATATACAAAATCTTCAGGTTGGGTTCAGTTGGAAAGGCAGCCATGGTATTTAATAAAAGCATTCCGAAGAGGACAAAGAAGAGAAGTGCCATCTCTTGAGGAAAGAGTACAAGAAGCACTTGCTCATGCAGAGGATGCACATTGGGAGGCTTTGGACATGAGAATTAACGATGGAGGACAGGAAGAATTTGGTGGATTCGAAAGTATTAAGGTTGCTTCTTCAAAAACATGACAAGAGGGAGTGTAAAATTCCTTTCACTTTTCAAGATAATTATTTTCTGCTACACTAGCAACTATGGATCCGCTTGACGAAGAAGTAAAGGCAAAACTGGCGAAGGTTTTGGAAGTGTTAAAAACAGATATTTCTACTGTCAGGACCGGACGGGCAACACCTGGATTAGTAGATCATGTAGTTGTATCGGTATATGGTGGTTCAACTCGAATGAAAATCATGGAGCTTGCAACAATTGGTGTGCAAGATAATCAGACAATTCTTATTACACCCTTTGACCAATCAATAATCGGAGAAATTCAAAAGGGAATTATGGAAGCAAATATAGGACTTACTCCGGTTATTGACGGGCAGAATATTCGCATTTCTATCCCGCAATTGTCAGAAGAAAGACGGCAACAGTTAATTCATCTTATGAGGCAAAAGCTAGAGAATGGGAAAATTATGACAAGACACGTCAGACAAGAAGCCATGACAGCGATTAAAAAAGATTATGCAAATAAAGATATTTCGGAAGACATAATGCTTCGGCTTGAAAAAGAAGTGCAAAGGGTAGTTGATGAAGTTACCTCAGAAATTGAAACGCTTGGGAAGAAAAAAGAGGAAGAGCTGCTACAGATATAAGAATACTACCAATAGAAATCATCTAATCAACTAATGTCAAATCAACTAATTATCCAATATTTGTTGATTAGTTGATTGGATTATTGGTATTTATTTGTTGATTCACTACTGATTTGTTTATTTGATATAATATAGTCTATGTTAACAGCTTTACTTTTCCTACTCATACTTTCAGTATTAGTTCTCATCCATGAGTTAGGGCATTTTTTGGTTGCCAAAAAATTAGGAATTAAAGTTGAAGAATTTGGATTTGGGTTTCCACCGAAAGCATTTTCTATAAAAAAAGGCGAGACGGAATATTCCATAAATTGGCTCCCAATTGGAGGATTTGTAAAGTTATACGGCGAAGACGAAGCAGGAGCCGGCAGGCTCCGCCTGCCAGTATCAAGTAGCAAGTATAAAGTATCAGGCAAAAAGAAAAAAATACTTAATACTCAATACTCTATACCTAATACTGATGTTAGGAGGGCGTTTTATGCGCGGTCTGCTCCTCAGAAATTAGCGGTTGTTGTGGCCGGAGTTATTATGAACGCGGTATTAGCAGCAGTGATATTCTATGTATTTTTATTTATTTCAAATTTTAAAACAGAAATTCCATTACTTGGAGATTATACGTTTTTAGGTGTTATTCAAACTAACAAGACAGAACTGGTCGTAAGCAGTGTTTCCAAAAATTCTCCGGCTCAAAAAGCAGGTTTAGCTCCGCTTTCAAAAATTAAAAAAATCAACGAAATACAGGTAACTGATTTAAAGCAGTTTGTTGCTATTGTCAATAAAAACAAAGGCAAGGAAATTACAATTGTATTTGAAGATATAAAAACCCAAAAAGAAACTCGGGAAGCGTTAGTCCCCCGGGTCAATCCGCCAAAAGGTGAAGGAGCAATGGGAATTGGGTTTTTTGGCGCTATCACAGCTGTTTTAGATTACAAAACTCCAGGCCAAAAATTGTTAAGCGGGATTGTCCATCCGATAAATCTAATGGGATATAATTTTCAAATCTTAAAGCGGCTCATTGCCGTATCTTTACAAAGAAAAACAGTGGCACCGGTTTCCGAAGGAGTTGCAGGGCCGGTTGGAATCTATTCGTTGGTTGGCACGATTGTGCAAATTCCGGATGTAAAAGAAAGAATATTAGGAGTTTTGAATTTAGCCGGAGTTTTGTCCATGTCTTTGGCTGTATTTAATATTCTACCCATTCCGGCTTTGGACGGCGGGCGGTTGTTTTTTATTGCAATCGAAGGAATAACTGGCAAAAAAGTAAATCAAAGAATAGAGGGGTTTATTCATCAAATTGGCATGATTGTGCTGCTTACTCTTATTTTGCTCATTACATTTAAAGACGTTTCAAAACTATTTCGGCCATGAAGATTTATGACATAACCCTTCCAATTCACGACAACATGCTTGTGTGGTGGGGTGATCCGAAACCTCATATCGAAGTAAAAACTACTGTAAAAAGTCACGGCGTTGGGTTTTCCCAGTTATCCTTTTCAAGCCACACAGGAACTCACATTGATGCTCCTTCACATTTTGTTGAAAAAGGATCAAATATTGATATGATAGATTTAGAAAAACTAATTGGCCCGTGCCGAGTTTTGGATTTAGCAGACATGTTTAGTCGTCATTCTGGGGACTCTGGTTTATCCAGAGGACTCCAGAATCAAAAAAAGAGAGATTCTGGACGCGGTCGCCTGGGCGACCTTGCCAGAATGACGTATGATCTAGAAATTCTTCCAGAAGATCTCGTTCAATTCAGTATTAAAAAAGGAGATCGGATACTTTTTAAAACAGGAAATTATAAACTCCTTAAACAACCAACATTTCCTGATAGCTATATATCACTTTCTTTAAAAGGAGCAGAATACCTCCTTAAAAAAGGAGCTGTTTTAGTAGGGACAGACTTTCTGGGAATTGAGAAAGAAAAAAATCCAGGACATCCGGTTCACACAGCTCTTTTAAAAGCAGGGATTGTAATTGCGGAAGGACTTGATCTATCAGAAGTTCCAGAAGGAGAATACAAGTTGATATGCCTGCCTTTGAGAGTTTCGTCCGATGGTTCACCAGTACGAGCAGTATTAATTAAATCCTAAATCACAAATCATAAATTCTAAATAATATTAAAATACAAATAACCAAAACACAAAACTGTTTAGGATTTTAGATTTTGAAAATTTGTAATTTGTTTAGGATTTAGATATTAGAGATTAGAAATTCTAGAAAATAATGAATAGTTCTTTCGTAATTATCATCTTTGGAGCAACTGGGGATCTTGCAAAAAATAAATTAACTCCCGCTTTGTTTTCGTTATATCGACAAAATCAACTCGGGCAAGAATTTTATATTGTCGGTTTTGCCAGACGGGACTTTACCAACGAAGCATTTCGAGAATTGATGAGGAAGTCTATTCACTCTAATAATACGTATTATCAGAGTGAGTGGAAGAAGTTTTCTCAAAATCTTTATTACCAACGAGGTTTATTCGATGAGCAACAGGGGTACCAACAGTTAATCCAAAAGTTACATACCTTTGACGCAAAAGTCGGCGCGTGTATTACCAGAGTTTTTTATTTAGCAACTCCGCCTGATAATTACGAAACAATCCTTAATTATTTAAGTTCAACAAAACTTTCAGAAGGCTGTAGTCAAGGATCTGCAAAATGGACGCGGTTGGCAATTGAAAAGCCGTTTGGAAAAGATTTGGAAACCGCACGAAATCTTGATAAAAAATTGGCCGAAATTTTTGAAGAAAAACAGATTTTTCGAGTAGACCACTATTTGGGAAAAGAAACAGTCCAGAATATGATTGCATTTCGTTTTGCCAATGGTATTTTCGAGCCTGTGTGGAATAAAGAGCATATTGATCACGTACAAATTATCTGGGGTGAGAAAAAAGGAATTTCTGGAAGGGGAAAATTTTTTGACGGAGTAGGACTTTTGCGGGATGTTGCCCAAAACCATTTAATGCAGCTCGTTGCCGCAGTTGCCATGGAGCAGCCCAGAAGTTTTGAAAAAGAAGCAATTCGAGACGAGCGGTTTAATGCCATAGAAGCTATCCGATGCATCAAGCCGGAGGAAGTTGGGAAACTGGTGGTAAGGGCTCAATATAAGGGATATTTGGAAGAAAAAGACGTTGACCCCAATTTTGTTACAGAGACATTTGTGGCTTTAAAACTTTGTGTGGATACCCCCAGGTTTGAAGGAGTACCGTTTTATCTTCGGGCAGGAAAAAATGTAGACAAAAATGAAGTAAAAATTTCAATTGTATTTAAACAAACGTGCCACATTTTATTTAAAGAATACGGGTGTCCGGAAGAAGGGAATGTCCTAACTATTCATATTCAACCCGATGAGGGAATCGGCATGCGGGTTGTGGCTAAGGTTCCGGGTTCAACTTTATCTTTAAAAACAGTTGACATGAAATTTACGTATGCTTCGGAATTTGGGACAAAAGGAAGTGATGCGTACGAAAAGATTTTGCAAGACATTCTACACGGGGATCAAATGCTTTTCAATCGCTCGGATGAGCTGGAAAGCTCTTGGGAATTTATAAATCAGATTTTGCTTGGGTGGCATAAAAGTTCACAAAAGCCTCTTATATATGAGCCGGGTACGTGGGGACCTAAGGAAGCACTTGACCTTATAGAACGTGACGGGAAAAAATGGTTGTAGAGTAATCAGCACTATGCCAGAGAGGGTGGTTCGACTCTTGCGCTAAAACTATAAAGAGGAGCGGGTCGGGGATTTAGCTCTTTACCCAACACGGCAACTGTAATGTCTGCGGCACCTTGAATACTTATTCCGTCTACTCTCCTAAGAGTGTTTACAGCTCCATGTAATGCGTCAACAGCACTCTTCGCCCTCCCAAAATCATTTTGATCTCTTAGTGCATCGCGGGCTGTATCTTCCCACGAAGTCGAATATCTTCCTTCCGAAGAATCGCCGTTTCCTTCCGTGTCTTCGTATTTAAAATGTACAATAGGTTTTTCTCGAAAACCATTGTCTAAAAAAATCTCATGGAGAGCAATGACAAGTACCTGTGGGCATTGTTTCCCAAAAACATCACTTACATCCCTCACATATGTTCGCATTTGTTCTATTGCCGTCAGCGCGCCATCTCTTTTACGCTCTGACAGTGGTTGTAACACCCTATTGAGAATAATGCCGAATTTCGCAAATTGTTCGTAATTAGGTGTACTGTCTGGAGATTGAACTGTCATGGTAAGAGAATACTATCACATTTTTTCCAGAAGTCAACTGGCATTTTGGGTAACAGTTTGCTAAAACTATTGTGTTATACTGTACAAAAAGAGTGTATGGCAGAAGAAAAATAAGAGAAAATAATTATGAAAATTGGATTTATTGGACTTGGCAAGATGGGTTCGAGAATGGTTTTTAAGCTCCTCAAAGAAGGACATGAAGTTGTTGTGTGGAATAGATCACCTCAGCCAGTAGAAGAACTCATATCTCAATTAAATCCGAAATCCGAATATAGAAATTCAAAGCAAATACAAAATACTAAATACAAAATACTAAATACTTTCTCAGAAAAACTAATAATTGCAGGAACGATAGAAGAGCTTGTTCGGCAATTACAATCTCCACGTATAGTGTGGTGTATGGTGACGGCTGGGGAAGCAACGAGAGCGGTTTTGGATGAACTTCTTACTCTTTGTTCGAAAGATGATATTGCAATAGATGGCGGAAATGCGCACTTTCGGGATACAGAAGAGCGATTTAAACAGTTTAAAAATAAAGGTATTCGGTTTTTGGGAATTGGAGTGAGCGGCGGTGTGATAGCCGCTCACCATGGATATCCGCTGATGGCGGGTGGGGATGAGTGCGGATATGAATTCATAAAGCCAATTTTAGATTCGTTGGCAAAACCACATGGCGGGCACGAATATTTTGGCAGTGGTGGCGCAGGGCATTTTGTAAAAATGATACATAATGGTATTGAGTATGGATTTATGCAGAGTTTGGGGGAAGGATTTGGAGTACTGCAAAAAGCAGAATACAAATTCGACCTTCTCAAAGTAGCTCGGTTATATCAAAAAGGAACATTGGTATCCGGATTTATGCTGGACAGAACAGTTGAAGTTTTTGATCAGGATAAGAGTTTGGAGCAAGTACTTGGAGTAATTGAAGAATCCGGAGAAGCGAAATGGACTGTAGAAGAAGCGGAAAACGAAAGAGTCCCTGTTCCTATAATAAAAGGCTCACTTGAATTTAGAAGACAATCACAGACTAATCCAGAAGTTCAAAATTCCTTTGCTGCCAAACTTGTTGCAGATCTTCGCCAAGCATTCGGCGGCCACGGGGTAAAAGAAAAATAAACCACACTGCACAACGACAGCTTGTCTTAACAATAAAAAGGTAAGGTATTGTACATTACAAGCAATTTTTTGTTATACTATGAGTTGTGAACGTTAGTAAAGAAGCATATGCGGAAAAATGAAGTAAATCCTGGAGGGCAAATACGTAATTTACTAATATATGGCACAGATGTCCAGTCGCAGATAGTTCTTCCGGAGAGGCCAAGCAGTAACAAACTAGTCCACGCCAAAAATTTTACCACCGTTCCTTATCTTTTAGATGCTTTACCAAGGAGCGATGGAAGACCATATGCAATTTTTAATGTTCCTGCAATAGAGTTACCATCTCCTAAAATTGAAGAAAATCAACCAGCAGTAAAGCCAACGGTTACTCTTATTCTTGTTCCCTTTAGTGATCCAACAAATGTTGTGCAAAACATGAGACAGGTTAATCGAGGTATGCAACGCGCATGGCAATACGGAAAACTTATTAAGTTTATTGATAATTGTGAGAGAAAAATACAGCAGGGAATAACGCCTCATTATTCCTCTACCTACCACGAGGAAGAGGGGAAGGTTGAAATATTTAATATAGATATAACAGCTGAAGCTTTGAGAAAGCTCAAGCATGTTGCCGCTTCTTTTTATGCTGACGAGCTGGCAAAGGAACCATTAACAAAAGAGTTGGCAGAACAGGAAAACGCGAGAACAATATTACAAGAAGAAGCAGTGGTGGCAGAAGCGGAGCGTATTATTTTTGATCATCAAAGACAACGCTTTACTGATTTTGAAGTAAAACATACAGAAATGCTAAATCAAACAAACCAACCTGCTGCGCAAGCTGCCGATAAAGAAGAAAGAGCAGAAAAAGAAGCAACCACTTCTGTGTCGCCAGAAACAGCTTCAACAAATAAAAAAGATGGGTTGAAAGAGAAAACACTTGTAGAGGCAGTTGAAGCATTTCTCAGGCTTGACCTTCCTAGTAAAAAAGCAGGTGCATACGTGCGAGAACTTTGGAATAGGCCGTATTAATCCTACATATGGCAATACCAATTGTAGACAGACTGCTGCGTGTTATATGTAGTATTAGAGAAATGTTTGTATGCTATATTAGAATAATAAAGCGTTATTAGTTTGGTTTCCCGCCAAACGAGTTGCAGACTACGATGAGTAGTACGGAGACGAAACCGTAAAAGACAGTAGCGTGAATCGTTTGAAAAAATAGAGCACGTCAAGAAAGAGGTTCTCTTTTGTTGATTGTGCTCGCGAAGGCGAGCATTTTTTATAGAAAAGAGAATAAAAGCAAGGTGGTACAGCGAGAATCTAGAATTCAGAATTTCGCCCTTGTAAATTTCTAAGTCACATAATGGCTTGGTGGTTTGCAAGGGTTTTTTTGTAAACTCTTACGTTTACACCCTTGGAATGTAAGGCTAAATTTATGAAAATAATAACTGTTGAAGCATTATCAGAAATAATAAATCGTCATGGATTTGAAAATTTCATGAGAGATTTAATAGAAGTTCTTAAACAAGATTTTATTCGTTGGGATTCATTTACCAAAATGCCCAGGCCAGCGATACATGTTGATGGTGGTGTTTTGGAACTTATGCCGATTTGTGATAACAAACAATATTATTCGTTTAAATATGTAAATTGCCATCCAAAAAATCCACTCATTGGTTTATCGACAGTTGTAGCTACTGGACAGTTATCGAGAATTGATACGGGGTATCCTTTGCTGTTTTCTGAAATGACCATACTTACTGCACTTCGAACTGCTGCAACGAGCGCTTTAGCAACAGATTTTATGGCGCGGAAAGATTCACGAACTCTTGTAATTATTGGCACAGGTAGCCAAAGTGAGTTTCAGGTGCTGGCTTTACAACTTATTCGGGATATTAAAGAAGTTCGCTTTTTTGATATTGATACTCACGCTATGGATAAATTTGAAAAGAATTTGTCCAATCACCAGTTCAAACTTGTTCGTTGTAAAAATGCTGAGGAAGCTTTTGAAGGAGCAGATATTATTACCGTTTGCACGGCAAACAAAGCTCAAGTTGTTGTCATTAAAAATGATTGGATTGCTTCTGGGGTTCATATTAACGCTCTTGGAGGAGATACAGTAGGAAAAACCGAACTGGAGCTTAGTATTCTGTCACGCAGTCGAATAACTGTTGAATATTTTGATCAATCTTTTATTGAAGGAGAAATCCAAAGACTCACCAGAAAAGACGCCAAAAAATTCGTTCATGCGGAGCTGCATGAGCTAGTTAGAGAGGTAAAAAAAGGCAGAGAGAATAAAAATGAAATAACTATTTTTGATTCGGTTGGTATTGCGCTTGAAGATTATTCAGCACTTAGGCTCACTTACGAACTTGCGGAAGAATACGATATCGGCAAGGAGTTAAATCTTACACCTGTTACTCAAGACCCAAAAGACTTGATTTCATGTGTGCTATACTAACATGACAATATCATCTTGAAACAAGTTCAGGATGAGAGGAAGAATTATGCGTTATTCAAAATTATTTGGTAAGACTATAAAAGATACTCCAAAAGATGCAATACTTGTCTCTCATACGTTGTTGTATCGGGCCGGGTTTATTCGGGAAAGTACAGCCGGACGGTATTATCTTTTGCCTCTGGGAATTCGGGTGCACGACAAAATCAAAAAAATCACCAAAGAAGGAATGGATAAAGCGGGTGCTCAGGAAGTTGTGACTCCTATTTTGCATCCGAAATATTTGTGGGAAGAAACCAACAGGACAAGTTCGGTAGGATTTGAACTTATGACAATCAAAGACAGGAATAAGTTTGAATTTGTTTTAGGCGGTACCGCAGAAGAAATGCTGGTTGATTTGGTTCGCAAATTCCAGATAAGTTATAAAGACTTGCCGTTTAATCTTTATCAATTCTCATCAAAGTTTCGAGACGAAATGCGAACTCGCGGAGGACTTTTAAGGCTTCGGGAATTTGTCATGAAAGACGCGTATTCCTTTCACGCAACAGAGGAAGAATTTAAAAAGGAATACCAGAGTATGTGGGAGATATACACCAGGATCTTTGATCGATTAGGACTCAAAACGATCGTTGTTGAATCAGATAATGGCTATATTGGAGGAGAATATTGTCATGAGTTTGTGGTAGAGTCCGAAGCAGGAGAGTCCAAGTTCTTCACCACAAAAGATGGTTCATATGCCGCGCACGAAGAAGTAGCTAAATTTCAAAGAGACCAAAAAAATGTGGGTGAAGCAGAAAAACCAGTGCAGGAAGTAGAGGCCGTTCGGGGAACTACCATGGAAGACGGAGTTAAGCTTCATGGGTTGCCGTTATGGCAGCAGATTAAAGATGTGTTATTTGTAGATGAAAAAGGACGATTTATCTTGGCTATTATCAGGGGCGATTATGAGGTAAACGAAATTAAGCTAATGCATTTGGTAAAAGCTTATCAACTACGTCACGGGACAGACGAAGAAATTCGCCAAAAAATCAACAGCGAACCTGGTTTTATTTCTCCGGTCGGTATTAAAGAAATTATCGAAAAAGACGTCAAACTGGTGGTAGTGGCAGATACGTCTCTTCGTACCATTAAAAATGCCTATGGCGGAGCCAATAAAAAGCACAAGGATCGTCTTAATATGAATATTGACCGGGATTATGCCTCAGATTTGGAAGGAGATATTGCTCTTGCTAAAGAAGGATATCTTTCGTTAGAGGGAAAGCCTTTTTTTGCTAAAAAAGGAATTGAAGTGGGTAATATTTTCCAACTGGGATTTCATTATTCTGCCAAAATGCATGATGCGAATTTTGTGGATGAAAAAGGCAAAGCCAAGCCTTACTACATGGGATGTTATGGAATTGGTTTAGCAAGAACTATGGCCACAATTGTAGAAGTTTACCATGATGATAAAGGAATTGTGTGGCCGGAAGCGGTGGCGCCTTTTCAGGTTCATCTAATCCACCTCGGAGGAGTCCATTCGGCTCGCCTCGCTGGAGCTTCGGCGAAGCGGGCCACCTCCGAGGTGAGGGAGATTGCGGAGGAAGTTTATAAGAAATTGCAGGAGGAAGGAGTTGAAGTTCTTTGGGATGATCGGGGGAATGTGTCGGCAGGAGAAAAGTTTGCGGATGCTGACTTGATTGGAATTCCAATACGGTTAGTCATAAGTTCAAAAACAGAAGAAAAAATAGAATGGAAAGAACGTACAAAGAGTGAATCTGAATTATTAACTCCCTTACAAGTCCTTCAAAGACTTTCTTCTAGAACGGAAGATTAAAAGGAAGCTTGAGGTTAAAAAATCGAACCCAAAAAAAGGCATAAGCGAGAAAAAAAATAACGCCGGTTATTATCAGTACAAACTGCGGCGGGTTTTTTACCTGCCTTTTTATTGGGGATTTTATGGGTGAAGAAAAAGGGTTAACTGCAATTGAAGTAAGCTGAGGAGTATGAACTTCATTCGAAGCTGGTTGAGGTTGGGTTGGTGCAGATGGTTTTTGAGCAGGAGAAGAAATTTTTGTGCTCATCACCCGCTCATAAATTTCTTTGAGCTTTGGGTTTAATTCAGTTTGTTTTTTGTCCATGACAGTATAATATCCGTATGTATGATGGCTCAATTACAATTTTTTGTCAAGTGAGGACAAACAGTGTATACTTACAAAGATGAAAATTATAGTTACTCACTCGTCACCTGATTGGGATGCGATTACTTCAGTGTGGCTATTAAAGCGATTTTTTCCGGGATGGAATACGGCAAATATCCAATTCGTTCCTGCGGGGGAACGAATTGGAAAACTCAAAGCTCCGATAGAGAAGATAGACGGAGATGAGGTTATTCATGTGGATACGGGAATGGGGCCGCTTGATCATCACGAGACGAATGACCAGAATGTGTGTGCTGCCAGCAGAACGCTTGACTTTGTCAAGCGAACTCAAAACTCAAATCTTATTAAAACTCAAAACTACGAAGGGAAAGAACATTTAGAGGACAAACTAGAAGCGATTGATAGAATTGTAAGAATTGTCGTAGATATTGATCATTTTAAGGAAGTATTTTGGGACAATCCGACTGCTGATTATCATGAGTTTTCTCTTTTGGGAGTTTTGGAAGGATTAAAACTGCAAAAGCCGGATGACGATGAGTATTATGTAGAGTTTGGAATGCAAGTACTCGACGCGTTAGTCCATAATTTCAAAAACAGAATTTGGGCAGAGATAGAAATAAAGGAAAAAGGAATAGAATTTAGCACCAGATATGGAAAAGGTATTGGATTTGAAACAATAAATGACTCGGTGGTAAAACTTGCTCAAAAAATGGGATATGTATTAGCAGTACGAAAAGATCCGAGAAAAGGATACGTTAGGATAAAGGCGAGGCCTTCACAAACTCAAAACGAAATAGATCTAACTCTAGCATATGAAAAGTTAAAGAAAATTGATCCGGAGGCTACGTGGTATCTTCATGTTTCCAAAAAAATGCTTTTAAACGGAACGCCGAAGAATCCAAAGATGGTACCAACCAAACTAACGCTTAAAGAAATAATTGCGGTATTAGAAAAAGTTTAATAACCCAATAATCCAATATTCAAATAATCCAATCAATAACCCAATTAAAAATTCTAGTATGCATTTACATATTGATTGGGTTATTGGTAGTATTGGTAGTATTATGGCAGACTGTGTTTTTTGTAAAATAGTAAACAAAGAAATTCCGGCAAAAGTCGTGTATGAAGATAGCGATGTAATTGTCTTTCCGGACATTCATCCTGTTAAGCCTATTCATCTTCTTATTGTTCCAAAAAAACATGTTCCTGATCTTTTGGAGCTTTCTGACGATTCAATTCTTGTTGCAGTCAGAAAAACAATTCAAAAAATGGTTAAAGAAACTAAGCTTAATAAAAGGGGATTTAGAGTTGGTATAAATGGTGGAGGAGCTCAGGCGATTGACCATGTGCACATTCACCTCATGGGTCCCATGGGGAAAGCAGCAGCCATGTAGTTCGTCTTTACACCCCTTACGATTTGGAGTAGAATAGACTAAATCCTAAATTACAAATCGTAAATTCTAAATAATATCAAAATACAAATTACCAAAGTTAAAAACTGTTTAAGAATTGGCATTAGACATTTGAATTTATTTAGTATTTAGATATTGGAATTTTTAATGATAGGTGGTGTTTTATGGTAGTTGTAAAAAAGATGCCGGGTGACAGCGATGATTCTGTAATAAGAAAGTTTACCCGAAAAGTAATTAATGAAAATATTTTAGCTGAGGCAAAGCGCCGCCAGTTTTATCTTAAGCCTTCTTTGGCAAAGAAACAGAAACAGGAAGAAGCCAGAAGAGTGCGAAAAATGCAAAGGATTGCCGCATGAGTGAAGAAATTTCGGTTTTTATATTTGTTGAAAGCAGGTACAAAGTAAATCGAAAGCGAATCCGCACAACTGTTGTTTCGGAGCTTAAAAAGCATGGGTTATCTGACCAGTCTGAGGTATCTGTTGCTTTTGTAGGAAACAGAAAAATGCGTCAGATTAATAAAAAATATCGCGACATTGATAAAACGACTAATATTTTATCGTTTTCTTTAACAGAGGGAGAGCCGGTAGTACTTCCTCCTCATAGAGAAGGAGGATTAAAAATCCTTCGATTGGGAGATATCGTATTGTCGTATCCTGAGCTGATTAAAGAAGCAGCCGAAGATGAAATGCTGGTTGATGATAAAATCGACGAACTGCTCGTCCATGGTTTGTCCCATTTGTTAGGAATTCACCACTAGTCTATGGTTTATTATCGAAAGTATCGGCCTCAAAAAATAGAAGAACTTGACAGTAAAGATTTGAGAGAAAGGTTATATCCTGTTCTTTCTTCTTCCGTTGCCCATGCATTTTTATTTACAGGTCCAAAGGGGTTGGGAAAAACCTCAACTGCGCGGATTGTGGCAAAAGCGGTTAATTGCGAAAAACGTTTTGCAATTAACAAAGAACAAAAAACTAAGAACAAAGAACAAAAAGGGAAAATTCTTGGTTCTGAGTTAAAAGTTAAGAGTGTCGAAGACATTGAGCCTTGTAATGAGTGTGCGCAGTGTATTTCCATAACGAATGGTTCGAGTCTTGATGTCTTGGAAATTGACGGAGCGTCGAATAGGGGAATAGAAGAAATAAGAGATCTGCGGGAAAAAATTAAGCTGTTGCCTGTGTCCGCAAAGAAAAAAGTATACATAATTGACGAAGTACACATGCTTACCACAGATGCTTTTAATGCGCTACTTAAGACTTTGGAAGAGCCTCCTGTTCATGCCATGTTTATCTTTTGTACAACCGAAGCTCATAAAGTGCCGGGAACTATTGTTTCTCGTTGTTTTCATGTGCAATTCCATATCGCAACAGACGAAGAACTTATTAGTTCTTTTCATCGAATAGGAAAGGGTGAAAAATTGTCTATAGACGAAGAGGTTTTTGGTGAAGTTGCAAAATTGTCAGATGGAAGTTTTCGAGAAGGAGCAAAAATTTTAGAAGAGCTTGTTTTAGTATCTGGTGGAGAAAAAATCACCAAAGAGCTTCTCGAGGAAAAGTATCAAGTAGCAAGTATAAAGTACTACGTAGAAAATATAGTAAGTCATCTAAAAAATAAAGATACAAAGTTCGCACTTTCAACAGTTGAGGATGTAATAGAGAAAGGAACAGATATTAAATACTTTCTCGAACAGTTAATTTCCAAACTTCACGTTGATCTTTTAATGCAGGTTGGAGTAGAAACAGAAACAAGAAATAAGAAACAAGAAATGAGTATCGAGGATATAAAAAGATTAGTAGAACTGTTTTCAAAAGCGCATCAGGAATTGAGATATGCAGTATTGCCGCAGTTGCCTTTGGAATTAGCAATTATAGAATGGGGAATCGAAAAAAATAATCAGTTATCGGTTCTCAGTTCTCAGTTGTCAGATAATAGTCAATCAGTTAATCAGTTAACCGGTAAACCGAAAACCGATAACAGAATCTGGGGGCAATTAATTGATAAGGTCAAAACTCACAACCATTCCTTAGCCGGAGTTCTCAGGGGATGTTCATTAAAAAGCTTCAGTGATAGTGAGCTTGTCATAGAGACTTCGTTTCAATTCCATAAAGAAAAACTTTCCGAAGAAAAAGCAGTAAGGGTTTTAGAACAAGTCGCCTCGGAAATAACAGGAAATCCAGTTAAAGTTCTGATAGAATTAAAAGGGAAGTAGAGAGGAGGTGCTTTATGTTTAATCCATTTCAACAAATAAGCGATATTAAAAAAATGCGGGATCAGGCGATGCAAATTCAAAGACAATTACAGGCAGAAGAGGTAAGCGTGGACAAAAACGGAGTCCATGTGCTTATAACAGGAGATCAAAAAATTAAAACGCTTCTGACCAATGGTAAATCAGATAACGACATAAAAGAAGCTGTTAATGAAGCAATTAAAAAGTCTCAAGAAGTCGCTGCAAAAAAATTGCAATCAATGAGTGGAGGCTTAAGCGGATTGTTGGGAAAGTAATAATTTTCTTGCTTGCCGGAAGATCTCGTGATACAATACGCACTACGTCTATGGGTTTTAATGATTTTATTCTTTTAACCGGTCGATCAAACCCAAAGCTGGCAAAATTTATTGGTAAAATCCTCAAAAAAGAAGTTTTCGAACCAGTAACTATATTTTCAGACGGTGAAATTCGAGTAAAAATTGCCCACAATTTACGAAGACGACATGTTTTTGTTATTCAATCAACGTGTACCCCTGTCAATGATAATCTTATGGAGCTTATATTTATGATTGACGCTGCCAAGCGAGCGTCAGCATCGGAAATAATAGCGGTTTTGCCATATTGTGGTTATTCCAGGCAAGACAGGAAAGAAATGCCACGAGTGCCAATATCTTCTTCCGTTGTCGCAAGGCTTATTGAAAATGCCGGAGCAGACACGATTGTAACTGTTGATATTCATTCAGAACAACAACAAGGATTTATTACTGGTCCATGGGATAACCTCTACGCGAGTTATTCCCTTATTCCAGTAATTAAGTCGAAAAGACTAAAGCACCTGGTAGTTGCTTCGCCTGATAAAGGGGGAGTAAAGCGAGCAACAGGATATGCCCGTCTTTTAAACGCGGAAGGAATAGCAATCGTTTATAAAGAGCGAGATATGGCAGTAAACAATAAATCAGAGGCTTTGGAGATAATAGGAAATGTTAATGGTAAAGACGTGCTATTAGTTGACGACATGCTTGATACAGCAACAACGCTTGTGAATGCTGCAAATCTTATTAAAAAAAGAGGGGCTCGCAGAATTTTAGCCTCTACAACGCATGGGTTATTCACAGGAGGTGCTTTGGAAAAAATTTCACAGTCTGCCATTGATGAAGTACTTATCACCGATACCATCCCGTCAAAACCTGGAGTATTACAAAATAAAAAAATTACTGTTATTTCCGTTGCAAATCTGTTAGCGGAAGCAATCCGCCGAATCCAAACCGGAGAGTCCATGAGTAAAGACCTTATCCTTTAATTATTTCAAATAATTACCAATTTCAAATATCAAATTTCAAATGAACCATTGGAAATTACAAATTGGAAATTTGAAATTATAAATTCTATAATATATTAATGTTAATCTTTTCTGGTTCATCTAATCCCGATCTTGCAAAAAAAATATCATCTCATCTTGGAATAGAACTTTCTCCTTTGGATATTCACGTATTTCCTGATTTAGAAAAACGGGTCAGAATTATTGATTCGGTTGTTGATAAGGATTGCGTAGTGGTTCAGTCCACGTCAATTCCTGCTGATTCACATTATATGGAGTTATTTTTTATTATTGATGGATTAAAAAGAAGCGGGGCAAAGTCAATTACCGCAGTAATTCCATATCTTGGGTACGGGCGACAAGATCATATATTTCGAAGCGGAGAAGCAGTATCCTTGGATGTAATTATTCACATTTTAGAGAATAGGGGAGTGAGTAAAGTAATTGTGTTTGACCTTCATTCTATTCGCATACCAGAGCTGTTTAATGTCCCGGTTTCTCATTTGTCAGCTTTGCCTCTATTTGCCGGGGAGATTATAAAAAACAAGTGGAATGATTCTGATTCGGTTCTCGTTTCTCCGGATATGGGCGGGATTAGAAGAATAAAACAATTATCTGCATTATTGAATACTATGCAGTTTGTAGCAATAGAAAAAAACCGAGATTTGGTTTCTGGAACTGTAACCGCAGATACAATTTCTGGTTCTTTACGTAATTCATGTAAACGTGCTCTGATTGTTGATGACATGATTTCAAGCGGAGGGACAATCCAAGTAGCGTCTAAACTTTTAAAACAACATGGTCTTTCAGAAGTTATTGTATTTGCAACACACGCGGTTTTTTCCGATGACGCTGTTAAAACGCTTGAGGAGTCAGACGTTGAGAAGGTATACGTAACAAACACTATTTATGTTGGGAAGGAAAAACAGCTCGAAAAACTTGAGATATTATCTACTGCAGAGATGGTAGCGGATGAACTACGATGAAAGTACCAAAAGCAATACAGCAACTTATAGAATCTTTTGAGAGACTGCCAGGTATCGGGCCAAAAACAGCCCAGCGTTTGACGTTTTACTTATTACACGTTCCACAACACGAATTAGATACGTTTTCGGCTGCGGTTGAAAATTTAAAAAAAGGGACAGTAATTTGCAGTAATTGCTATATGATCGGCGAAACAGACCCATGTAGTATTTGCAGCGATTCTAATCGGGATACGTCGATAATGTGTGTTGTAGAACAGCCCTTAGATGTTTTGGCTTTGGAAAAAGGCAAAACCTACAAAGGATTGTATCATGTGCTTCATGGCAGAATTGATCCTTTAAATAATATTGGCCCCGACGAAATTTATATAAAGCAATTGCTTGATAGGTTCACAGTTAATGGTTCACAGTTTATAGAAGTGATACTCGCGACGAATCCGACCATGGAGGGAGAAGCTACAGCAATGTTTATAGTAAAACAATTACGAATTACGAATTACGAATTACGAATTACGCGTATTGGGCGGGGTTTGCCGGTTGGGGCGGATATTGAATACGCAGATGACGTTACTCTGCAAAGGGCAATGGAGGGAAGAAGCGAGTATTAATCAATCCATGGAAGAAATTACTTCCCACACATTTATTTCTGGAACATAGCGGTAACCACCTGGTTGTTTGGTTTTATCTATTCCAAAGATATCTACAGTTCTTCTTCCGTTATTTGTTGTTGTTGCAATTGTTGCGCGGACATCAGAAAAATGTATTGGTTTTCCATTCGTTTGTTGATAGAGGCTGCCAATAAATAATCGGGAGATATCGTCTGCATCTTCTGTAGCTGGTAAAGGTATAATGATGGAAGTGATACAAACAACAAAGATTATTCTTGCCTGGGAACTGTTTGAGCAGGGATTGCCAAAAACTCATATTGCAGAAAGACTGCGGATTAACAGAGATACGGTGAGGCTTTGGGTTCAGGCAATTGCTGCGATGGGTTTAACCTCATTTCTTGATTCATATAGTAAAGCAAAGAAAGGTCCCCGTCTTAAACGTCAGGTTGATGCAATACTCAAAAGACGGGTATGGATGCTTCGAGACAGAGAGATGGATTGCTGCGGACAAAAGATTCAATATTTCCTTGAAACTGAGTTTGGTACAAAACTCTCAGTTCCTAAAATCTATGAAGTCCTTGCAGAAAAGTATGTAATCAAAAGTAAATGGAAAAAGAATCAAAAAAGATGTCCTGTGCCCAAAGCAGAAAAGCCCAGAGAAGTAATTCAGATGGATACCATTGACTTTGGAGCTGTGTTTGCATTTACAGCCGTTGATATCTTCTCAAAAGAGGCAGATGTTATTCTTCGTCCCTCGCTCACCAGCTCTGATGGGGCAGCATTCCTGGATACATGTATGCAAAGAAGGTTTAATGGTCATACTGAGCTGATTCAATCAGACGGAGGACCAGAGTTTAAAGACAAGTTCAAACAAAAAGTATACCAATACACCAACCGTTACAGAGTATCTGCTCCCTACAAGAAAAATGAACAATCATTATCATAGACCGCATCTTGGTCTTGGTATGAAAACGCTGTTAAGAAGAGAGTAGTGCCGGATATTTACGGAAACATACCGAGTGATAGATTTCAATAACTTCTTTCTTTAAAATGAGTTACTCTATTCTTGTTTTCGGTGTGGTTTTTCTTAGTTGTCATAGATTCCAAGCTGTGTTAGGATTAGGAACATGATAAATGAAGAGAGAATTCGGGAAGAATTGCGGACAATAATAGATCCGGAGCTTGGGATAAATATTGTGGATTTGGGGCTTATTTATGACGTGGGTATAGTTCAAAATACAGGAGAAGTAGAGATTATCATGACATTGACTTCTCCCGGGTGTCCGTTATCTATGGTTTTTGAAGATTGGGTGCCGGCTGCGGTAAAACGCGTCCCCGGAGTTCAAAACGCGCGGATAAACTTGGTCTGGGAACCTGCCTGGAATCCTGATAAAATAAGTGAGGAGGCAAAGGAAGAATTGGGAATAATACAATAGAATTAACGAATCAACAAATATCAAATCAACAAATCAACTAATAATTGGATAATTACACGAGTTTCGCGTTCTCTGTCATTGCGAGTGACCAGAGGAAGCGTGGCAATCTCTTTTTGGGATTGCTTCGTTTGGCTCGACTTCGTTCACCATTCCTCGCAATGACATCTGGATGAGTTGAACTGCGAAACTTGTAGATTAGTTGATTAGCATTATTTATCTACAATGAACGATGATTCAATACTAGGGAGTAGCTTAAAACAAATTGGAAATCTGGGTAAGCAAACTGTCAAAGATGCTACAAAATTGCCAAAAGATATGGCAAAAAGTGTTTTATCTCAAGCTGGATTTGAAAGGCCGGAAAAACCGGAAAGGAAAGAAAAGATAACATCCAAGGTTGATCGCAGCAAGGATACGGAAGATTTTGTAAATGGGTTATATGGAGCAGATACGCCTGCGGACAAACCCGAACAAATCGTCCCAACTGATCCAAATCAAGATCAAAAGCCAGGTCGAGTTAAAGATCAACAACAAACTCAACAAAAGGCAGAATTGTCGCCCGACGAGCAAGCAAAATTACAACAACTGAGAAATAAACTGCATCAAGAAACGTATTACCAGCATTTGATTACCAGACCCAAAAAACAAGAAGAAGTGGAAAAACCCAAAGAGCGGATAGAAAGGTTAGAAACGGAAGACTTGCAAAAGAAAGAAGAAGAAAAGAAAAAGAGAGCAAGTGAAGATATTTCTTTGGAAAGAGAGAGAACAAAAACAGAAAAAAGACCAGGAGCAGGATAAAAAATCAACTAATCAACCAATATTCAAATCAACAAATCAACTAATAATTGGAAATTGGTATTTATTGGTTGATTAGTTGATTGGTAATTATTAGTATTATGTTACAAATATACAATACACTTTCACGTTCGGTAGAAGAATTTAAACCTATCAACCCACTTCACGTTAGTATCTATTCCTGCGGGCCGACTGTCTATGACTATCAGCACATAGGACACATGCGGAGGTATGTTGGAGATGATATTTTGGTTCGTGTCATAAGAGCAAATGGTTTTGATGTGAAGCACGTCATGAACATAACCGATGTGGGGCATTTGACATCTGACAGCGATACGGGAGAGGATAAAATGGAAAAGGGTGCAAAGAAATTTGGCATGTCTGTGTGGGATATTGCCAAAAAATTTGAAAAGCAATTTTTCGATTCTAGCGACTTACTAAATATCAAACGGCCGAATGTTGTCATTCATGCAACAGATGCAATACAAGACCAAGTTGACCTAATTCAAATATTGGAAGAAAAAGGATTTACCTACAAGACTTCAGATGGCATTTATTTTGATACGTCAAAATTTCCCCGTTATTTTGAGCTGTCTCATCAAAATCCAGATGAATTAAAAGCAGGTGCAAGGGTAGACATGATAGAAGGCAAAAAAAATATAACAGATTTTGCCTTGTGGAAGTTTTCGTCCAAAGGTGAAAAACGTCAAATGGAATGGGACAGTCCGTGGGGAATTGGGTTTCCCGGATGGCATATAGAATGCAGTGCTATGAGTATGAAAAACTTAGGCCCTACATTTGATATCCATACAGGAGGAATTGATCACATTACTATCCATCACACCAATGAAATTGCGCAAAGTCAAGCAGCAAGTAACAAGCAATTTGTGAAGTATTGGGTGCATCATAATTTTTTACAAGTAAATGGGCAAAAAATGAGTAAGAGTCTTGGCAATTTTTATACGGTTGAAGACATTCAAAAAAAAGGATTTGATCCGTTGGCTCTTCGGTACTTATATCTCCAAACGCACTACAGGCAAGAAATGAATTTTACTTTCAAGTCGTTAGATGGAGCGCAAAATGCATTAAAACATTTGAGATCAATTATTTCAGAATGGGACGAGCCAAAAATTGGATGTGCAGAATTCGAGGGAAGGTTTGTAAACGCGGTAAATGATGACGTAAATATGCCGGAGGCATTGGCTATTGCGTGGGAATTGGTTAAGTCTGATTACCCGTCAAAAGCCAAAGCAGAGTCTTTGTATAAAATGGACAAGATTTTAGGACTTCAGTTAAACAGGCATGAAGAAATAAAAGTGCCGGAGGATGTTCAAAAACTAATAGATGAACGTGAGGGACTTAGAAAACAAAAACGGTTTCATTTGTCAGATCAAATCAGGCATAAAATTAGAAAATCAGGGTATGATGTAATAGACGAAAAAGGCGAAAAAACAAAAATTGTTAGAATCTAGATGCTGAATCAAGTTCAGTATGACACACTTATTTTGTATTGGGGATAAAAAGAGGCATTTGATTTACTTCAAAACTTTTATTCCACAACTGTTCAAAATTATTATTTCTTCCATACCCGTTCGATGCTTTCAAACACGAATCCTTACTGTTGTTGTTCCAGCCTTTGTCCGGGTGAACTAAAATCCAATTGACAGCCAGTATTCCTTCAAATAAGTCGTATATATTTAAGTACGATCCGTCTTCTTTATGGACTTTGTTTTCACTTTTTCTATCAGTATCAGGCATGAGTAAGGGAAGCGTGTTAACAGCTACCTGGGGAATTCCTAAAAATCCATTAGCAGAAGCAAATAAAGAGTTTATATTCCATTGTATTGTAAGCCCAAAGGGTTTTACATGTGCTAAATATTTAGCGAGCTTGGTTATCTGATCCGGGGAAAACACGTCTTTATAGAATCTGTTGCCAAAATCAATCCCTCCGGTTGTTTCTCTTTGAACAATCATGGCTAAAAATAACGGTGGGACTCTCAAGTGGATGGGAAGTTGTCTATAGACAGATTGTTTACTGTCGGTACCTGTTTTTGCGAGTTCTTCATGCACCTTCCATGCTGTGGTTAATACTTCTTCATGGATGCCAAATTGCTTACATGTTTCCTGCAGTGCAGGATTAAAGATAAATCCTAATTTTTTTTCTTGAGCAATTCGGTCTTTCCATAATCGTTCTCGCGCCTCAATTCTTGCAGTTTTGTTTTGCATTACAGAAAAAGCAGCTCTTCTTTCCGAATCAGTAAGTATTGGGTCAAAAAAGATTGATTTTTCTCCTGCTATGCTTCCTGCTCTTAGCATCATGTTCATAATATTTTTTAATCTGTCTTTTTGAGGAGTAGGAAGTAGTTCGGGAGAAGGAGTAGCAGTTGGTTGGGGAGTGGCAGTTGCAGTCGGAACAGGAATGGGTTCAGAAACGTGATTAAGTAAAGGTTGGGAAGTTGGCTGCGAATTCGAAGTTGGAATAGAATCAGTAGTAACCGAAAACCCAAAGTTACACTTTGATGCTGCTGCAATTGTGGCTGTAACTATCGCAGCAGAGATCGTGAGAATACCAACATCTCTTTTTCTTAATCGAACTGGCGCATTGGGATTTAGAGTAGAATGTTGAGCTATAAGTAACACATGCGAATCTGCTTGAGAATAGGCAGGTACAGGCAAGAGATCTCTCATTCGTCGAAAACGTCGTTCCATAGCTTATAGTATACAAAATATCCTATAGAAAGTCAAACTCAGCTCAGTTAAGAAGATGATACAATATATTTATGGCTAAAAATAACGTATTACTTTCCGCATTGGACGGCAGGCAATTTCTTCAGTGGGGCGAATTTCTTAAAAAACTTGGATGGGATGTGGAAGTCATAGACGGCAGACAGATTTATATTAGGAGAGTTCCATTATTAAATCACTCTGTTATTAAAATCCAGCATGCTGTCGGCCCAATGCCGTTTGCCAAAATCGACAAAATAGCTAAAAAATACAACTGTGTATATATTGTTATTGAACCTCATGCTTACAAATTCAACAAGCAAGACTATCTAAAAAATGGATATCAAGAGTCATTTTTTCGATTTGCCCATACAGCGACAAGAAGAATAAATATCGCTTCTTTTGAGACAGAAATTTTTAAGTCATTTTCCGAAAATGCCAGACGAAATATTAAAAAAGCAAAAGAGATGGGAGTAATTGTTAAGCCGGTATTTTTTAAAGATGAAAAGGATGACAGTGAGTTTCGAATGTTTTATAAACTTCTTAAAAATCTTTCAAAAATGAAAAAGTTTTATGTACCCTCGTATGATGAATTTCATAAAAAATGGGTTTCTTTTAAAGATAACTCTTTTTTATTGTTTGGGTTGGATCCTAAAGATAAAAAGCCGGTCGCTGTAGTATGGTATGGCTTTTATAAGCCTGTTATATCGTATTTCCAAACAGGAATTAATAATAGAGGATATGATTTACTGGCAAATTATTTATTGGTTTGGGAGGGGATTTTGCTTGGCAAAAAATTGGGCATGAAAGTGTTTGATTTCGAATCCGTCTATGATCCTCGGTATCCAAATGTTAATAAGCGATGGAAAAACTATACCGAATTTAAAACCAGGTTTCATGGAGAATATCTTGAATATCCGCCGGCATATATTAAATTTTACAGCCCTATATTTAAATTAATGTATACATTTAGTACTCTTTTTGCCAAAAAGCCCAAAGCTGTATTCCATTCCAATATAAATGGACACATTTTAATAGATAAATCGTATGGATCAAAAACGGTTTTTTCAGGAGGCCCTCAAAGCGGAGGAGAGTTTGTGTGGATGTGGAGAAGGCTTATAAGCCAAGTTAAAAGTTCAAAATTAAAAGTTAAAAATTGTTTAATACTTGGAGTTGGTGGGGGGACGGTTATTGAATTTTTAAAAAAATACTTCCCTGATGTAAAGATTACAGCGGTTGAGATAGATCCTATAATGGTACAAATTGCCAAAGAACACTTTAATCTTGATCCAAAATTAGCATCAAAAGTGGTGATTTCGGATGCGGTTTTGTGGGTGAATAAAAAACCAGCTAATAGAAAGTATGATTTAATTATAGTTGATCTTTTCATAGGTGCCTTGAATCCACCGTCATCTCGCCAAGGGGACTTTCTAAAAAAACTTAGAGAGATTCTTAATAAAAACGGCATAATCTTATACAACAGTCAATATCAAGAAAAAAAACCAGAGGAATTCGAAGAATTTAGAGCTCTGTGCAGTTCTTTTTTTTCTCAGGTAGAACAGGTTTACGGATTCAAAAAAAACCGCGTCCTGCTTATAAATCGCTAAATTCCGCAGGTGGAGCTTTGTTTCCACCCCAAGGGTGGAAACAAAAGCCTATATGGTATAATTGCAGGTAGTTATGAGATCAAAAGAAGCACTTATTGCTGTACCGGTTGCCGAGAGGCCGGCTCAATTTCTATTACCTTTTATTCCTGGACCAGAAGGCAGGCGAAAGCATATATCTGAAAGATTAGTTCATACTGCAGGGCATGAACTTAACCATGCCCTAGTTGCTATGGATAATGGGGTAACTGTAGCTGGAATTACGGTGGTAAGACGGGGAAATGTATTGGGAAGCACAAGTGTTGTTGGTGATGTTTTCTCTGACACCTTTAGAGCAATTGCTGCTGGTGGTTCGATTGCAACCCATGACGGTAATGCATTCGGATATGGGTCTGACATTCAAGAAGTGTTAGGTCACCCGCAAGGCCGATCTTCGACAACAGATATATTAGAAAGAGCAAAAAGCGCAATTACCAAATATTCAGTTGAAGTGCGAAGAAAAGCTGCGGAAATGATTGCGTACTTAAAAAATGTCACGGGAAGTATGCTTCCTTTGATATTGCAAAGAGCTGATTTGGAAGTGACTCTAGAGGCTTACGGCATTATGGAACCGGTTATTGCCCAAGTTGCTACGTTTGAACCTGTTGAATTCGAAGATGGAGAGATAACAATCATAGAAACCCATGAAAATGGAAAAATTGTTATTAAGGCAAAAGGAGAGGCGAAGAAATTCTGCGTTTTCTGTCTTGGAATTGGGGAGCATAGATTAGATTGTTCCAATAGAAATGAGGGATTTTATAACGAAGTAGATTGCGATTCCTTCGGTTAAGAGCATCAAGAGATTTAAGGTTTCGGTAGAAACTCCTGTCCAGCCGGCTCCGAAATAAAATAGCGTATTTAATACAAATCCTCCCAAAAGACCTGCAAGTAAAACCCACAAAGCTAATTTCTGTTCAAAAGCAAATATCAAAGCTACGATACCACCAACAATACAAAGAGCCGTAATAAATTCTCCCCACATAATTAAGGGGCCAAATACTTTTGCATTCGGGATTACTATGGTCTCAACTAAAGATTTAAACCAAGAGTGCGGGTTATTACTGGCTAGTTTTGCCATGGTTTGAGCAAAAAAAGGGATAAATTTCCCTCCTCCGATTTTAGTTACGCTGCTTTTTAGCCATACCAGTCCAAGAGGCAAAAGTAATAATAAAAAACTTTTTGAATACACACAAACAGAATAACATAAATTTCAAAATCGTATGTGATAAATGTTACGAAGCAACGAGACCTTGGAGTTTTTGTATGTCTTTTATGACAATATTGCGATTTTTATAATTAATTATTCCCATTTTTTTTAATTTTTCCATGCTTCTGCTGGCTGTTTCGCGTGTTATTCCTGTCCAGGTTGAAATATCATGATGGGTAAACGGTTGTTTGATTACAAGTTTATTATTAATTTGTTGTCCAAATCGGGAAGCCAGATAGAGAAGTATTGACGCAACTTTGGAAAACGAGTTCATGCTTAAAGCATTCTCAAGTCTTACAGACATTTTTGAAAGGGCTATGGAAAATCTGCACGCTAAATCAAATACTATTTCCGGCTCGTGTTTTAAGAATTCCAATACCTCGTCTACAGGGGCTTTAAAAACGTGCGTCTCGGAAGAAGCTTCAAAAAAATACGTTCCTTTTTCGTTACTTAAAACCAGCATTAAAGGGAAGTATGTACCGGGTTTAAAAAAATGCAGCGTAAACTCCTGTCCATCTTCAGAAAATCCATACTGTCTGATTAGTCCTTTCCAAACATAGAAAATGTACGGAATAGATTCAGACGGTTTGAGAATGAGTTCTCCTTTTTTAAGCCGTACGTGTTTGTGTTTTTTAAAAAACGAAGCAACTTTTTCCTCGATAATACTTTCCATTTTGTCAATTATAGCAAATGTGTAACACGATTCTTACTTTTACATAACGCCTGATTTCTCTGTAAGAAAGAGCTATTATAGGCAAAATTTATATGGGTTTAAAAGAAAATCGTTTTCCATGTCCAACAGAAGCAGAGCTTGTTGCGAATCCCGTTTTGAATAGAATAGAGCAGGTATTTTATACAATGCTTGGCAAGAGACAGATAGCTTTAAAACTGGATGAGGTTGTTCTGAAAAGAGTAGTGGTTTTGGGTGATCCTCAAATATGTTTTTCTTGGGATGACGATGGAGTTAAAAAAAGTGTTATTGCGCGGGACGAATCGTGGTCTGACGGCGTGTTTTCTATTCCGATGGACGTGTATGCATCAAGCGTAACACACTCTTCAGGTGGTCAACCCACCATAACGGATCGAAGGCAAATAATGGATACCTTACGTTTTTCGCAAGATGAAGGAAGGCTCGAAGATGCACTTTGGGAAGCGTATAAAGAAGTTTCATTATGGTCGAGAGGATATGTCGAGCATAGATAGTTTTATTTTTTTTTGAATAATGTAGATATTTCCGGCTTTGTCGTCTGAGACGTAGAGACTACCAGCGTCGTCAAAAATTAGATCAACCGGGCGGGCATACACTGTTTCTCCTTCCATAAATCCAGTCAGAAAATCTTCTACTTTTGTAATCGTATTATCCTTGACTTTCATACGAACCACTTTGTATCCGGTTGGAATACTTCTGTTCCACGATCCATGGTACGAAACCAGCAAATCATGTTGCCAATCGCTAGGGAATTGTTTGGATTGAACAAAAACTAAACCAAGCGGAGCGGAATGCGCGGGAATTTCGTGGACAGGTAGTTCGGTTTTGTTACAAAAATGAAAGTTTGAAGGGTCAAAATTGTTGTCATGAACGCGATTGCCATAGCAATACGGCCAACCATAATCCCTTTTTCCACGGACAATATTTATTTCGTCGGGAGGAGTATTATCTCCCAGCCAGTCTCGTCCCATTTCTGTTGCCCAAAGTTCATTGGTCAAAGGATTAAACGCAAGAAAGGGAGCGTTGCGAAGGCCTTTGGCAAAAACTCTCGGAGTTGTTCCGTTGTAATCAGAAATAAGCACTGTTGCTGAAAATTCAGAAGTTTCCAAACATGCATTGCAGGTTGAGCCAACAGATATATAGAGTGTTCCATCCGTATCAAACACAAGCGTCCTGTTATTATGATTGTTATTTTCAGGCAGTGAAAACAGAACTTTATCAAAAGTTGCCTTAAGATTTTCTTCATCCCAGGTATATCTGACAACGCGTTTTTCCTCTGCGACAAAGAGCTTGTTATAAAACGCAAGGCCATGGACGTGATTGCCTTCGTCTATAACAATTTTTTCTATATCAGAAACACCATTGTGGTCTTTGTCAGGCAAAGCTACGATTTGGTTACCGATAGGATTTGAGGCGAGTAAGGTTCCACCAGGAGAAAATACTAAATCCCGCGGGTTTCCAAGACCTTCTGCATATATGTGGATTGTAAATTCTGAGGCAAGTTTAAAGGGAATATTTGGTATTCCTCCGGAGGAAATTAAGGATTTAACAGGTTTTTCAGAAGAGGGGATTGGTATAGTCTTTGGTTTTTGAGAGAATTTTATTCCAACAAAAACAATAACAAGAATAAAGATAGCAAAAAGAATCTTAACAATCCTCACACGATATCTATTATACATCAAATAGTTACAATAATAGTTCTGTCCGAAAAAACAAAATCAAACGGAAAGCGCTTTCGTGTTTTTGGTACAATTATGTAGTGAAGAAAAATCTAGCTGCCGAAATTTCTGAGATGATGAGCAGTGCTGCTAAAAATTTAGCTCACGTTGCCGCGAGTTCTTCTTTTGATCTTTGGTCCCGGAAAGATTTTAGACTTTATATAGAGTTTGCCAATATTCCCCAGGTTGAGCAGGATAGAATTTTTAATGAGCTTGAAGTATCTGTTTTAGGATTATTTGACTTACAATTTGAAACTATTAAGAATGACAATCCTCAGGAGGAAAAAGAAGTTGTCATGGGACTTTTGCAGGCAGAACTTGTGCCTTCGTTTTTACATTCATACGATCCGCTCTGGAAATTGCTGAGAAAATGGTTTATGACGCTTGACGTCTCAATCAAACAAATTGCAGCGCTTGATGGGAAAGAAAGAATAAAAAATTAGAAAATCAAAGCTGTTTAATGCGCTTTTAAAAATGCAGCAAACAAATCTGGGGAAATAAAACATATGAATTTATCAATAGGGATTGTTGGTTTACCAAATGTGGGGAAGAGTACCTTGTTCAATGCACTCTTAAAAAAGCAGCAGGCGCTGGCTGCGAATTACCCATTTGCAACAATAGAACCGAATGTTGGAATAATTCCGGTGCCGGATGAGAGACTTGAAGCTTTGGCGGATATTGTTGCAAGTGGTTCCTCAACCTCGGGGGAGTCGTCAAGCGCCACCCCCGAGGTGTTGTTTGGAAAGAGGCCGCCGATTAAACCGGCAACGGTTGAATTTGTAGATATTGCGGGATTGGTAAAAGGAGCAAGTGAAGGTTCTGGTCTTGGTAATAAGTTTTTGTCCCACATCCGGGAAGTTTCCATTATTGCTCATGTGGTTCGAGTTTTTGAAGATGCGAATGTAATCAAAGAAGGTTCGGTTGATCCGATGTCTGACTATAAAGTTATTCAAACAGAACTAATACTTGCGGATTTAGAAACTTTAGAAAAGGCAAAAGGCAAAAGGCAAAAGGCAAAAGTTCAAGTTAAAAGTCAAAATATACTGGATAAAATTGAGGAATTACTTAATAAGGGAATTCCTGCAAGAGATGTTGGGTTAATTGATGGAGAACAGGAGGTTGTCAAGGATCTTTTTTTACTTTCCTCAAAACCTGAAATTATTGTACTTAATGTTGCAGAAGACCAATATACACAAGAAAATATCCCCAAAGTAATTGAAGAATATAATCAACTCCTTTTTTCTGTCATCCCCGACCCCGATCGGGGATCCATGGACTCCCGTTGGAGCCCCGTTTTCACGATGCCAAGGTTTACCCCCCGTGCTACGACACGGGGCGGGAATGACAATATGGTGGTGATCTGTGCCAAGATTGAATCGGAACTTGCTGTGTTGTCGGAAGATGAACAAAAAGAATACCTTGGAGACTTGGGTCTTGAAGAGTCCGGACTGGAGCGGTTGATAAAGAAAGCATACGAGACATTAGGATTAATTTCATTTCTCACAGCACCCGCCTCCGCTGATGCTTCGGCGAGGCAAGGGGGAAAATACGAAGTGCGTGCCTGGACTGTTCCAAAGGGAATAAAAGCAGTTGATGCAGCGGGCGTTATTCACACAGACTTTGAAAAAAAATTTATCAAAGCAGAAGTAGTAAGTTTTGATGATTTTGTTCAGAATAAAGGCTGGAAAGGTTCGCGGGAAGCGGGGAGAGCAAGGCTTGAAGGACGGGATTATATTGTCAAAGACGGCGACGTGATTGAATTCAAAATCGGTTCGTAATCCCGAGGTGCTAGCCTTACAACACCTCCGATAAGTTAAGGTAAGTTAAGGAATCTCTTTCAGTGGCGTGTAGTGTGTAACTAAATTGTCTAGCTATTACGATACCGTATCGTACAAGATAGACGAAGAGGAATCTATAATTTCCTACTTGTTTTTAAAAGATCAGTTATGATAATATGGTTCAAATTATGCGAGTATATGATGTGGTTTTTGTGGTACGGGGTTCAATATCTGAAACCGAGCAGAAAAAAGCAGTAAAGACGGTCAAAGATTTATTAAAAGACGTAAAAATTAGCAAAGAGGACGAGTGGGGAGAAAAGACTCTGGCTTACCCAATTAAAAAAGAAAAAACAGGAGTATATTATTTTCTTGCTATAGAAGGAGAAACTATTCCATCTGATTTGGAAAAAAAAATACTCGCAAACGAGCACGTGTTAAGACATTTGGTGATTAGAACAAAATAAGTATTAGATATCAAGTATTAAGTATATATATGGCTAGGAGTTTAAACAGAGTTCAGTTAATAGGAAATTTAACCAGAGATCCGGAATTGAGATATACTCCAAGCGGTACAGCGGTTTGTACGTTTGGTTTGGCGACAAATAGAAGCTGGACAACAGACGCGGGAGAAAAACGCGAAGAAACAGAATTCCACAGGATTGTATCGTGGAATAAGCTGGCAGAATTGTGTTCTCAGTTTTTGGTCAAAGGCAGAAAAGTATACGTTGAAGGAAGGCTATCTACCAGAAGTTGGACAGCTCAGGATGGCACTCAAAAAACCACCACAGAAATTGTGATTGACGACATGATCCTGTTAGATTCAAAACGACCCGAAGGAGTAGTTCAAACCCAAGATAAGGTAGAAAAAGTAGAAGAAAAGCCGACGCCTAAAAAACCCCAACCTGCAGTTGAAGAAATTGCAGAATCAACAGATGATGAAGTTGTTCCTGATGATATACCGTTCTAAATATGAAAAAGAAAGCAACACAAAAAAGAAGAGTTAGAAGACGAATAGAAGTGCCAAAAAAATGCTATTTTTGCACCGAAAGAAAAGAGCCGCATTTTTCTAATACAGAAGTTTTATGGCGTTTTTTAACCGAGCGGGGTAAAATTATTGGCAGAAGCAGGAATGGACTCTGCGCAAAGCATCACAGAGATTTGACAATTACCATAAAGCACGCGAGACACTTGGCCCTTTTGCCATTTATCGTACGATAAAATCTCACAAATTTATCTGTCCATGCAAAGAAAACGCTTACATGTATTATTAATCGTTGCTATTTCTCTTTTAACCGGGTATTACGTTGGCGTCAATAAAATTACTGCTGATTGGAAAAACTATAAACCCCAAATTAAAATAATCTCCAAAGAACCGTCCGCAAAGTTAAAAATAATCGATTTCTCTCCTTTTTGGACAGTGCTTGATAAAGTTGAGGAAAATTATTACGACAAAAAAGCAATTGACCCGCAAAAATTTGTTACAGGAGCAATTAACGGCATGCTTTTCACGCTTGGCGACCCGTATACGGTGTATCTTCCGCCTGTGCAAAATACCGAATTTAAGCAAGGGTTGTCAGGCCAGTTTGAAGGCATCGGAGCCCAGCTTGGAGTAAAAGGAGAGCAGATTGTAGTAATAGCACCTCTTGACGGAAGTCCCGCGCAAAAAGCAGGAGTAAAAGCAGGAGACGTAATTGTAAAAGTTAACAGCGAATCGACAAAAGGCTGGAATATTAGCCAGGCGGTTGAGAAAATCAGAGGTCCCAAAAGGACAGAGGTGGTTTTGACCGTCACACACAAAAATGAACCGAGTCCTGTTGAAATTAAAATTATAAGGGATACAATACAGGTAAAGAGTGTGGAGGGGAAGATTGAAAAATGGAGATTGAAAAATGATTATTTCCAAATGGAAGAAAAAGCATGTGAAAAATGCCCAAGCATTTTGTATGTTCGGCTTTCACAGTTTGGCGATAACACCAATAAAGAATGGCTGTCGACAGTTAATAAACTCGCTTTGGAAATTCCAAAAGACAATACATTTAAAGGGATTGTGCTTGATCTTCGCAATAATCCGGGCGGTTATTTGCAGGACGCGACATTTATCGCCTCCGAGTTTATTTCCGGTGGGACAGTTGTAATTCAAGAGAAAGGAAATGGCGAGAAAATTCCCCATACTGTGTCAAGAAAAGGTTTGTTTCTTTCTTATCCGATTGTTGTTTTGATTAATAAAGGTTCGGCTTCGGCGTCGGAAATCGTGGCCGGCGCGCTGCGTGATCACAAACGGGCAAAATTAGTCGGAGAAACTTCTTTTGGCAAGGGTACTATTCAGCAGGCAGAGGATTTAGGAAGCGGTTCTGGCATTCACATAACGGTTGCCAAGTGGCTTACTCCCAATGAAATATGGGTAAACGGAAAAGGACTTGAGCCGGATATTAAAGTCGAGCCTGATAAAAACGACGTATCCAAAGACGTTCAGCTTGAAAAAGCAGTGGAAGAATTGGTAAAATGACAATTAACAAAGTATGCGTAAGTTAATAGTTTTAGTTGCTTTATTAATTGCCTTTTTGTTTGTTTGGAATGGAACCTCAAAAGTCCTTCCAAATTTTGGCCAGTATTTTAAAAAAAGTCCGCTGAGTTTACCCGCGTCAGGTTCACAACACGTAAAAATAGTCTCCGAAGAATCGGTCATTATTGACGTTGTTAAAAAAGTAAAACCTTCGGTTGTGACTGTGGCAGAAGAATTACCTCAAAGGAGTTTGTCTCCGTTTGATTTTGGTCCGTTTGGTATATTTGGACTACCGGAAGAAGATCAACCACAAGGTCCGCAAAATATCGGATCCGGATTTGTAGTCACTTCAGATGGGCTTATCGTAACCAACAAACACGTGGTTTCGGATTTAGAAGCAAAATACCAAGTCATAACAAGTGACGATAAAAAATATACTGTCGAAAAAATTTATCGAGATCCGTTAAATGATGTCGCGATTTTAAAAATAGATGCCTCGGGATTAGCCGGAGTAAAATTAGGTGACTCGTCAAAATTAGAAGTAGGGCAGTTAGTGGTTGCGATAGGCACGCCTTTGGGGGAGTTTAACAATTCTGTAACATCGGGAATTGTTTCCGGTCTTGGACGGGGAATTTCTGCCGGAAGCAGGTTTCAAGGGTATGTCGAACAGCTTGATAATGTAATCCAAACAGATGCAGCAATAAATCCGGGCAACAGCGGAGGACCATTGGTTAATTCTTCAGGGCAAGTTATTGGTATTAATACGGCTGTTGCCTCAGGCGGGCAAAATATTGGATTTGCTCTGCCTATAAATGTTGTAAAAGAATCGCTTAATAACTTTAACACAACAGGGCAGTTTAACCGTGCATATTTAGGAGTTGCGTACAAAATGATTTCAAGAGACCTGTCTGTTTTAAATAATCTTCCGGAAGGAGCATACGTCCAAAGAGTTGTTGAGGGGTCACCTGCTGACAAAGCCGGGATTAAAAAAGGAGATATTATCACAAAAATTGATGGAAAAAGAATCTCCGGGAAAGATTCTGATTTGGGCGCGGTAATTTCAAAACAGAAAGCAGGGAACAGTATATCTATAACAGTATGGAGAAGCGAAGGAAAAGATCAGGGAAAAGAAGTCGAACTCAAAGCTGCTCTTACTTCCACCCCCAACCAATAAATCATCCTCTTGATTTTCACCAATAAATATTTGCTACAATACAATAATGGAGCGGGTTTTTTTTGATATCACTATTATTATTTTAGCTGCTTCTGTTTTATCGATTGCGTTTCGATTATTCAAACAGCCTCAAATTCTGGCATACATTACAGCCGGAATCTTACTTGGCCCCTTAGGACTTTTTACTCTAAAAAGCACTGATTCTTTGCATATGTTAGCTCAAGTTGGAGTCACATTGGTTTTATTCATGCTGGGCCTTGAGCTAAAAATTAAAGATCTTAAATCAATTGGAGTCGTGGCAATTTTAGCCGGAGTAATCCAGATCATAGCGACATTTCTTGGTGGTTTATTCATTGCAATATTACTTGGATTTTCTTACGTTTCTTCCTTGTATATCGCTATTGCTTTGACATTTTCAAGCACAATTATCATAGTCAAAATCCTCTCCGATAAAAGAGATCTGGCAAGCCTTTCTTCTAAGATTTCAATTGGTATTTTACTTATTCAGGATTTTTTTGCAGTTATTGCATTAATTGTTTTATCTGCGTTTTCTCAAAACAAAGGAGTTCTCACCCCGTTTGATTTTGTATGGGTAGGCATTAAAGGAGCATGGTTTGGGATTTGGCTTTATATTGTTTCTAAAACCGTTTTGCCATTTTTAATTAGGATTAGTTCAAAATCTACGGAAATGTTATTCTTATTCAGTCTCGCGTGGGTTTTTTCTATTGCTGCTTTGATAAGCATGCCGTTTTTGGGTTTTTCAATTGAAATCGGCGGATTTTTAGCAGGACTTGCTTTGGCAAGTTATTCGGAACATTTTCAAATTAGCGCACGAGTAAGACCCCTTCGGGACTTTTTTATTACTATTTTTTTTGTGCTTTTGGGAGTTGAATCTACGTTTAAACATATTGATACGATTTTAATCCCGGTTCTTGTTTTTTCGGGAATTGTACTCGTTGGTAAACCATTTCTCGTCATGCAGACACTGGCAGCGTTTGGATATAAGAAAAGAACCTCGTTTCTAACCGGTATAAATCTGGCTCAAATATCTGAATTTTCTCTGATACTCGTGTTTTTAGGAACAAAGCTTGGACACATTGGTTCCGAAGTAAGCTCTATTCTTACACTTGTAGCAATAATTACATTCGCATTTTCAACAACTTTAATAATAAAAAGTAAAAAAGTATATAAATCATTTGAGAAATATATCTATGTATTTGACGGTACAAAAAGAAAAGAAGAGATTGAATTAGAAGGGGAATTAGATGATCATGTGGTAATTATCGGAGGACATCAAATGGGACAAAGTGTTTTGGATGCTTTGGAAGACGGAGAGAAAGTTGTGGTGGTTGATTTTGATCCGGATATTGTCAAAAAATTAAAAGCTAAAGGAATAAATTTTGTTTTTGGAGACATTGAAGACATTGATATTCAAGAGCAGATCAAATTGGATAAAGCTAAAATGGTTATTTCTACAATTCCGGATTTAGAAGATAACTTAGAATTAATCAGGCGGCTTAATCACGAAAATAAAAAAGCTAAAATTGTGGTTATGGCGTATGAAACAAACGAAGCGGAGGCCTTGTATAAAGCGGGAGCTGATTATGTAGTATTGCCTCATTTAGCCGGAGGAAGATATATTGCCAAACTGATTAAAGAAAATCACTTAGGTCATTTAGAGAGGTTTAAGGTAAAGGATTTGGCTTTTCTCCGCTAGCACTTTGGGTTTTTAATTCTTCCAGGATTTCCAGAAGGTTGCCGTCTAAAATTACTTCCAAATTTCTCCAGGATTTATTGATTCTGTGATCCGTGAGTCTGTCTTGAGGGAAGTTATACGTTCTAATTTTTTCAGCCCGCATGCCTCTACCCACTTGAGTTGATTTTAAAGAAGAAAGTTCACCATGGCGTTTTTCCACTTCGATTTCCCAAAGTTTTGCCCGAATCATTTCCATGGCCAGATCTCGGTTTTGGCCTTGGGAGCGCTCCATCGAACACGTGACGACAATTCCAGTTGGTTTGTGTTTCAGTCTGACAGCTGTTGAAACTTTATTAACATTCTGACCCCCGTGGCCTCCGCTTCGAAATGCTTCAAATTCTATGTCATCGGGATTTATATGCAAATCTAAATCTTCAAGTTCTGGCAATACAGAAACAGTTGCTGTTGAAGTATGAATTCTTCCCCGCTTTTCTGTTTGGGGAATTCTTTGGACCCGATGTACGCCTGCTTCGAATTTAAATGTTCCAAAAGCATTCGGACCTGTAATTTTTATGACATCTTCATCAGGTTGTTCGACTTTAAATCCTTTTTTTTGCGCAAATCTATTATACATGCGCAAAAGTTCTTCGCCCCATAATCTTGCTTCTTCTCCGCCCGCAGCTCCGCTTAACTCCAAGATCGCGTTTCTTTGGTCTAGATCGTCTTTTGAGGCTTGTTCTTCCGAACCTTTAAGAGATAGTTCAAGCTCTTTTTTTTGTTGTTTTAAAGCATTTATTTCTGATTGTGCAAGTTCGGCCATAGCAGGATCAGAAAGAAGAAGTTTTGTTTCTTCAATTTTTTTATCAAGCTCGGCAATTTGAATTGTTCTATAATCGTTCATGTTTTTGTCATCCTGAATTCATTTCAGTATCCCACATGGGATTCCGAAACAAATTCGGAATGACAATGGGGCTATTTTGAAACCTCAAGCAGCATTTCCCGTAGAGTCTTTGGGGCAGAATTAGATTTTTGTTGTTTTTTAGCGAGCTTTGCTTTTTTGCTGACATATGGTTTTTGAGTAGCAGTTTGTTGTTTTTGCTGGAATTTTTGAATTCGGGAAGCACTGTCTACAAAGCGCTGTTCTCCTGTATAAAACGGGTGACACTTGCTGCAGAGTTCAATATGAATGAGTTCGACTGTTGAGCCGGTGGTAAACTTATTTCCGCATGAGCAAATCACGGTTGCGTTATCAAAATATTGCGGGTGAATATTGGCTTTCATATTGCTATATCATACACTATTTAGGTATAATCCGCAATGTGAAAGAAACCCAAGCAACACGCAGTCTTTCTTTTGAGACACGGAGAAGAATAGGAGATAAACTTCGGGGAACAGTTCATACAGAAGCATCGAGAAATCATATGAGCCAAGCCCATAAAGGAATAAGGGAGTTGGTATATCCGTTTTTTCTAAGACTGGTAGGAACAAATGAAGAAATTGCTCAAATTGCCCGTGCCGATAGAAAAAAGATAGATATTTTGGGAAATAATTTAAGACAGGGAGGAGATTTATCTTCTCTTTCTCAAGATAAAAAGCGGCAAAAAATAAGTAAAGCAATTAAAAATAAATGGGAAGTTGAAAAAAGAGGGGGATATACAAAAGAACAAACTATGGAATTTGAGTTTGCGCACAGACTGTTTAAGGAAGGGTTTTTTACCTTTGATCTTACCTATTGGAATAGACTAGGTACGCTTTGGGAACAAAAGGGAAGAAGTACAATTGAGGAATCCTTCGCGAATCTTTTAAGACTTGAGGTATTTTATAAAGCGTGTGTAGATGCTGGAGCAGAAGATACGAGTTTATTAAACAAATACGGAAAAATTGGCAGATCCGTTGACAAAGAATGGTTTAATACTTCTTTACAAGAAGAGGAAAAGCGTATTGCCTATACCCTTGATGGAGGAGACAGAATAAATGCAATAGCAAGAAGAGAAGTTCAGCAATGGATGAATACGGTTGCGTCCTGGCGTGCAAGACCACCTTTAGATCCTCAAGATGTCGTGCAAGAAGTTTCTAAAAAATTGTTATCACCTCGAAATATAATGCGTTTTCCTTTTAATTCATCAGGACAGATGGGATTTATTTTTACCTTAGTTATTAATTGTATAAGAGGTGAAGTAAGAAAGCTAAAACGATATAGAAAAGTAGTTGCTGCAATTGATCGGGGAGAAATGGAGATATCAATTGAAGAATCAGACGACGAAGAGTATAGAAGAATTATAGAAGATCCGACTATTCCGGTCGAGGTAAAATTAAGAGTGTTTGGAAGTAATACAGACAGAGAGATTGCTCAAATAACCGGACAGCCATTAGGTACGGTTAAATCTAGGATTTTCAACTGGAGACACGAGCAAATCGCAGCCATGGAAAAAGAAGGTAAGGAGCGAATTTAGGTTTCTGAATCCGTTACATTGAGAGAGCTTCTCAGTTTTTTTAAAGCTTGGGCATGAATCTGACGGACCCGTTCTTTGGTTACTGGTCTTGGTAGTTTGTCCCCAACGTCTTTTAGCTTGAATTCAAGGACATAAACCATGTAAAGAATATATAATTCTCGTTTGGATAACCCTACTTGATCAATAGCATCTTTTATGAATACTCTGTTTAACACATATTTGGCAACATCAGAATCTGCTTCTATAAAAGAGCCTAATCCTTGGTCAGATTCCTCTCTGTTTTCAATTAAGAGGGGAGATTCCAAGCTTTTCGGCTGAATCGCGCGCGCTCTTTTTAATCCTACAATATATTTTGCCCTCTTACATACGTTTTGAATTTGTTCGTCGGTAAATTCTTCCGGGTTTGGCAGGCGGTTATTGGTTTTAAGAAAAGTTTGTTGAAATTCATATACGGCTGCTTCTAAAGGAATTGGATGTCTGTGATATTCAAGATAGAATTCACGTTCTGTTTTATCCAGACTGGATAGCGCATCTTTTATATGTATTGGAATACGGATTACATTTCCCGTGTTTGACCTTGCTTTTGTAATAGCTTGTATTATCCACCAGGTCGCGTATGAGGAAAATTTATAACCCCTGGTTTCGTCAAATTTTTCAACCGCTTTGTAAAGCCCTAAATTTCCTTCCTGAATTAAGTCTGACAAGAGATGCATTTTGGATGCATATTCTTTTGCAATATTTGCTACCAAACGAAGATTATGAATAATTAACTCTTGTTTTGCTTCTTGGCCATTTTTAAGATTAGCGTAGAGTTGTTGAATAAAATCATCATACTCACTGTTTGAATTAAAAAGAGTTTTTGGGTCATGGTCAGGTAGGAGCTTAATGCTTGTGACAATTCCCTCTCTTACCATATCCGAGCCGTCTTTGTTTTTTGTATTGATTTTTTTATTTGGTTTTTTTGGTTTTCTTACAATAAATTCAAACGGAAGAGCTGCAAATGAATTATACATAGGTATCGGTTCTAGAATGTTTTGAGTAAGTCTTGGTGGAGAAAGTTCGTTTATCGGTTGAACCTCTTTATCATCCTGGAAAGCTTGCAGCAGAAACGCGCTTGCGGTTGCTTTTGCAATTCTTTCGCAAAGGGCAATTTCTCGTTGGTGCGTCAAGACGGGAATCTTGGAAATTTCTTTCATGTATAAATGTACACTTTCGTCTAAGGGCGCATTGTTATCAGACTTTGGAGCAGGCGGAAATAAAGTTATTTCTGTTTGCTTAGCAACCCCGTTTGTTACAGGAGGAGCAATAGCAAAGCCGGTTGCGTCTACTGCGTTTACCGTAAAAGCGTTAGGTAAAGTTTCTTTAGGCATATAAGGTTAGAGAATTATACGGTTTTGGAAGCTTTAAAGCAATAAATCCGGGTCTTCTTGACAATTTTCTACGCCTTGGGTACTATTCTCTTTACGCAATAGCTTGGTTTTAAAACTATGGCAAAAGAAATTGATGAGTATTTGGACATGGCAATGGATGATCCTCCACATAATGGATTGGAGGAGATAGAAGAACAGGTTTTAAGAAGCAGCCCGATTTTTTTACAAAGAGCAGTTGTGAATACAAGCATTCTGACTTCGGATCTGGAATCTAAGGTTTTAGTAAGCTTGCCAAGAATTGTTGTTCCGGGTATTTTTTATGCTCTACCTCATACTCAAATAGTAATGGGACAATACAAAAAAGTTGATACAAATGTACCTGATTCCCCGCCAAATTCTTCTTCAACAAGTTCAATTATATCTGCTTCTCAAGAAGATCAAACCTCAATGCGGTTAGAAAGAATAAGGCAGATAGTTTTGGAAGATATCGGTATTGTGCCGTCAGAACTTGTACGAGGGGAAGGGTTTGGTCTTCAAACTCCAGTGTTTCACGCGCCGAGAAAATCCACAATTCCTTTTACCAACCTTGCACGAAGAAAAACAGTATTTGAAAACATCAAACGGAATGCAGCAGGTAAAAAAGGTCCGGTAGTTTCCGGCATATCTGATTTTTGGGGTATGCCAACGTATGATGAACCCAAACAAAGTGCCAGCGCAGTTGTCATTGGTTTGGGTGTTCCGCCAAGACGGGGAAGTGAAAAGAATATTTACTTAGCCAAACTTTTTTATCTTGGGCTTTTGGCTTTTTTCCAACAGCAGTATGGACATACAGAACTAATTCTTATAAACCAGACCAAAACTCCTGAGGTGGTTTCTGAAGCTTTTCTTTTTTCTCCTCAAGGTGGCGGGAACATAAGCACTCAAAGACCAAGCTATGAAGACGCGGATTTTAGAGTAGGTCGTTATTATCCAAAAGATAGTTGGGATGCTTACGTATTTCAGCTTTCTTCCGACGGTAGCATTAGTCGTGCAGACACCGAAAAATCACTTCCCGGTTTTGTTGATCTTGCTTCTCGGTGTCGCATGGCAGGGGTAGTGCGAATCGGAAATGCGTCCGGAGAGCTTGATTCTGCCTTTGGAAGATGGGCGCAAGTCAAAAATAACACTTTTACCACAGCAACTATCGCAGAAAAATGGGATGTTCCAAAAGTTTTAAAAGCTGTATTAACCAAGGCAGGATGGAAGGAGGCAAAAAAATAATGGGTATTGCAGAAAGATTAGGTAACAGATTAAGAGGTTTAAAAGATTTATTCGGTATTAATGGAGTTGGTAAAAATGGAGCAGCAAACCACGTGGTTTTAATGAGAAAAGAAAGAGTTTCTTTTGTGTCTTTACAGGAAGTGCCGTTGCAAGAAGATATACCCAAGCCCGACGATCTTGAGACTTCTTTAGGAAATGTTAGGGATGCAGCTTATGAATTAGGACTTGATCCTTTTGATACGTTGTGTAAAAAAGTGCCTGTTGAGCTTATTCATCGGTATAACGCTTCCGGTGCGCCAGGAAGATATTTTCATTGGATACAACAACTTCGATACGCGCGTTTGAAGGAATCACACTTAGAACACGTAACCAACACAGACCCTTCTTATGTATATATTCCCGAAGGTGAAAAAATAACAGTGAGCGCCTGGAGATACGCTCGAGCTTTAGCGCAAGCTGATTTTTATAAACATAATAAAGCATTTGCAAAAACAGACAGAAATACGGGTCTGATATTTCAAGAATATGCAAGCCGCATCAGAGAATACGGAGTAAATTTTGGTGCTAAAGAAGTGCAAGCGGTTTTGGACGGGGCGTATTCAATTCAATGGTTTATAGATCCATCTGATCCGAATAAATCTTCACCCGGCGATTATAAAAAAGCAAGCGATCAAAAGCACAGAGATTCTATACGTTTAAAACCCGAGAAAAAAACACCCTACGATGATCTGCCAAAAATTCCTGAATCAGTCCAAAAACTAAGAGAAATAGATTCCCAAATCGCAGAGGTAAAACCGTATCTGGAGGATCCAGAAGCAAAACAACTTGCGACAGTTTTTCTTCAAGAACTCGAAGCTAAAAAAAGAGCACTGCTAAGTCCTCCCGTAAAACCCAAAGAAAAAAATCCTCCGCCTTTTCCTTCAAAACCAGAACAGGATATATTGTGGTTTATTGCTGCATTTTCACCGGTTTTAAAAGACTGGCAAAGAGATGTTCTTACTATGGTAAGAGCCGAGGCGCTGTATTTTTACCCAATAATGCAAACAGCTATTCTTTTAGAGGGATGGAAAACATTTGTGGCAAGAAATATTATGAGAAATTTAGAAAGAAGCGGAAAAATTAAACCAAATGGAGAGTGGGAAAAAGAATATGAATTATTGGCAAACAAACTGGGCATTGCTCTATTTGATGACATACTTGGAAAGTTTGACCCAGAGTCAGAAGATGTAATAAGAAGAGAAATACGCGAAAAAGATTATAGAGGGCGGTTTATAGATCCAAAAAGTTTTATTGGGAAAATAGAGTATGATCCGCTCTATGTCAGAGAAAATGTTAGCAGTGATTGGGGATTTTTGAATTCTTATCTTACCCCAAAAATAGTTGAAGAATTGGGAATTGCCGCAATTTCCGGTTCAACAACAAATCGAGATTATAATACGGTAAAAAAAGCTTTGGTAGATTCAGTTGAAAATAACGGATTGCCCCTTATTCAGGTTGCCGAAAATGGAGGAGATTGGAATAGCAATAGAGAACTATATTTAGTACATACATTTGATGGAAGGGAATTAGATGAGGAAGCAACTCGTAAAGCATTGAAAGCTGTTGCAATGGTTTGGGGAAGAAAGGTGCATTTAGAAAGTAAGAAAGGAAACAATGAGCAAAAAATCATATCAGTTCCGTCTTAGGAAGGTTATTATTCTGGCGGGCGGATGATTTAAATACAATTAATCACATGGTAATGGCGGAAGTGGCCTTCGGCAACAAAAAGACCTAAAAAAATTAATAACGAACCTAAAATAAAGGAAGGAGTAATGTGCTCGGATAAAAATAAAACTGCCGTGATTGTTGACACGATGGGGTCTAAATAAAAGAAAAATCCAACTCTTGATGCTTGTAATTGCCACAGCGCCCATTGCCACAATACATACGCTGCTAACGAAGAAAAGAAAATGCCGTATACAATTCCCATAATTATTCCGGGAGAAAGTCTGTAAATCCAAAGCGGATTGGTTTGGTATTCCAAAAAAGCAAAGGGAAAAAATGATAAAGCGCCGATAAGACACATATAAAAGATAATGGTAAGAGGGGAATAATTTTTTAAGTGTTTGCTTATTATTTCGTAGATTACATACGATAGCGTTGCCAGAAGAATTAAAATATCTCCCAAAGGAGAAATTGAAGCTGAAAAAAAACCTTTTCCTATTATGACTAAAATTCCCAATAATCCCAATAGTGATCCTAACACAAAATTTTTCCCCACTTTTTCTTTTAAAAATATGCCTGCAAAAATAAGAGTAAAAATAGGAAGGGAGGCAACAATAATTCCCGCGTTTAACGCTGTTGTGGCGTTAAGTCCTAAAAAGAAAAATCCGATGTTTAAACTTACGCCAAAAATTGCACTTAATATCACGTTTTTTCTATCTTTTTTGGCGATAGAAAGCTTTTTAAAAACAAATGGAAAGAGTATCAGTGACGCTCCTCCAAATCTTAAAAAAGCCAGGGTAAAAGGTGGAATTGAGGCTAAAACAAATTTCATAATCGGGCCGTTTGCTCCCCAGATAACAGAGGCAATGGTTAAAGAAAGATAGGCAAGGGAGCGTTTATGGTTTGTCATTCTGAGTTCGAAGAACGAAGAATCTCTAGTATGTCATTTTGTGAAGAGGTTTTTTGTTCTCTGGTTTTCAGATTCTTAAGAGTTACTTTATTTTCTTTTATTTCTTCCGGGCCAATAATAACCACATACATAATTCCTTTTTTATCCGCGTATTTTAATTGTTTTTCTAAAGCAGTATTTTCATCAGGGAAAAGTTCTGTTGAAATATTGTTCGAACGAAGTTGAGAACATATTGAAATTGATTGTTCAACTAATTCTTTTGAGAAAATAGTTACCAATGCTTTAACAGGATTAAGTTCTTGGGGAAAAAGTTTAAACTCTTCAAGCGCTTCCATGAGCCGATCAAAGCCAAAAGCGAATCCAACAGCAGGTGTATCTTTTCCGCCAAGTTGTCCAATTAAATTGTCGTATCTTCCTCCTCCGCATACAGAGCCGGCAGAATATCCTTCTATTTCTATCTCAAAAATAGTTGAAGTGTAATAATCAAGTCCGCGGGCAAGTGTCGGAGAGAACTCAAAATATTTCGAGTTAATACCCAATGAACTTAAATAAGAAAAGATTTTTGTAACAGTTTCTGTTAGTGTTTTTACTTCGATGATTCGAATCATCGAAGTAGCATCGTTAATAGTTTTTGCAATTCCTTTTTCAACTAATTCTCTTGCTACTCCGTCAACGCCAATTTTTTTAAGTTTGTCAATTACAATAATTGCTTCTTTTGGTAAATTCTCAAACACAGTTCGGTCATTTATCAAAACTTTAAACTGAGAAAACCCGAGAGTATTAAGAGCTTGTATCGCAACAGCGATTACCTCTGCGTCGGTAAGTGGGGAAGTGGTTCCAAAAGTATCAGCATCACATTGCAGGAATTCCCTAAATCTGCCTTTTTGCGTGTTTTCTGCCCGCCATACCGGTTGTATTTGATAGCGCTTAAAAGGGAAGGCAAGCTCTTGATATTGAGCAACAACGCGAGCAGTCGGCACTGTTTGATCATAGCGCATAGCGACTTTTCTTCCTCCGTTGTCAACAAAACGGTACATGAGCTTGTCTCCTTCTTGCCCATATTTTCCCAAAAGAACTTCTTCGTATTCTAGAGCAGGAGTTTCTAAGGGTTCAAAACCAAAGGACTCAAACACCTGTTTTATAGTGTTAATAACAAATTGCCTTTTTTTGGCCTCTTTTGGCAAAAAATCCCGGAAACCTTTTAATGTCTGCAGTTTCATAAACTGATTATATCATTTATGTCTTTTTTCGAGTTCTTCAAAAATTTCTTTGGGCTCTATGTTTAGTTGGGCTAATAATACAAGAGTATGAAACCAAAGGTCAGCTGTTTCTTCGATAACTCTTTGTTTGGTTTCTTGAGCCGATGCAACGACTACTTCAACTGCTTCTTCTCCTACTTTTTGAGAAATTCTGTCCATTCCAAGTTTAAACAATGAAGATACATACGAACCTTCTTTTGGGTTTTGTTTTCTATTAAGAATAATTTGGTAGAGTTCTTCTGTAGTCATAGTTATAAATTTGTCATTGCGAGGAATGTAATGACGAAGCAATCTCATAAGCAAAATAGATTGCTTCGCCAAGTACCGTATGGTACCTGGCTTCGCTATACTCGCAATGACGACGGATGTTTAGGATAACTTTTGATCATACATCTTTGTGAAAAAGCAACTCTTTTCGCCTGTATGACAGCAGGCATCTCCATGCAAAACTGCCTTAATGAGAATTGAATCATTATCGCAGTCTGCATACATTTCTTCAACCTCTAAGGTGTTTCCGGATTCTTCTCCTTTTTTCCAGAGTTTTTTTCTTGTTCTGGAATAAAAATGCACAAAGCCTGTTTCTTTTGTTTTTTTAAAAGCCTCTTCGTTCATAAATCCGAGCATTAAAATTTTATCCGAACCGTATTCTTGGATTACTGCCGGAATAAGTCCTTTTCCTTTTTTAAAGTCAACATTCATATGTTTAAAAATTCGAAATTCGAATATCGAAACTCGAAACAATTTTCAAAATTCTAATTTAATAATGTTAAAAACGTTTTGTATTTTTGTATTTTGAACATTTGTATTTGTTTCGGATTTCGAATTTTGGTATTCGGATTTATATTCTTACAGGAATTTTCTTATCTTGTAAGTATTCTTTTACCTCTTTTATTGTAATCTCTTTGAAGTGAAAAAGGGAAGCGGCAAGTGTTGCGTCTGCTTTGCCTTGTTCAAACACATCTCTAAAATCTTCTACTTTTCCTGCTCCTCCTGACGCAATTACCGGAACCGAAACCTGTTCGGAAATTGTTTTTGTCAACTCAATATCATATCCTTGTTTTGTTCCGTCAGCATCCATACTGGTTAGTAAAATTTCTCCCGCTCCTTTTGTAACTCCTTCTTTTGCCCATTCAACTGCATCTATTCCTGTTGGTGTTCGTCCCCCGTGAATATATATTTCCCAAGAATCGTTTTTTTTCTTTGCATCGATTGCCAATACAATGCATTGATTACCAAATGCGTTTGCACCAATGGAAATAAACCTGGGATTTTTTACAGCAGCAGTGTTTACAGACACTTTGTCAGCGCCGGCGCGAAGAATTGTTTTAATATCATCAATTGAAGAAATGCCACCTCCAACAGTAAACGGAATAAAAACTTCCTTGGCAACTTTTCCTACAACGTCAATTATAGTTTTCCTTCCTTGATAAGAAGCAGTAATATCCAAAAAAACGAGTTCGTCCGCGCCTTGATTGCTGTAAAATTTTCCCAGTTCAACAGGATCTCCTGCATCCTTGTGTTTTAAAAATTGAACCCCTTTTGTTACTCGTCCACAATCTACATCCAGACAGGGTATAATTCTTTTAGCCAGCATACACTGTGTCATGCTGAATTCTCAGTTCAGCATCTCCTTTCATAACAGATCCTGAAACCGAGTCTGACTCGGTGAAAACAAGTTCAGGATGACAAATCGCAATCGTTTCTTTTAAATCTACTTTTCCTTCATAGAGAGCTTTTCCGATAATAACTCCGTCAACTCCAAGTTCTTTTAGTTTTTTAATATCTTCTAAAGAAGAAACACCGCCGCTTGCAATTAGGAAACACGAAATATAACTTCTTAATCGTTCTATAGAACTAAAATTAGGGGAGGTGAGTGTACCGTCTCTTGCAATGTCTGTATAGATTATGGTTTGAATCCCAATTGATTCCAGTTCTTTGGCGTAATCAAATACATCTTGATCTGTTGTCTCAACCCATCCTCTTGTTGTGAGTTTCCCATCTTTTGCGTCAAGAGAAACAGCGATTCTATCTCCATATTTGGTTATTGCTTCTTTTAAGAATTCTTTGTTTTCAATTGCTGCTGTTCCTAAAATAATTCTATCTACAAAGGATAAAAGTCCATCAATTGTTTTTTTGTCACGGATTCCGCCTCCTAACTCAATGGGGACTTGAATAGTCTTTGATATTTGTTCAATCACCTTTTTATTTTTCATAAGTCCATCTTTTGCTCCGTCCAGGTCTACAATATGAATCAAATCTGGCCCATTCTGTTCAAACTTTTTTGCCATGGCAACAGGATCTTGCTCGTAGATTTTTTCTTTTGTAAAATCTCCCTGAGTAAGTCTGACGCACTGTCCGTTTTTAATATCGATGGCGGGAATAACTAACATATATTTACAACTCAAAACTCAAATCTCAAAACTTAAGTACATATTTTTGAGAAGTTCTTTAACATCTGTAAGCCGGCATCAGAGCTTTTTTCAGGATGGAATTGCGCTCCCCAAACATTCTCTTTTTGCAATACAGAACAAAACTCAATACCATATTCTGTTATTCCTGCAATTACAGATTTATCCTCCGGTTCACAGTAGTATGAGTGCACAAAATAAAAAAAACTCTTATCAGGGATATTCTTAAAAAGAGAATTCTGAATTCTGAATTCTGAATTCTGAATTTCTACGTTGTTCCAACCAATTTGTGGTACCTTAAAATCGTAATCCGTCACATTCTGGCTTGCCCCGTTCAGCGGGGCTTGTGAGAGCTGAGTTTTCTGCCCAGAATCGCTTATTTTTGATTCTGGAGTCCTCCTCCACGCTTCGCCCTGAGTCATCCCCAGAATGACGACTCTTCCCGGAATTATATTAAGACATTCTACGTTTCCTTCTTTCGAAAAACTCATTAACAACTGCATACCAAGACATACCCCTAGAAATGGTTTCCCCTTTTTTACATGTGCAATAATTTCCTGATCGATTTTTTTCTTTTTTAAATTTTGCATTCCTGCTTTAGCTGCACCGACACCTGGTAAAATAAGAGCATCTGATTTTTCTAGAATAGATAAGTCTGCGGAAATCTGATTATTAATTCCAAGTTTATCCAAGGCATTTTTAACGCTGGTAAGGTTTCCCAGACCGTAGTCGATTATTGTAATCATAGTTTTTCTTTGTCATGCTGAATTTAGTTCAGCATCTCTTTCATATACTCAAAATATTTTTCCATTGGTCCGTTTTTTGATTTTGATCCGACAACCACACATTGTGATAATGCAAACAATGAATGCAGAGGAGAAATTCTTTTTTCATCAATAAGATTATATACAAGAAACGGACAGGTAAAAAGAGCGCTTCTTATGAATATTTCCCACTCTTTTTCTAACAGATTTTTCGATTTTAATTTTTTAATTAACGGAACCCAGAGTTGTTTTATTTTTATCCATAATAATTCTTCCCTAACTGGAGCCCATGAAATCCAATTAAAATTTGTTTCAATTTCAATCACATTTTTTTTAATTGTATTATACAACTCAATATTAAAATCTTTTGGATCATAAAGCCATAGGGGATGTGCCAGGCAATCGTGAAATGTTGTCTTTATAAATGTTAAAAGAGCATATTGATTTTCTCCGGCAAATGCATGATCAAAATACACAAAGCCTTTTTTTGTGAAAAATTTATTTCCGTTGTGGTCATCACCATGACCGGTAATAACAGGATATCTTGTAAGCCGTAGGGGATTAAGAAGACGTTTTGCTTCTATAATAAGTTCATCTATAGTTTTTTTATATAATACACCATCTATATTCCAATGTAATCTTTTCAAATCCTCAAAAGAAAGTATTGTTCCATTTGGAAGCCCCATGCTCTTGTTTTTATAAAACAAATCAAGTCGGGGAGTAGTAATATCTGAAACCAATCTGTTATAGAAAAGCTGATTGATTTCTTCTTTTGCAACTTTTTTCGCTGGAACTGTTTTTAATGTTTGCAAAGATTTTTTGATTATTTGTTTATCAAATGATTCTTCTGTTTTTATTAGTTTTGTTTTGAGTTTTTGATCATAGGTTTTATTTTTAAGATATGTTTTTTCTAATCTATCTAATACGTCAAAAACATTTGGGTCAGAAATTTTTTTATAGATTAAAAATTGCTTTCCCGGTTTTGTTGATTTATAAACAGGCAATAGAGTAGGGAAGCCATTTTTTGATAAAAGCTCTGAGTTGTAATATTCTTTAAGGGTTTTTTCCTCACCTTCTTCGCTGTGGAATTTAAAAAAGTATTCTTTTCTCTCAATAGTAATAAAACCAAAAACAGAATTAAGTGAGTATGATTTTTGATCTATTAAAATTTTCTGAATGGAAAGCTGTGGAAAAATTTCCCGAGTTAATACAAGCAGTTTTTCTTCTGCGCTTTTTTTATCTGTTTTTGCTAATTTCTGGATATCTATTAAGTTCATAAGTATGCATATTTCGTAAACTCGAATATCAAATATCGAAATTCGAAACAATACCAAAATTCGAATAATCTAAATTAGAATTTATTTCGGATTTCGTGCTTCGGATTTCGAATTTTTGAGCATATCCCAGAGTCTCCTTTTCTTATTTATGCGTATATTAACGCTATTCCAGTGAGCATCTAATTTTTCTATCCCCGAGACAACATCTACAATTTCTTCGAGATTTAATAGTCCCTCTTTTGTTACATACTGAACTTCGGAAGATTTTTGAAATGTTTCAACACTTACCGCGGAAACCATTTTTGACCAATAACCTGTTGGTAAGATATGATTTGTTCCGCTTGCATAATCGCCTATGGCAACCGGCGCGTACTTTCCTAAGAATATAGAGCCGGCGTTTTTAATTTTTGGCAAAACTGCAAAAGGATCATCTGTTAAAATTTCCAAATGCTCGGGACTATAGTCATTTGTTACATCAATAGCTTCCTGCCAATTCTTGACCACAATTGCACAAGAATAATTATGTAGAGATTTTTCAATTACCGCTTTTCTTTTTAAGTATTTTATTTGTCTTGCAACTTCCTTTTGGGTTGCTTTTGCTAATTCTTTGGAATAGGTGACAAGAACACCTGTAGCATCGGGAGCGTGTTCGGCTCTTGCTAAAATATCCGCAGCACAGAAAACGGGATTAGCACTCTCATCAGCTAAGATAACTGCTTCAGATGGTCCGGCCACCATATCAATTGTTACTTTACCAAAGACCAACATTTTCGCGGCTTGTGTATAAATACTTCCCGGACCTACAATTTTTAACACGGGGTGAATAGTTTCTGTTCCATACGCCATGGCCGCAACTCCGGCAATTCCACCAACTCTGTATATTTCATCTACTCCGGCCAAATCTGCGGCAATAAGCATTTCCGGATAATCACCAGTAGGAGAGAAACATGCAATAACTCTTGATACACCGGCAGCCTTAGCAGTAACAGCTAATATTTGCATTACTGTTGGGAGGGGAACTTGTCCCGCAGGAACAGCTAAACCGACAGACTCAATTGGAGTTATTTTATAACCAACCATAACACCAGGGATAAATGATTTTAAAATAGTTTCCTGTTTGGCTTTTGACATCGCATTTTGGCGGGAAATACTAATTTGTCTTTTAATTACCTCAACTGCTTTTGGATTTACCTTTTTGTAAGCTTGTTCTATCTCACTTTTTCCAACTGTTAAGTTTTTAAGATCAAAATTTTTATTATCGAACTCTCTGGTATATTTTAAAATTCCCTTATCGCCTTCTTTTTTAATAATCTCAATCCATCTTTCTGCATACTCCTTGACAGAGGAAATATCTATCATTGATCTTTGCAGGATTTTTTGTTTTGTCTTTTGATCTGTTTTTTTCCAGTTGTAAATTCGCAACATAGGTGTTTAGGTAATCATTTTTTCTATTGGTAAAACAATAATCCCTGTTGCTCCAAGATCTTTTAATTTTTCAACTGTTTCCCAGAAAACTTCTTCTTTAATTACTGTCCCAACAGAGACCCAGCCTTCTTTTGTTAGAGGAGAAATTGTCGGAGATTTTAGACCAGGAGTGATTTTTTTGAGCTTCGGTAACACATCTTCCGGAGCGTTCATCAGAACATATTTATAGTTTTTTGCTGACAAGACTCCTTTAAAGCGAATGATGAGTTTTCCAATAAGATTTTTTTGATACACACTAGCTGTTGCATTTTGGTTAGCAATTAAGACCGCTTCGGAGTCATATAGTTTTTCCAAAAATCGTAAATCATTTAAAGCAAGAGTGGATCCTGTTGATGTCATGTCAACGATTGCATCTGCAATTCCCAAGAAAGGAGTAATTTCTACAGATCCGCTAATTGTCACAATTTCTACGGGAATATTTTGTTTTTTAAAAAAGTATTTTGTTGAAGAAGGATACGTAGTTGCAATTTTTTTATTTTTTAAATCTTTGACGTTTGTAATGTTTGATTCTTTCGGAACTGCAATTACCAGTGAGCAAAATCCGAAGCGTAAATTAAGCAGTTTTTTTACTTTCGGCCGTTCTTCATTTAAAATATTTTGTCCTAAAATTCCCAGATCTACAACTCCGCTTTCGACATAATCCGGTATATCATCATCTCTGACATACAAAATTTCCAAAGGAAAATTGCGCGCGCTGACAAAGAGCTTTTGTTTGTAGCTCTCAAATTCCAGGCCGGATTTACGCAAAAAATCCAGCGTTTCATTTGTTAAACGTCCCTCTTTTTGTATTGCAAGTTTTATACTGTTTTTGTTTAAATTAGCCATATACATCCTTCTTCGCTCAACAAAAAACCTCCCGTTCGTTACTATTTACCGTCATTACGAGGAGCGAAGCGACGAAGTAATCTTGTGAGATTGCTTCGGTCACCTCAGGCGACCTCGCAATGACAGAAATGTGTAAGGAACGAGAGGTAACAAAAAAGGACCTCCCGCGGTCCCATCCTTTTTGTTCAAAAATTGCTTCTTGAACCTCTTGGTGGCGACTCTACCTCGCGGTGACATCGTCTGTTGAATTTTACGGTTGACTTCCGTAGAGTATTTTGGCTCTCAACGTTCATTTCTGATCGTGGATCGTGACTCCACTCATGACGCTTTTTCTTTTAATCTTATAGTATATTACTAAATAATTCTTTCCGTGTCAAGAGGGTTTATGATTGTTACACGACATTTGAATTGTTACATGTAAACGAAGTTTCAATTGTTACATAATCTTAATCACTTTCCGGAAAGGAG
>MFPD01000001.1 GCA_001784115.1 Candidatus Levybacteria bacterium RIFCSPLOWO2_02_FULL_37_18 | reverse complement strand
ACCACACCAGTCCTTAGAATATTTATCACCTTATCAGTACTTACAAGAAAGGAGGTTGTCTCAAAAGTACTGAACTAGGACATTATATTGACTTTTTTGGCGTAATTTTGTATAGTAAGTTATGGAGCCTATAAAATCTCAATTACACCAAGGTCTGACATTTGACGACGTGCTGCTTCTTCCCGGATATTCTGATTCCCCCCGGGCTGATATAGATATCTCAACGCATTTTACTAAAAACATAAGGCTCAAAATTCCATTTGTGTCTTCTCCTATGGATACCGTTACAGAAAGTAAGCTTGCAATTGCTTTAGCAAGATTAGGCGGAATTGGAATTATTCATAGAAATTTGTCAATAGAAAATCAGAGTACAGAAGTACAAAAAGTAAAAGACCAACATCTATTGGTTGGTGCAGCAATTGGAGCAAGCAATTTTGAAGAACGGGTAGAAGCATTGGTAAAAGCAGGAGTTGATGTGATTGTCATTGACTCGGCACATGGTTTTGCAAAACCGATTGTTGATGCAGTTAAGTTTATTAAGAACAAATACAAAGCAGAAGTGATAGCAGGTAATATCGCTATGTTTGAAGGCGCAAAAGCTTTGATAGGAGCTGGGGCTGATGGGCTTCGGGTAGGCATGGGGCCCGGTGCAATTTGCACGACCAGAATTATTTCCGGAATGGGAGTACCGCAGATTACTGCAATTATGGAAACTGCAAAAGCCGCGTCAAACGCGGCTGCTCCGAAGGAAAGAGTTCCTATTATTGCAGACGGGGGCATAAAATATTCAGGCGATATGGTAAAAGCTTTAGCAGTTGGCGCTTCCACATTCATGATGGGAAGTTTTTTTGCAGGAGCCGAAGAGTCTCCGGGAGAGATTGTACAGCTTTCGCCGGAAAAAGTTCCGCATAGATTCAGAAGCATTTTTCATAAAAAACAAGAAACGTATGCGTTTAAAGAATACAGAGGAATGGGTTCGATTGCCGCCATGAAAAAAGGAGCGGAAATAAAATCAGAAGGAGAGTTTCATGGTAAAGATTATAAAGATAGAGTTTTGGTTGCCGAAGGGGTTGAAGGGCTTGTTCCGGTAAAGGGTTCTGTCAAAGAACTTGTTGAGCAAGCATTTGGGGGAATAAAGTCCGGCATGTATTATGTAGGAGCAAAAACAATTCCAGAGCTTTGGAAAAAAGCAAAATTTATTCAAATTACGCAAGCATCTCTTACTGAAAGCCATCCGCATGATGTACTCATAACCAATGCAGGAGAAAACTATTGAAATTTCAAATTTCCAATCAACAAATCAACAAATACCATTGGATAATTGGAAATTAGTTGATTTGATAATTAGTTGATTTATATGATCGTACTTGTTGATTTTGGTTCCCAAACAACTCATTTAATTGCACGAAGATTAAGAGAATTCGGAGTTACCACGAAAATACTCTATCCGGAAGAGCTGCTTTCCGAAATAAAAATAGAACGTCCCGATGGCATTATTTTATCAGGCGGACCTTCTTCTGTATACGAAAAAGGAGCGCCATCGATTGGTAAAGAAACTTTTGATTTTGGTATTCCGATTTTAGGTATTTGTTATGGATTTCAGACAGTTGTAAAACTTTTGGGCGGAAAGGTGGTTTCTGGAAAAAAAGAATACGGACCAGCCCAATTAAAAATTTCAAATTTCAAATTTCAAATTTCAAATGGATTGCCAGAAAAGTTCACAGCGTGGATGAGCCATGGAGATGAAATTTTCAAATTGCCAAAAGGTTTTGAAGTGATTGGAAGGACAGAACATGTTCCATTTGCGTTTGTTCAAAATACTAAAAAAAATATCTATGGCATTTTGTTTCATCCTGAGGTAGAGCATACGGAAAACGGTAGAGAGCTATTAAAAAATTTTGTGGTACTTTGTAAGTTACAAACAAGTTCACACACTATTAATATTGGCGAACTTGAAGATCAAATCAAGCACGCAGTAGGAAAAGCTGTAGTTATTGGTGCTGTTTCCGGTGGCGTTGACTCAACAGTTGCAGGGGTTTTAACTGCTAAAGCAATAGGGAAACAATTTATTCCGATTTATGTTGAAAACGGTTTGATGAGAAAAGGAACAGAAGAACACGTTAAAAAAATATTTAAAAGCGTAGGGATTGTTCCTCGAATTGTAAACGTTGAGGAAGAAATGTTAAAAAGACTCAAAGGAGTTTCTGATCCCGAAAAAAAAAGAAGGATTATTGGAAACTTTTATATCGAAATTTTTGAAGCAGAAATGAAAACGCTTATAAAATCAGGAAAACAAGTTGAGTTTTTACTTCAAGGAACAATTTATTCAGATGTGATTGAGAGTCAAGGAACAAAACATGCAGCAAAAATAAAATCTCATCATAATGTTGGCGGTTTACCAAATAAAATGAAATTTAAATTATTAGAACCTTTAAGACATTTTTACAAAGATGAAGTAAGAATTATTGGAACAATGCTTGGAATTTCTCCTGAATTTGTTTTTAAACAACCATTTCCAGGACCAGGGTATGCGGTGAGGATACGCGGAGAAGTTACGTCAATACGCTTGGAAAAAGAAAAACTGGCTGATGAAATAGTTTTAGAAGAATTAGAAAAAGCAGGAATTTTAAAAAATGTGTTTATATCATTTCCGGTATTAACAGGTGTAGGGTCAACAGCAGTAAAAGGAGACGGCAGATTTTTTGGAGAAGTTATAGCGCTTCGAGTTGTTGAATCAACAGATGTAATGACTTCCACCTGGACGCGTCTTCCGTATGAGGTTTTGCAAAAAATTTCATCCAGAATTGTCAATGAAGTATCGGGAATTTCCCGAGTTGTCTACGACATTTCTACAAAACCTCCGGCGACAATGGAGTGGGAATAGTCATAGAAAATAGTAAATAGGAAATTGAAAAAAGTTTACCATAACTAATATACCAGTATATTAGTGATTAACGTAAATCCAGGGTTTTGCTTTTATAAATAAGATTTTTTGGTTTAATAATAACTTGGCGTTCTCCAATTTCTACATATCCTGCATCAATACTTTCGAATCCATTTTCTTTTACAATTTTTTGAGCTTTTTTTACATGTTTTTCGGGCAAAAATATTACATAGTCCTGCCCCATATTATATGTCTGATACATTTCGTAGTTATCTAAATTGGCATGTTTTTGGATGAATAAAAATATTTCTTGTGGGTCAAATATACGTTCAATAACATATGTAAACGAATCTCGAGCACGCATTATTTTTCTTAAACCATGTCCTGTGATATTTGAAATATAATGAATATCGATATTGTTTTTGAACAATTGTTGAATGAGCTCTGAGTACATGTTTGTTTTAGCTAAAAGCGTTTCTCCGTACAATGATCCGTCAGCTAGTTTTGTCGCGTATCCGTCCGGTAGTTCTTTTGCAACAGCGCGGGTCAAAGAAATTCCATTTGCATTAACGCCGTTGCTTTTGAACATGAGAATTCTATCTCCGGATTGTAAATTTTTATCGGTTAAAAGTTTGTTAGGGGGGGCAATTATTCCAACTGCAGATCCGCCAAATTCCGCTGTGTCTTTTATAACAATTTGTTTCATAGTTGCTGTTTCTCCTCCGCCCCATGATGCACCGCCAATATCGCATGCACTTTTCCATCCATTAATTAAATCTGTCATCCGTTTTGCATCCGATAACCAACTGTTATCCTCAATTGCCCAGTATGCGTGGACAACAAGCGGTTTTGAACCAACAGTTACGAGGTCATTAATAATAGTAGCAACAGTGTCATGGGCAATAACATCGTAGTATGTTTTTCCGGTAATTTTTCTTGTATCATCCGCGATTAGATTTTTTGTACCAAGTCCTTCGACAACCGCTGCCATGTATATATCTCCCTGTTTCCATACATAAGCGGATTCTCCTCGTGAATCTTCTACTTCCTCAAAACCGTGGATCAATAAATTTTTGCTTGTAGCTTTTGCCGCGTCCTGAGCAAGTTTTTTTATTGGGTCTTTGGTGTCGTAGTTATCTCCAACTTGAGAATAGGTAATAGATTTTTTATTCATTGCTTTTATAGTTTATGCTTTTTTGACATAGTCAATAATATTTTTAAACAATGGTAATCCTTGGGGTTTTAAGCTTGGCATTCTTCTCCAGTTTGGATGTTGTTCTCTTCTTGTAAAACATTCGGGATGCGGCATAAGTCCAAGCACGCTTCCTGTTTTATCGGTTACACCCATAATAGCATTAATTGAACCATTTGGGTTATTAGGATAAGTAAGAGTTGGATCTCCGTGTTTGTCAGTATATCGAAATGCAACTAAGTGTTCTCGTTCAATTTTCTGCAAGACCTCCGGTTCTGCAAAAAATTTTCCTTCTCCATGAGCAACAGGATAATGCATGATTTCATCCGGCATGTTTTCCAAAAACACACACCGCGAGTTTTTTTCTACCTTTACGGGAACCCATCTGCATTCAAATCTGCCTGAATCATTATTGGTTAGTATTGCATCCATTTTTCCAATGTTTCTAAATGGAAGAATTCCAGTTCTGACAAGGGTTTGAAATCCATTGCAAACACCTAGCACTGCCGTATCTTTTCTACTTATAAATTGTTTTAATTCTTCTGTAAAAAAGCTGGTTAATTCAACAGCAAGAATTTTTCCCGATGCAATATCATCACCATAGGCAAACCCGCCGGGAAGGGCAAGTATGTGATAATTTTTTAATTTTTCCCTGCCGTTTCGTAAGTCGTTAATATGAACAATTTTTGCATCTCCTCCTGAAATCTCAAAAGAAAACGCGAGTTCTTCGTCTCGATTAATTCCGTCTGCTTTTAAAACTAAAACTTTAGGTTTTGTTTTCATTTTTACTATTGTCATTCTGAATTTATTTCAGAATCTTTTGGATGCTGAATCAAGTTCAGCATGACATGGGCAAATTACGGGAAAAGTTTTTTCATTGGTTCTTGCCAAACTTTTTTTAAAAGAGCAACATCTGCTGAAAACATCTTTCTATTATTTCTTTGAACGGTTATTAATTTTTCTTTTGTTGTTTTTCCTAGCATCAAAAACGGAACATCAGTGAATAAATTTTTTGCAGTTGATTCATGTTCTACTTCGACAATAAAACATCCGGCGGTTTCGTTGAAAAGAAATGCTTCGGGATGGTTTACCTCCGAGGAGTCCATTCGGCCACCTCGGAGGTGTATGGTAGCACCCATACCTCCGCCGATGCACATTTCAAAAAGAGCGGTAATTAGTCCACCTTCTGAAATATCATGGCACGAAAGAATTTTTCCCTGTACGATTCCTCTATAAATACGTGTTAATGTTTTTGGTAATATTTCAAGATCAACGTGCGGAACTTCACCGTGCCGTATTTCTTGTGTTTCATAATAAATTGATCCACCCATTCGAGAAAAATCCATTTTTCCAACCAATACAAACGATGAGTTTTCTTTTTTAAAATCAGACGTGATTGTTTTTGAAGTATTAGGAATTTTTCCAAAAACAGACATACATAAAACCGGAGGAATTTTAATGACGGCTCCATCTTTTCCTCTGTACGTAGAAGACAAACTATCTTTTCCGGAAATAACAGGAATCTTTAACTTTTTCATAATGTCAACCACTGCATCAACTGACTTGTCTAAAGACCAAAGGCTTTCTTCATCAGGAAATGGCCAAATGTAATTATTTATTAAACTTGCATTTTTATAATCTCCGCCAACTGCCGTATAATTTGCAAGTGCTTCTGCACTTGCCCATATGCTTCCCCAATAGGGATCAATAGCGTTTAGGACAGGATTTAGTCCATGAGATATAACCATGCCAAATTCTTTATTCAAAATCGGCCGGATGACAACAGCATCGTTTGGGCTGTCTAGTTCTTCACCAGAGTAAGATTGTAAGTCATTTGTTCCACCAACAGAATGATCGTAAAGTCTGGCTATTTGTTCTTTTGAAGCAATATTTCCATGGGATAATACTCTTTCTAGAACTGCAATCCATTCGTTTTCTGATATGAGCTTACCTCGGAGGAGTCCATCCGGCCACCTCCGAGGTGACTGTATAGGCTCATCGGAGGTGTTTTTTTTTGCACGCATTATTCTTTGGGGCAACCCGTGGTGTAAAAACTTCATGTCTAAATTACAAACAGATTTTTTTCGGAAGTAAACTTGAAGTTTTTTACTTCCATCAAACTTGCCTAGAATCGAAGCCTGGACATTAAAGAGTTTACATATATTTAAAAACTGTTTGAGATTTTTAAAGGGAATGGCAAGAATCATTCTTTCTTGCGATTCGGATACCCAAATTTCCCACGGAGCAAGACCTTTATATTTAAGACTTACTTTATCTAAATAAACAGATACTCCTTGTGATTGTCCTATTTCTCCAATTGCCGAAGAAAATCCTCCGGCACCGCAGTCTTGGATTGCGCGGATGCAATTTTGCCTTTGGGCTTCTAAGATAGCATCAAACATCCCCTTTTCCTCTATTGCGTTTCCAATTTGGACGGCAGAAGAATTAATAGAGCTTGTTTTTTCGGTCATTTCTCCGCTTGAGAATGTCGCGCCATGAATTCCGTCCCGTCCTGTCTTTCCTCCGACACATACAATAACATCTCCTATTTTTGGCCTTCCTTTTTTTGCTTTTTTCTTAGGCAAAATTCCGTATGCTCCAACAACAACAGTTGGTTTTGCTCGAAAGTCATTATGAAAGTGTACAGAACCGTTATTGGTTGGAATGCCTACTCGGTTGCCATAATCTCTGACACCGGCAACAACTCGTTTTAGTAAGTAATCTGGTGGAAGACAGCCGTTTGGAAGCAGAGAGGGATTCATATTAGGATGAGCAAAACAAAAAATGTCTGTTGATGCTATGCATTTTGCTCCCAAGCCTGTTCCTAATACATCTCGAAACACACCGCCACTTCCGGTCATCGCACCTCCATAAGGTTCGATTGCAGAAGGGCTGTTATGCGTTTCTACTTTTCCACAAATTGCAAACCCATCATAAAAGTCCATAACTCCTGAGTTATCTACAAAAGCAGATACTATGTTTTTATTATGTTTTAAAGCTTCTTCTTTAATCCTTTGAATAAGCGGTTTTTTCTTTTTTCCATCAATAATAAGATTTGCTTTAAAAGTTTTATGCACGCAGTGTTCGCTCCAGGCTTGAGCAATCGTTTCTAATTCGCAATCTGTCGGGTTTCGCTTTATTTTTACAAAATATTTTTTGACTATATGGAGTTCATCAAGATTTAAAAAAAGTTTATCTTTTGACAATGCAAGTAATTCACTATTATTCATTTTTCGAATTGGAATTATGGTTGTTTTTCCGGCAGTGCCTTTTGTGAGAAGTGTTTTGGGTTCTTCCATTACAATGTGTTGAATAGTATCGTTGAGTAGATGAAGTTTTTCGAGAATTTCTTTTACCTCCTGTTTTTTTGCCTGTCCATGAAACTCATATTCAATGCTTGTATCTGCCGTTGTTATATTAATTCCTAAATCTCTCGCAGATTTTATTATAGAAGTAACCTGAGGATTCATAACGCCTGGTTTGTATCCGACTTCAAAAACAGTTGAACTTTTCTTGGCGAAAGGTTTATTAAGAGAGTAAGCTTGATTTATTTTCTCACAAAATAAAATTTCTGCCAGTTTTTTTGCTTGTAATTTACTTATTCCCTCAAGTCGGTACACGGATGCTGTTTCTACTTTTTGAATAGAATTTATTTTTAGCACCGAACGGATATCATGCAACACACCTTCTCCTTGGATATCCGGGCCTCTTGATGTTTTGACGCGAATCGTGTGAATCATAGAGTTTTCCTGTTGGTCAATTTTTGTAACACGTTTGTATAAAGGGAATTTTCTTTTTTTTTGAGTCTTTTATAAAGCGTTTCAATAGTGTCATTCTTTTTTATTTTTTCAAATGTTCTTCCTAGGACAGGTCCAAAATCTACCTCGTCAGATAAGAAATGAATTGTTGATCCTGCATAGGTACTTTTGTTGTCTAAAAATTTTTGAATGGCTTTATCAGTAAACTTTTTCTTATTCCAAAGAGCAGGAGTTCCATCCGGATTTTTTACCGCTTCATTTAGTGAGTCAGGGATAAGGCCAGGATGTAAATTTAAAATTCTATTCTTATATGTATTCATAACTTCTTGGGTTAAAAATTGTTTCCATCCAGCAAGTGCTACATAGTCAATAGAATATTTTTGTAATATTTTTAGCAAACTCTCTTTTTTTAAACATAAAATTGTTGGAATCTTATGTTTCTTTGCGCGAATCAGTCCGTATGCATTTATTTCATCACTAATAACTACAGATAGTTTTGCATTAATATTTTTCCTTTCAATTCCATTAATGATTGCTTGTAAATTTGTTGCCATTCCTTTATTAGAAATGAGAACAGCAATTTTTGGTTTGAAATAATTTTTTAGATTTGTTTTTATTCTTTGGATTACTGAACCTTTTGGATAGAGAAATTTCTTTCCGGCTAAGAGTTCGTATGTTTTTATATATCGTTTACTTACTTGGTTAATAAATTCCGTTGTCATCTTTGGAGGTTTTCCATCTCCCATATATCCGCGCTCTTTATACCAGAGACGTAAAAATTCTTTATCAAAATTTTCCGGTTCAAGCCCTTTTTTAATTCTTTCTTTATATGTTTTTTTAATCCAAAATCGTGAGGAGTCGGGAGTATGAATTTCGTCCATCAACACGAGATCTCCATTAATGAGTCCAAACTCATATTTTGTGTCTACTAAAATTAATCCTTTTTTAAAAGCAAACTTTGCACCAAAATCATACAGTGTTAAAACCGTTTTTTCCATTTGCTCGTATATATTTTTTGGAACAAGTTTAAGATCTATAATTTCTTTTTTCGTAAGTCGTGTATCATGTCCACCTTTTCCTGTTATATCGCCATGATAGGTTGGAGTGATAACTGGCTGGAGAAGCTTGTAATTTTTTTTGAGTCCTTGGGGAAATGTTACGCCATACATTACTCGTTCTCCTCTTTGATATGAAGGCCAAATAGCTGTAACAGTACTGCCGGTCATATATCCTCTTACAACCATTTCAACTGAAATTGGTTGACAATTTTTTACAATTGAGATATTTGGATCGATAATATTTTCAATATGATTTGGAATTATGTGTTTTGTTTTTTCAAACCAAAAATCAGCCAGCTGATTTAGCACCTGACCTTTGTATGGAATATGACCTAACATCCTATCAAACGCAGATATTCTATCTGTTGTAATAAGTATTCTTTTATCGTCAACAACGTACCAGTCACGAACTTTGCCTTGGTATTTTTTTCCAAATTTTTTAAAATCAATGCCTTTAAAAACGTTCATATTCTTGAAGATACGTGCTATCGAGAGGATCGATATTTATGCGTTTACCAATTTCATTAAACAGGCTTTGTGAATAAAAAACACCTTCTCGTCTAAAATCATCCCTAGCGTCTTTAATATACACAAATAGTTTTGCCATAAACAGATATTCCAAATTTTTTTTAGTGAACTTTAGTTGTTGAATTATTTTTTTGAAATGAATTACTTTTTTTGGAGAAGAAGAGGCAAGAGGTTTAATATGTTCTTTAAATTCATTTTTACTCCATGGTTTGTTATGGATATCAAGACATGAAAACCACTTAAACTGATCATAAAGTTTATTGAATTCCAAACTTGTTAGTTTGCCTTTTTTCTTTTGGACTTGGTATTGAAGTTCTAAAACTGCCGCACGTTTTTCCGGAACAAAAAGAGAATCATATATTTCTTGTTTTTCGTTTTCTTTATTGTATCTGGCAATATATGAATCCAAAATTTTTGAAGCCTTGTCGGAAATATAATTATTTAAAATAAACGCAGACCATGCAAAAACAGAATAACGGTTTCTCTTTTTTTGGTGTATTAAAAAAAGCGAAAGCAGTTTTTTATTTGAGAGATTTTTAAGATTTATTTTTGAAATTCTTTTACCGAATTTTAAATAATTTTCCCCGTCAAATAGAAATTGCTTTTCATACTTCTCTAGATTTTTTACATTGCTAGTGTACTTCTTATGCAATCCTTCCACAAGCTCAATCCAGGATTTTGAATCAATATAAAACGTTGTATTATATGCTGTTCCGGGTATAACAATTTGAGCAGTAGATGTTTTTGGAAAATGATAACTTTCCGTCGCAAGAAGTTTTACAGCGGCTTCCGAGTATTGTACTCCGTATTCTCGCTCATAAATTTTACTCCATGAAATTTCAGAAAGATTTTTTTTAAAAATTGGATCAGGAATACTGCTCATAATTATCTAAAAATAGTATTAACAGGCAGCCCCTAATTCTTTACGTACTTTTTTAATTCTACTTACGTATTCCTTGTAGATATGAGGAGGTTTGTGGATTTTATAAAAACCTTCCGCATTTTTATAGAGCGAACACTCGAAAACATCGGCATCTTTGACAAGTTCAGCGTACGGTTCTTTTGTGTATATTTCTTTTTCGCTGTGATGTAAAATCGCATTGGTAATTATTTCAATTTCTTTTTTTGGGAAATTAAATTCTTTTAATAAGTTTTCGGCAATAGGAGTACTAAGTTTTGCGTGGTCTTTATATTTTCCAGATGAAATTGTTTGTATATCATGAAGAATTGTTGCGGTTGCAGCAATATCTACATTAAGTTTTCTTTTTTGGGCTAAAATTCGGGCGATTTGAATGCTACCGCAGGCGTGCATGAATTCAAAAACTTTTGAATCCTTACGCGAGGAATAGTCTTTTATAGAAAGAATAATTTCAATAACCTTCCGTTCAACTTTTTCGTAACGAGTGAGAGAGTCACCCTTATAATGATGAAAATCTTGTAGTTTTCGATTATTCATTTTCCTGCCGTTTACTCTAATAATACGTATTATTAGAGTGTTATTATTCTTTCAAATATTTTTTGTATTTTACGGTTTCTAATTTTTCTGCTTTTTGTAAAACATCTTCTTTTAATTTTTTTTTATACTTTGTAATTTTGTTCATGATTTCTTCGTTTGAAGAACCAATAATGCTCGTTGCTAAGATACCAGCATTTTTTGCTCCATTTATTGCTACTGTTGCAACCGGAATTCCCGGTGGCATTTGGACCATGGACAATAAAGAGTCAAGTCCTTCCAGGGCTTTAGTTTTTACAGGAACCCCAATGACAGGAAGTGAAGTAAGTGCGGCAATAACACCTGGTAAGTGCGCTGCTCCGCCGGCTCCGGCAATAATTACCTTGAGTCCTCTTGTTGCGGCTGTTTTTCCGTACTCGATAGATCTATCAGGTGTTCTGTGCGCAGACACAATAGTAAGTTCGTAAGGAATATCAAATTCATCAAGAACATGTGCCGCATCCTGCATAATTGTAAGGTCTGAATCGCTTCCCATGATAATACCTACAACAGGTTTTTCGGTTTTCATAGTTATATTATCTATAACTTTTTTGTTATTTCAATAATTTTATTTTTTGATTGCATTTCATCTATTATCTTTTTTGTTATTTTTTCTGCAAGACCAACATACGTTTGAGGAAAAAGATTTAATAGTTTTTCTTTTTCTTTGTCTTTGAGAGGCAGACTATTTACAAACGATTGCCATTTACTTTTTTCAATTTTCTCGCCTCGAGTAATTTTTGCCACTAAAGAATATGGGTCAGAAATACCTATTTTTCGAAGTTGGGTTTGCGCGGCTTCTGCTAATATTGCCCAGTCTTTTTGGAGATCTTTATCTATTTTTTCTATATTTGGCCTGGTTCGTAAAATACCAGTTGCAATACTTGTATATCCAATATATGAATAGGAAAGAATAGTGCCGATATTTCTGATAGTTGTACTGTCTGTTAAGTCTCTTTGTAATCTGGAAATTGGGAGCTTTCTGGTAAAGTGTTCTATAAGAGCATTGGAGAGTCCTAGATTGCCTTCGCTGTTTTCAAAATCAATCGGGTTTACCTTATGCGGCATAGTAGAGGATCCGACTTCTCCTTTTTTAACTTCTTGGACAATCCATTCATCACTTATATATCTCCACATATCTTGGTTAAAATCTATTAGGATTCCGTTTATTCTTTGCAGAGTTTGCAGAAAAGCTATAATATCTTCGTAGGTATTGATTTGTGTTGTTGCCAGATTTGGCTTAAGTTCTAGGGAAGAAATAAATTGTTGGGAAAACGAAATCCAGTCAACGTGGGGATAGGTAAAAGAAAGGGCGTTAAAATTTCCAACTGCTCCATTTAGTTTTCCTGACAGGTTTTGTTGGTTTAAAAGTTGTAACTCCTTAAATAAACGGTAGGCAAACACAACATATTCTTTTCCGAGTGTAGTTGGAACAGCTGGTTGTCCATGAGTTCTTGCCAGCATTGGTATGTGTTTAAATCTATCTGCTTTTTCAATGATTTCTTTTAAAATTTTTTCCAATTCCGGAATACATACTGTCCGTGTTGCTCTTAAAAGCATGAGTCTATAGGAAAGATTATTGACATCTTCTGAGGTGAGGCCAATATGAATCATTTCCGTTATGTCCACAAGTGATGTAAGATGTACCAATTGTCGAAAAACTCTCTCCATTGCTTTGACATCATGTCTTGTTTCTTCTTCTAATTGTTTTACTTTCTGGGCAATTTTAATAGTTATTTTTTCTGGCAGTAAGTAAAGGTTGGTTTTTTCTTTTTGGGAAAGTTTTCGGATAATTCCAATATCTGAAAGGGCAATAAGATATTTTGCTTCTATTTCAAATCTGGTTTTAATCAAGGCAAATTCCGAAACATACTGCGCAAGTTTTTCGGTACGAACTCTATATCGCCCGTCCAAAGGAGTTACAGAAGTTAATGGTTCTAATGGAAAAGATGAGTTCTTTATAGCCATGTTTTATTATACAAAAATGAAACTAAGAAATCAAACACCTAAGACGAATTTTTTTATTACCTTAACAAGTCCATCTTTTTCAACAGAAGGAGCAGTGTAGTCTGCAATTGCTTTTAAATCGGATATTGCATTTCCCATAGCAATTTTCAATCCACAGGACAAAAGCAGGGAAAAATCATTATACCCGTCCCCTACTCCGATTATTTCCTTCGGAGTAATCCCAAGAATCCGGGCGACCTCTAATACTCCGTGATGTTTTGTGGCAAGCGAGTGCGTAATAAAAATATCTATGCCTCCTCTTCTCCACGAAACTGTTTTATGAACAGAAACATGTGAAATGTGAGAGATGGTTTGTAAAAACTCATCGCGATTTTTTGAAGAAACGTCCGGCATGTAAACTTGAAACGGTTTATAAGGTTTGTAGTCTTTTGAGAGTTCTATATCTTCATCTGTGTCATTGATAATAATTGGCTTGATTTTGAATTGTTTTGCAATGGTACATATTTTTAAGACATCATGTATTTCTATTGGCTGTTCTTTTAGAATTTTTTGAGAAGGAAGATCAATTATTTGGGAACCGCCATTAATAATAGAAGGCCCTGAAAGTGGAAGTACAGAAAGAATATTTTCAAGAACAGACAAAGGACGAGCAGTAGCAATACCGACGTGAATTTTTTTGTTTGCCTTTTTAATAGCTTTGATTACTGCATTAGAAGGAAGCCCGTTTCGATTATTAGGGATGAGCGTGCCGTCAACATCTAACATTAGAGCTTTGTAGTTCATAAGCTTGAGATTCTGAAATAAATTCAGAATGACATTATAATAATTATACCGTAATAATTTCTGAAGTTTTTTGCCCTGTGGAAATATAAGAGACAGGAATAGCCACTTGTTTTTCTATCTCTTTGATAAATTGTTTAGCAAGCCTTGGAAGATCGTTATATTTTGTAATTCCTTTTGTATCTGTTTGCCAGCCTTCGAGAGTTTTATAGAGAGGAGTAACTTTTGCCAAAAGGTTTGCATCTGTTTGGAAGTAGCGTATTTTTTTTCCTTTGTAGGTATATCCAGTACAGATTTTAATAGTTTTAAAAGAATCAAGAATGTCAATTTTTGTTATTGCAAGTGAAGTTAATCCGTTTACTTCTTTTACAAATCGAAGAACTTCCGCGTCAAACCAACCGCATCTTCGTGGTCTTCCTGTTGTAGTGCCAAATTCATTTCCTGCAACTCGCAATTTTTCTCCTTCTGAGTTTAACAATTCGGTTGGAAATGGTCCGCTTCCCACACGAGTTGTATATGCTTTTGCAACACCAATAATAGTTTTTAATTGTTGAGGCGGGATTCCTGCTTGATGATTAATTCCGCCGGAGACGATAGTTGAAGCAGTTACAAATGGATATGTTCCCCAGTCTGTGTCAAGCATTACTCCTTGAGCACCTTCAAGTAAAATGTTTTTTTTGTTTTGTATTGCTTTTTGGATAAAAGGGTAGGGTTCGATAATAAATGGTTTTATTTTTTCTAGTAATTTTAAATAGGTCGGAATAATATCTTTTTGACTAAGCGGAAATATACCAAAACTTTGCAGAATCTTATTTTTAATTTTTAATTGCGTTTGTAGTTTTTCGACAAATACTGTTTTATCAAGAAGATCAAATAACCGAATGCCGTTATAGCTTACTTTATCTGCAAAAACCGGTCCAATACCTCTTCCTGTTGTGCCGGTTTTTTTGTCTTCTTTTGCTTCTTCGTATGCCTTGTCAAGCAATTTGTGATACGGCATAATAATATGACATCTTGGAGAAATAAAGAACCTGTTTTTGGTTTTTATACCTGCTTTTTCTAAATTTTTAAGTTCTTCGGATAAAACTTCTATATCTAATACAACGCCGTTGGTAATAAAAGAGACAGCTCTTTTATGAAAAATACCAGAGGGAATAAGATGCATGGCAAATGTGCCGTATTTGTTAACAACAGTATGTCCTGCATTATTACCGCCATTGAAGCGTATTACAAAGTGGGCATTTTGCGAGAGGAAATCAACAACTTTACCTTTTCCTTCATCTCCCCATGTAGCTCCCAAAACCAATGTAACAGACATAACACATTCAAAATTTCCCATCAGGTATTGTAATTGAGGACGGTAGGAAAAACAAGGGGTAAGTGGTAAAATGTGCGTACATGAAAAGACCAACAGTTGTTTTGGGTATCACAAGCGGAATAGCAGCGTTTAGATCTCTAGAACTTGTTCAATTATTAAAAAATGAAGAGTGTATTGTTTGTGTGATTATGACAGAACGTGCAACGAAGATGGTATCAGTTGAAAAACTGAAACGTATATCAGGCAACAAAGTGTATACCCAGCTTTTTGAAAATGGTTTTAATTATCGTAATGTTCTAAAAAAAAGAAAAGTTGATCACATAGAATTGGCAGATTCTGCGGATATTGTTGTTATAGCTCCTGCAACCGCAAATATAATTGCAAAACTTGCTTGTGGAATTGCTGATGATTTTTTGACAACAACGGTTTTGGCAACAACAGCGCCTGTTATGGTGTTTCCTTCAATGAATGTGCACATGTATGAAAATCCGATTGTTAGAGAGAATATCGGCAGGCTTGCCTCGCGCGGATTTTTTATCTTTGGCCCTGATGAGGGTAATCTTGCATGTGGATATCGCGGGAATGGAAGATTGCCAGATACTGAGAAGATCAAAGAGGAAATTGTTTCCATCTTAAAAAAAAGAACACAACTGAAAGGAAAAAAAATACTAGTTACCGCAGGAGGGACTATAGAGCCAATTGATGGTGTTCGGTTCATAACAAATAAAAGTAGCGGTAAGATGGGAATTGCAATTGCAGAAGAATGTGTTTTGCGCGGAGCTAATGTTTTACTGCTGAGAAGTAAACATTCCGTAATGCCGAGACTTCATGTTCAACAAGAGATATTTCGGACTGCCAACGATTTGTCTCGGTTAGTAAAAAAATATGTAAAACAATTTGACACTATGTATCATGTTGCTGCTGTTTCGGATTTTAAAACTAAGAGGATAAAAGGGAAAATCCCAAGCTCAAAAAAAATAAATCTTGAACTTACACCTCAGATAAAAATTATTCAAGAAATCAAAAAACTAAATCCCAAAATTCAACTTATTGGTTTTAAGGCGGTGTATAGCTCCGATGATAAAAAACTTATTAGTGAGGGACAAAAAAAAATAAAAGAATCCAAAACAGATGTAATTGTCGTAAATGATATTAGTAAAAAAGATCGAGGATTTGAAGCAGATACAAATGAAGTATTTGTAGTTCTTAAGAGCGGTTTATTGAAAAAAATTCCACTTTCACCAAAAAGAATAATTGCTGACGAACTTATTGAATATCTTCTGCAACATTTTTAAATTATGAAATCTGCAAAATACACGTCAAACGTGTCTGTAGCTTTTGCGCCTGCAAATATCAGCTGTTTTTTTACAGTTAGACCTCATCCAGATCCAAGATGGATGGGCTCAACCGGTCTGGGTTTCACTTTAGATAAAGGAGTGGTTGCTGAAGTATCAAAAATTTTTAAAAGTTCTCGACAAGCTCGAACACTAAAATCAGAAGTTTTTTTTAATGGTAAAAAAATCAAATTTCCAACAGTTCTATCAGTAATAAAAATGTTAACAGCAGAAACTATTATTGTTTGGATATCTTCGGAGCTTTCCCTGGGACATGGATTTGGTTTATCTGGTGCAAGTGCAATAGCCGTAGCATACGCGCTTAATAAACTTTTGAAATTAAAAAAAACAAAAAAAGAATTAGCAATTATAGCTCATACTGCAGAAGTAAAAAATAAAACAGGATTAGGGGATGTGGTTAATCAATATTTTGGCGGATTTTTTCTAAAAACAAAACCGAGCTCAAGGTTTTTGGTAAAAAGAATCAGCTTACCGGAGAAGTATGTATACATTAGACATCTTAGCCCAATACAAACTAAATCAATATTAACAAACAAAAAATTGGTTGGGAGAATAAATAACGCAGGAGAAAGAGCAATCAGAAAGATTAAACAACTAAACATTGGAATGGCGAATGAGATACATTTTTCTGATATTATCGATATTTCTAAAGAATTTGCTAAACAAAGTGGATTGCTAAAAGATAGACAAACAAAAAAAACAATAGAACAAATTGAAAAAAATAATAACCATGCGTCAATGATTATTTTAGGAAACGGAGTTTTTAGCAATAAACCTTTTGCCGGTTCAAAAAAATTTACAATATCAAACAGAAAGGCTGAAGTTTTATAGATGCTAAAAATGAAAATTCCAAAAACGCATCCCAGATATCAATCATTAAAAACCCGTGAACAAATTGTTGTCGGAGTTAAAAATGGTATTACTTCAATACACGGGTTACTTGCTCACGGACGAGGAGAAGCGTTTGATTATTTACTTGGAGAAAAAACACATACGTTTGGAAAAAAAGCAATTGAAGCCTCGGCAGCTCTTCTTGTAAGTTCAAGATATCCAGCTATCTCGGTAAACGGCAATGCTTGCGCACTTATTGGAAAAGAATTAGTTGAATTGTCTGGTCTTCTAAACTGCCCTTTAGAAATAAACATATTCCATAGTTCCAAGACAAGAGAAAAAAACATACGGAAATATCTGGAAAGATATGGAGCCAAGCAAGTCTTTCTTCCGCAAAAGACATGTTCGATTTTACATCTTGGTTCCAATAGAAAATATGTTAACAAAAACGGAATATACAAAGCAGATACAGTATTTGTTCCGTTAGAAGATGGGGATCGGGCAAAAGCTTTAATTAAAAATGGGAAAAAGGTAATAACAATAGATTTAAATCCATTATCAAGAACATCACAGGCCGCAACGATAACAATTGTAGATAATATTATTCGGTCAATGCCGCTTCTTATTACATATATCAAAATATTAAAAACAAAAGATGCTAACTTTCTTGCCTCAATTATTTCGGTTTACAATAATAAAAATATTCTGAGAAACGCAGAAAAAGCGCTTCGCACGTGATACAATACGAACGCTATGGATCAAGTATCACAAGTCAGAGAAAAAATAGATTTAATCGCTCTTATTTCTGAATACTTAACGCTTAAAAAAACAGGCAGGAATTTTACTACAACGTGTCCATTTCATAGCGAAAAAACTCCTTCATTTGTTGTATCCCCCGAGCGGCAAATCTGGCATTGCTTTGGGTGTTTTCCTCCAGGAGAACTAATTAAAACTCCATTTGGTTATCATCCAATACAAACTGTTGCAGAGAATGAATTTGTAGTTTCTGGTAATGGAGAGTATCGTAAAGTGCTTGCGGTCCATACTCGTAATTACTCTGGAGATCTTATTAAGATAATAACAAGAAAAATTCGCAGATCAGTTTCTCTTACAGGAGATCATCATGTATTCGTCGTAAGATCTACATCAAAGCATGAAGTGAAGTTTAAATATTTTGCTAAGAGGTATCAAAAATATTTAAAATACCTAGTTAATAATCCTGAATACTACTTTAAGAAAACTAACAAGTGGTTGCCAATTCAAGAATTTGAGGCTAGAGATCTTATGCCTGGTGATTTGTTGCTTTATCCTTTGAACGATAGAGTGACTCCCGTTGTAACATTAGATCTGAATGAGTATGTAACGAAACATTCCAGGTTTGGTCCTCAACCTACTGCGTTACCAACAGTATCGGTAAATGAAGATTTTCTTAAACTACTAGGCTATTGGATTGCTGAAGGCAGCAATCATCGCGCGTACATTCGTTTTAGTTTAGGTAATAATGAAGAAGATTTTGCTAAAGAAATAGTTGAGCTGATATACAAGATTTTTAAGGTCAAAGCATCCATTTATCGTCGGCCTTCAGGAGATAAGACTGGAATTGAGGTTACTGCATGTCATGCTTTCTTGGCAAATGCATTTGAGAATCTTTGCGGTAAGGGTGCAACAAACAAACATATTCCGTTTATATTTCAAGAAACCCCATCCCATTTACAGAAAATTCTTTTGAATGCAATTCATAAAGGAGATGGTACACAATATCTTGCTAATAAGTCTTCAAAAACTCATAGATCAATAACTACAGTGTCAAAAGTATTAGGCGAGCAATTAATTGATATATTATTACGCCTAGAAGTTTTTCCCTCTTTAAGTGTAGGTAAAAGTGAAGTGGATAGAAATGGTGTAGACCACAAAGAATCCTATACTGTCATTTGGTCTGATGAGGCTAGATTAAAATATGACTTGGTATACCATAAGGACGGGGTAAGGTATTGGTTGCTTCCGGTTGAAAAGGTTACTAGCAGGGCATACAAAGGTCCAGTCTATAACCTAACAGTTAATGGTGATCACTCTTACGTAGCATCTCATTTCGCAGTATCTAACTGTGGGAAAGGAGGAGACGCATTTACCTTTTTAATGGAGTATGAAAATATTGAATTTCCGGAAAGCTTATCTATCTTGGCAAAAAAAGCAGGAGTAGAGCTTGTAAGAGAAAAATTTAATAGAGGCGTTTCTTCCAAAAAAGAAAGACTTTACGAAGTTAATCATTTAGCAAACGAATTTTTCCATTTCGTACTAACAAAGCATCCGGCCGGAAAAAAAGCTTTAGCATATCTTGAAAAACGCGGTGTAACGCTTCCTCTTATAAAAACATTTATGATAGGGTTTTCTCCGGCAAACAACGCACTTTCTTCTTACCTTATTAATAAAAAGCAATTTAAAGCAGACGACCTTATAGAAGCGGGACTTTCTTATAGACGGGGAAGAGATTGTGTTGATTTTTTTAAAGACAGAATTATGTTTCCCCTGAGTGACACAAGAGGGAATGTGGTTGGATTCTCCGGCAGGTCTCTGGGAGAGAGTTTCGGTCCTAAATATGTTAACACAAAAGATACGATTATATATCACAAAGGCAGTCATTTTTTTGGCATTCACAGCGCAAAAGAAGAAATAAAAAAACAGGACAGGGCACTTATTGTTGAGGGAGAATTTGATGTTATTTCTTGTTTTAAAGAAGGGATAAAAAATGTGATTGCAGTTAAAGGAACAGCTTTAACTGAAAACCAGGTGGCTCTTGTGTCTCGTTTTGCATCAAAAGTATCTTTGTGTTTTGATATGGATTCGGCAGGACAACAAGCAGTTGCCAGGAGTCTTCCGATACTCGAGAAAAAAGGGCTTACGATTACCGTTGTGGTAATTGTCAGTGGAAAAGATGCGGATGAATCAATACGAAATAACCCTTTTGAATTTAAGCAAGCAATAAAACACGATGTTTCTGTTTATGATTTTTTACTCGAAAAGGCCTTAAAAACGTATGACAAACATACCGCTGAGGGAAAGCGAAAAATAGCCGACGAATTTTTACCATTTATTGCCAGCATACAAAATGAAATTGTTAAAGAGCATTATATCCGGAAAATGAGCCAAGAGCTGGCTACATCGTATGAAAGTATTGGTAGGGAATTATCCCGATTTGAAAAACAAGGATCAGAAAAACAGCAGGTTGCTTTTGAGCAAAAAGTGAGAAAAAATAGAGAAGAAATGTTAGAAGAATACTTAGTTGCTTTGATTGTTCAACTTTCAAATCCATACGAAGGACTCAAACGCATTGAACCATATAAAGCGCAGATTACATTTACTGTTTCTTCCTTACAAAAATTGTTAGATTGCTTGCGGTTGTATTTCCAAAAAAAAGAGATATACATACTTGAAGAATTTACAAAATCGCTTCCGAAAGAATTACTACCTTCTTTTGACACGTGTTATCTTTTTCCCATTCCTAAATTTACAGACATAACCTATCATCTTTCGGAAATAGAAAGAACCGCAAAAGATATCAGACACGAATATGTACGAAATCAGATACGTGAGTTAAGCGGAAACGTTGAAGAAGAAAAACTATCTACTCTTGTATCACTTTTAAAAAATTAATAAATTTTCTTTTAGCTTCCTGTTTGTGGTACAATAGATTCCCAATGAGGCACATATGAAGCAAAAAACAAACTTAGTTAGCGAAGTTGTTTCTGTGGCGAAGAAAAAAGGATATATCACCCAAGATAATGTCTTGGCTATGTTTTCTCGTCCGGAAGAGCATATACAGGAATTAGATGAATTGTACGATCGATTATTACGGTTTAATATTGATGTATTTGAATCTGTTGCTGAAGAAGATGAGTCGGAAAAACCCATAAAAGATTTAGAGAAAGAGCTTGAGGCTTTAACTGTTTTAACGGAAGGAGCAGTATCAGATCCGGTTAGAATGTACTTAAAAGAAATCGGAAGAGTTCCGCTTTTAACATTTGATCAGGAAATTACTTTGGCAAAGCGGGCTGAAAAAGGAGATAAAGAAGCTAAAAAAATTCTTACGACCTCAAACTTAAGACTCGTTGTTTCTATTGCTAAAAAATATGTAGGAAGAGGGTTAACGCTTTTGGATTTGATTCAAGAGGGAAACCAAGGGCTTATTCGGGCTGTAGAAAAATATGACTGGAGAAGAGGATTTAAGTTTTCAACGTACGCGACGTGGTGGATCAGACAATCAATAACTCGGGCAATTGCTGACCAGGCCCGTACTATTAGAATTCCCGTACATATGGTTGAAAACATAAACCGGTTTTTACGTACAGCTCGAAAACTGACCCAGGATTTAGGAAGGGAGCCAACTCCTGAGGAAGTAGCTAAGACATTAGGAATAGATGTCGATAAAGCTTTGGAGATTATTAAAATCTCCCAAGAACCTGCAAGTCTAGAAAGTCCCGTGGGAGACGAAGAAGACAGCAGGCTTGGGGATTTTATCCATGACACCAATGCTCCGACGCTTTTTGACGCAGCATCTCGGGAGTTGTTAAAAGAGCAAGTAGATCAAGTTTTGGGTACGCTTTCAGATCGGGAAAGAAGAGTGCTCGAAGAGCGATTCGGTTTAAAAGACGGCAGACCTAAAACGCTTGAAGAAGTCGGAAAAATGTTTGCAGTAACAAGGGAAAGAATTAGACAAATCGAGGCAAAGGCATTGCGAAAACTCCGTCACCCCTCAAGAGGGAATAAATTGCGCGACTACCTTGGTTAATGTTGTTAATTAGATTTTATGGTACCAATGCTATTGGAGAGAATGACTACATTTGAGTAAGAAAAAAGAAAGGAAGCAGAATTCTATTCTGCAATTATACCAAAAAGGTAGACGCAAGTTAGATTAAATGATAAAATATCGAAACGTTCCGCTTGCGCCAACAATTAAAAAGTTACAGAGGAAAATAGCTTATTAAAACGTATATTCCGGTGTAGCTCAATGGTAGAGCAAGAAGCTGTTAACTTCGAGGTTAGAGGTTCGAATCCTCTCGCCGGAGCAGAATAGGATGGTGAAGGTAAGAATTAGGTATTTGGATTGTTATATCAGGCTTTTCCTTCGGTTCGAAAATCCTTGCCACTATTTTTTCATTTTCCGGCATTTTCGAACTATTTGTAAGTTCTGCAAGCTCAGAAAGTAACTCAAAGGCTTTTGAATAATTAGCAACAAGTTTTCCATCTTTTAGGTAAAGTTCTGAAAAAACAAGATTTACAAGCAGTCTTTTATCATCTTTTTTTGCTTTTTGGTAAATAGAGCTTGCTCTTTGAGATAATTCATAAAGATTAGAGCCTAGTTCATAATATTTCTCATTAGCGTTGTTGTGTTTTTGAATAGATTTTCCTATTTCTTTTAACTCTTCCTTATATTCTTTGGCTTTAGTGTTATAAAATGCTTCCGTAATTTTTTCGTCAATTTTATCTTCATACATTTTTTCAAGTCTTTTATTTAGCTGTGTTCCCCTTTGGCGTAATTCATCTAAGGAAGTAGAATGATAAACAATTTTATCTTGATGTCCTTCTTTTAAGGCCTTTCTTATCCAATCAACAATTCTTTTGTTCTTAATTTGTAATTTAATAAGCTTTTCTGCTAACAAATTTCCTACGCTTTCCTCTGTATACCAAGCCTTCTGAAAGCAGTCTTTATAGAGGTTGCAATGCCCATAGATGATGTTTTTATGTTCTTCCCATGTAATTGTGCCTCCACACTCCCCACAAAGGAAAATCCTTTGAAATAAATAAGCGTGTTTTCTGTATTTCGGAGTACCTTTAGAATGTAAAATTTCTTGAACTTTATTAAAAGTATCTTCATCTATAAAAGTTTCTTGATTTCCGTCATGAAGTTCTCCGTTCCATCTAATTTTGCCAATATAAAAAGGGTCTGAAAGATATTGGTGGATCCTACTTTTTACTATTTTATTACCAGCTTCATTTCTTAAACCTTCTTTATACACCAATTCCGTAAGACTTTTTAAGGAATAATTTCTTGTTGCATATAAACTAAACATTCTTTTAACAAAAGGTGCTTTTTCTATATCAATTATGTGAGTTTTATGCCCTTTTTCTCCTACAGTTTTATATCCAAGTGGCGGTTTTGTTGGAAGCCAACCTTGAGCTATTTTTTCCTTCTGTCCTTTTTTAACATTTTCGGAAAGAAGCCGGACATAATACTCTGCGGTTGCAACCTTTACTCTCCACATAAACCATTCGTGGGATTTAGAATTTTTATTCAAAATACAACCTTCTTTTGCTAGATGAATTTGATTATTTTCATCTTCTAAAACCCACTTGTCAATCGTTGGAACATCGGCAAAATTTCTTGTTAAGCGATCTGTAGTTTCAACAATAATTACAGCAATATTGTTTTTTCTAATATAAGTAACCATTTCATTAAAAACTTTACGCTGAATTTTTCCGCTTGCAGACTCTGAAACAGCAAACACTTTTTCAACATTAAATTTATTCTTTTGTGCATAATCTCTAAGATATTTTTCTTGTGCCGGTAAAGAATAGCCAGTTTCTTCTTGCTCTTTAGAGCTAACTCTGCAGAATAATACTGCTTTCATTTTTTAAGCCTCCTATAAAAACCTTCAAACTCTGCATCTTCTTTTTGAAGCTCATCATATTTCTTTTTCCAATCATCGTATTCCCCATATACCTTTTTCATTTCTTTGTATGAATGAACTTGAGGATTAGAAGAAGAACCAAGTGGAATAATTGGTATAAATTTATCTCGTTTTTTATTTATTCCAGCCAATTTATCCAAATGTTCTTTCTCTCTTTTTCTAAAATCAAGCCATTTATTAGCTTTTTCAACTATAGCTTTGTCATAAACCCTAATATTGCTTACTTGTTCTCGTTTTGCAGGAAATAAACCAGACTGATCCCATCTCATCAGAGTTTTTTTATTTACTCCTAATATTTTAGCTGCTTCGCCTATCTTTATTAGTGTCATACTGTATATAGCATATACATATTTATTATAATTTGTCAATGGTTAATTTGGTAATTTTATGCCTCTATTAAACTTCTCATTTCCTCGTCTATTATTATTTGCTGTTTTTCTTTTTTGGCTTTGTAAGTTTCATATTCTTCTAAAAAAATCGAAAAACCTGATATATCCAATGTGAATTTACTACCCTTTACGATTGGTATTCTACCTCTATAACCATCTATAATATCTTCTTTCCGTTCTATGGCTACAGGTATATAATCATTTCCTTTTTTTATAATTACACCTTTTTGCAATGCCTTTTCAAGCCATTCTTTTTCGATCCAACCAAATAAATTAGTTTTGATAAAACCTTTTTCTTCTAACTCTTGTCTTGCCTCATTGGCAAGTTTTTTTACTGTTGCAAAATCTCCTTTCAAATATGCTTCTTTCTGCTTTTGATACCGCTCATAAGCAATAGACACTACTTTTTTCCTCCGTTCTTAAAAGTTCTTGTCATTAGTTTTGGAATTTCATCAGCTATGTTTTTCATGTCAAAACTGTTCTCTTGCCACCATTTAATGGTCAGCATTGTGTCTATTGCCCAGCAAATATCCTCCAGACTATACCCTGAAGAGAGCATAGATTTTGTATATTTTGCTTGTTTCCCATAGTTAGGAAATTTAATCCCTCCAAGTCTTTTAGAAAGATAAGCTATTGACTCCGTTATCTCTTTCTTAAATGTGTCTTTTTTATTTCCCTGCGGAGCAGGAAATATATTGTTATTATTTATTGATATATCCTTTATTGTGGGTTCCATTTCTTGGTAGGAGGAGGTAGTGCCATTATTTGAAAGGGGTGTAGTATTATTATTTGGTAGAGATACCAAATCTTGGGAGGGGTTAATCTTAAGCTGAATAAAATTTTCTCTCCCTACTTGTGGAACGACAATAATAAAACCTTTCTTCTCAAGACCTCTTAGTGCTTTTCTAACTGTTTTTTCGTTTTTAATCCCTGTTCCTTTATCAATAACTGTTCCATCTCTTTTTATTATTCCATTGATAAATTGTGAAAGAGAAATACCATCAGCAACTTTTTTGTATCCCCAAGTGTGTCTTAAAATATAATCAAGCACTTTTTGTTCTCTGGGAGTTAAAGCGTACCACCACCCATTTAGAGCTTTGGGATAGGGCCAATAATTAGTTATAGGTTCTGGCGGAAACCCGGGAAATTTTGATTTATGTATTGCATTTCTCATAAGTTTTCAGCATCAATTTTTACTAATGTTTCAAAGAAAGCTACTAATGTATTCCCAATTTCTGTTATAACTTGTGGCTGTAATTCAATTCCGTAATCTTCCTTAAAAATATTTTTTAATTCTTCTAAAAGTTTTTTGCTTAACATATTTACCTTCCTGAAAAAATCATGTCTTTCAAATCCCGTTGTGCATTGAATAATTGTTTTGGTTGAATAGCAGGGGCAGTAAGGTTCCAATATTGATCCACTAGTTTTTCAGCTAAGGCTTTTGGAGAAAATTGAAACAGTACATCTCCATTTTCCAGTCTTCTTTTTCCAATAAGTGTTACCACGCTTGTAGAATATAAATATGCGGATACAGATAAATCTTTAATTTCCAGAAGTTTGTCCGAGTTGTCCATACCTATCCTTTCTCTAATCATTCTAGGGAGCAACATGATGTAATTGCAGAATAACGGGGTAGAATATGAAGCTACTTTTTAGTTTTCTTGGATAGAAGATGTAATGACGAGGCTATTTTTGACCAAACGGAGCGTTAACAATTTTGCTTCTCTCTTTATTAAATTCAATGTCATAACCCATTGATTTCCAATACTTTTTAAGTGTCCTAAAGCGGTTTTTTACTTTTTCATCCAATTCTGTTTTGCGTGATTTATAAATTCTTCTGGTAAGTTTACCACTTTGCGTATTCCACCTTTTCTTCAAGCATTGTGCAATATGGAAATTGTTTACACTCTCCTTTTGGGAGAAATACGAGAAAAGGATTAGGTTGGCAATTTTCTTTAAGGTTTTGCCTCTAGAACCCTTTGGCAATACCTGTAATAATCTTCTCCATTCTGTACTTACTCTCCCAGCTTGTTCAGCTTCCCCCCGTTCCCGCAGTTGTCGTAGTAAATTTCCATATTGTCCCATATCAATCTTAATCTGGTTGTATTATACCGCTTTATTGAGCCGTAAGGATATTTTGTTATAATAAAAGCAACAATTTAATAGTCGCCTAAACTTGTAGCAATACAGGCATGGCATAAAAACCTTAGAGGTATTAAGCTCGTCGTCAGAGCACCTCTAAGGTTATCATCCGAAAGGGTGGTAGGTAGCGAAAGCTATCGTTGGCGGCGAGCTTTGTTGTTCTCCGCAAATAAAGATATGAAAAATGCTAATAAAAAGCGGGGAGTAAGCCTTTGGACTTATGCTCTGCTAATTCTACTATTCTCTTTAGGATATTTTATAAATAGCGGGCCGTATCGTAACTTCCCTAAGCATAAAGTAGTAGGAGGATCAATGCTGCCTACCTATAAGCCAAATACTCTTGTTAGAACACTTGAGCCTTTGCAGAAGGATGAAATCCGGAGAGGTGATATCGTGGTGTTTAATCATGTCAATGAAAAAAAAGAGGAAAAAATTTTCATGAAAAGAGTTATTGGAGTTCCTAAAGACAGTATTGTCATAAAAGATAGGTTTGTATTTGTGAATGTGGATGGAGTCAAAATAAACGAGCCGTACCTTCTAGATCAAGGATCAACATATGAAACTTGTTTCCAATGCGATTTAGGATTTGTTAGAAATGGCGCAATTTTAATAGTGCCAAATAATTCTTTCTTTGTTCTTGGTGATAACAGAGTTTACAGTAGCGACTCACGAGTATTTGGATTTATAACAAGAACTTCTATTATCGGTTTCCTTCCGTTGGAATTGCAAAAGAAAGAAAGAGAGTGGTGGAAAAAAGGGGAAGATACCGGATTTCCAGAAGATGCTAAAGATTTTCCAGAATATGCCAAAGAGGAGTTAAAGAGTTACTTCAAGAAAAAATAAAGAACCATGAGTATTAGAAAGTAATAACATTATGGAAAAAGAGAAAAACTTCATTGATAAGTATTATTTAATAATTACTGCTTTTGGTTTCTTTATCTTTTTATTTCATATTTCCGCAAAAGTTGTGCCTACGGAAATATCTGTAAAGTTTGGAAGCTATTTGTTTTTCGTATTGTTCCTTGCGTTCTCTGGGCTTTATGTTTACTTAAAAGACAGAGAAAATATACTTCTAAAGTATAGAGCCTTGCTTGTCTTGAGTTCTTTCCTACTCGTAGGCTATGTGATCATAGATTTCTTTGCGCCTGTAATTTTTAATTATAAGGTCGTGCAATATGTTTACGCTTGCCCAAATATATACACAAGCAAATGTTATCATGTGAAAGCGGATATGGAAGAAGACTCCGAAAGCGATGTGGGTTATTATACAAGATGGGTAGAGTCTATTTATTTTGAGAATGGAGGAAAGTTAACATTCGATTATTGTAAAGATGATACTACAGTTAGTAATAGATTTATCTGTTGGGAAGAAAGTGGAGAAAGCTGGACAATTGACCTTGCTGAAGAAAAAAAAGTGCCGAGATAATTTTAACTAATGAAGTTTATAAAACGAGCAATTACTAAAAAAGGGGTAATCACAACCCTGTTGTTTTTAACAGTTTGCTACATGCTGGTAGCTTATGCGTTTCCTAAAATAAATATATTCAATCAAGAGAAGACAATATCGCAAGACCAGGCCATAGCTATAGTCAGAAATCTATCAGAAGTAAAAAACTTTTTTGAAACTAGTCCAGAAAGACATACAGAAACTTCCCGCTATAAACCTATGATTGTAGTGGAGTGGGAAAAAGATAACTATTGGCAAGTATGGGTATATGAGTGGGTGTATGATAGTGAAAGGTATGATGACAACAAGGGTGTAAGCCATACAGCAACCTTTAACCGCTACATAGTGGATAAGACTGGTAAAATAAAATGCTCTTTTTTTATTTATGAAGGCACGAAATTGATAAGAGTTGGTAGTGAAAAAGAGTACCCTTGCAACTGAGCTAGGAGAAGACCTAAAAATACTTAAGAACTTGTGGGAAAGTAAATTTAGCTATTTCTAAGTCTTCGTTATTACAGAGAAAAATTTATTGCCGTAAGTGGACTACTGATATACAATAACCAATATATACCTCATCAATTATTAACAATTCATATAGCAAAACTGTACATTTTCTATTCAAATTTTAACAATAATCAACATAAAACATACAAGAACTAGCAAGAAACGAGCAAAAGCGAGCAAAAATCATACAAAAGTAAACATCCCCCCGTCTGTATTGCCGTACATCTACTCCGGTACCCGTACTTGTAGCTAATCTGTGAGAGAGGGTTATACTCGCCTTATAGGGAAAATGGTTGGCGGGGATGGAGTAGTTGACTACAAAACATGCCTATTACCTTAACCTTTATTAACATTATTGATCTTCAATTTTCATAACTATTACTGATATAATTGAGATCGACATGAAAAAAAGAAAACTAAAATATAATGTAATTATTGAATCCAGCGTCCTTTATGGCAAACCAATAAGGAAAGAAGTGGCTACCTTGATAGCCAATTTTATTGGCGGTGAAAAAGTTATCATCAGATTTTATGTTCCTGAGATAGTCCTTGAAGAATCAAAAAAACATTTTTTGGATGATTTTTTAGAGTTAAAGCAAAAATATGAAAATACCAGTAAAAATTTATATGAATTATTGAAGCAATACAAAGTTCCTAAGATTAAAAAAAGTGAAAATCAAATTTTTAGAATTGTCGAAAATGCTTTTCATGCAAATAAAATTGAAACTTTAGCCACGCCGTACACCAAAATTATTTGGAAAAATATTGTTAAGAAAGCAGTATACAAACTGCCCCCATTTAGTCCAGAGAAAGATAAAGAGAAGGGATTCAAAGACCTTATCATTGCAGAAACAGTATTGGATCATTTACCTCGATTATATAAAAATTCAAATGTTGTATTCTTATGCAATGATGGTTTGCTTTCTGACTATATAAAATCTAAAACTAAAAGATATGGAAATTTCAAGGTTTTTCAATCTGTACCTGATTTTGAATCGGCTCTAAGGTTACATTTATTAAAAAATAGTAATAAACTAGTAGAAGAAACTACCAAAGAGGCAGAAAACTCTTTCTATAAACCACTTGATAAAAATTCTCTTTTTTATAGAGAAGAACTTCCAAGAAAATTTATAGAAACATATCCTACTTTATTTGGAGACCCAAAAATACAGCATGATCTTTATTATGGAGTATTAGTATGGCAAGGCGGAAAAGAAAATTGGATTCCTGTATCAGAACCAGAGTATCGAGTAAGTAAGCCAGTATTTATAAAAGAAGAAAGTAACAAATATCAATGGGAATCTTCAATAATATATCGCCAAATCTTTGAAAATGCGGAAACTAAATCTACTGCATTAGCTGGAGGTTATGATAATAAAGGAGAACATGTTCTTGAGTTTAAGGTAATGTGGGAAACGCCTATAAATCCAGATGGAAAAATAAACCTTGCTCAAAGTAAAATCCTAAAGATAGAGCACATTCCAAGACAAACTATGAGTAATTATCCAATGTTTTCAATGGGAACTTCTATGCTTGGCAATGCCACCCTAGCAGGTCAAGGAACTGTTCCCGTATTTAATCCAACTGCTTCTGAATCGGCATCACCATTGGTCAGTCCTTTTCCTTCATTAAGTCCTAGCCCCTCTGCTTCAGAGGATGAAGATTCCAACTTATAGACAATCAAGCTAAATTTGCAATAATTGTTGGCTTTGTTGCATTACAACCTCTGGATAGTCTATAATTTCTAACCAGTTGGACTTGTAGAAATCATCCCATCGGGCGAGCCAGGCTTGACGAGAGGCGTAAAAAGCTATCTTGTCAAAGGGATTTGTCCAGTCGTATCGGGCTATTTTGCCCTTTAGCTCTAAGTTCTGAAGTGCCATATTCAAAAGTAGTCGTTTTTCGTGAACTTCAGAACTCTCAAACAATTTTCCTGCGTTAGAAGCCAGTTTTAACAGGTATTCTGAGGTCAAATAGTATTCCTCATCGGCATAGTTTAGTTTGCCAATTTTCTTGGTAATTTCTTTCTGTTTTGCCCGCTACTCTTTTCGTTTTTCCTCATACTTGTCCTTAGTAATACTACCGAGCAGATAGTCATCATAGGCTTTCTCAATGCCTGTCTCGTATTTTTGGTGTTCAGTCTGATAGCGATTTAGCAAGTCGTGGTAAAAATCTGATTTGTGCTTATGGTTGGTCTGTAGTGCTTCAACAATATCATCTACGGCTTCTTGTGGCATTTGTAGCTTGTCAAAGACTGCCGAGAACTGTTTAGTTAGGTCGGTCCTCTGTCAACCATTCTGCCCCGTGCTTGCCGTTGTATTGGGTGCAGTGGTAGTAGTGATAGGTCTTACCGCTTTTCTTAATTTTCCTTTCAGGGGTTATCAGACAACCGCAATCAGCACATTTGATTAAGCATCGGTATAAGAAGGGTAAGCCAGCGTATTTGAAGTGTTTTTTGTGGTGTCCAGCTTTAATCTCTTGGACTTTATCAAAAAGCCCTTGGGTAATTATTCTGTCGTAATAGTGAGGATATTCTTTTTCGTTGTAGACCATCGTCCCGCAGTAAAAGGGGTTTTTAAGGATTGCGTCAATATAGCCCTTTGAAAAATCAACATTTAACACTTTTTTAAGCTCGGCTCTTATCTCGTTCATTGAGTAACTACTTGTTGAATACCACTCATACATTTTTTCAACTACTTGGGCTTCCATTGGCTCAATTACAATCCACTTACTGCCGTCCTCTATCTATGTTGCGGTAGCCGTAAGGGGCTTTTCCAGGCCATATACCGCTTCTAAGCATTTGCTCTTGTGGGCCCGCTTTACATTGTCGCTTATTGCGTCAGAAAAGTATTTGGCAAGTCCAAGGCTCATACTAAAATTAAGCTTCTCAACGGCTGATAGTTGGCTATTGATGACTTGACCATCTGATACAAAGTGGAGTTCTACCTCGTCTTTTAAGGCTTTTTCATAGAGTAGGGATACCCGTTTATCAAAGATATTGCGGGACAATCTGTCTACCTTATCAAAACAAACAGCTATTTTTTCTTTTAGCCCGATAATGTAGTCCAAAATACGGTCAAATTCTGTCCGATTGTCTTTATAGGCACTTTCGTCAAAGCTGAATTTTTTGATAATCGGGTAACTTTTTCTCTCGCAATAGTTTTCAAGACGGACTGTCTGAGCTGGCAGGGAATTTCCTGCGTCTTTTTGTTCTTCTGTTGATACTCTGGCTATGATTATCGCTTTCATTTTAGTACAGACCAATTATTCAAAAAGTAATTCATCTCGTGGTCTAGGGTTCCAAGGTAAACACTGTTGTTACGCAATTTTATGTTTATGCGATAACGCAAGCCCTGCCCAACCTCCAAGATTGCCTTATCATGAACTTTCTTTTCAATTTCAAAGTAGGGAAGGATAAGGAAATTAGTTTTCTTCTCGCTATGAAGCACGAAGATATAAAAAGTGCTTCCGCTATTATGTCTTTCAAAGGAAACCTTGCGAACGTCAAAAACATAGGTATTAAACTTGTTAAGTCGTGCGGTTTTTACCTGTATTCCATAGAGGCGATTTTCTCTTGTGGCTACAATATCTACACCTATATCAACGCTCATTATGCTGGCGTTAAAGCCTCTAAAAAGTAGCTCGCTACAAACTAAGTATTCGCCTGCCTTGCCGATGTAGCCACTATCAACGGCTAATTTTTCTTCTTCTTGAGCTTCTTCTGGTTCTTCTTTTGTTCGTGGCTTATCAGGATTAAGAGCGTAGGTTGAGGGAGCTGTTTTGATAAAGGTAGACTGCTTTCCTTTACGTTTGATATCAGTTATTATCTGGGCGTTCATAGACGCATCAGGAGTTGCACCTTCTGTTTCCAATACTCCTTTTTCTAAAGCAAGACGCGTAATTTCCTTGTAATGTAAAGGCTTATTTACTTCTGTCAGTATTGAGATGGCAGCTGTTTTGAACTTGTTCATAGAACTATTGAAACTCTAGCTAAAATTATTGCTTTCATTTTTCATCAAAAAGTTTAACTTGATTAGTCTTTAAGTCAGGAGAAATCCAATCTGCCTTTTTAAGATTAGTAATATTAACTACAGCTCCATGTTGCGAGAAATGTTCGTAAAATCGCTCCTCATCTTTACCCCAGTACACCATAGCGCATGCCATCGGAGCACCCTTATCGTTAGTTCCGTTTATAAACTTCAACCTAGTATCTGCTAAAAAACATATACTATTAGCTTGTCCGAAAACATATTGCTTCCAATGGCGTGTGTTTACTGCAACTGGAATTAGAGCAAGAACCTCACTTTTATAAGCATTGTATGCGTGTGCACATTTTCTTATCCAGTCAATTATTGATGTGCGTCTAATTTTATCTATACCGTAAGGCGGATTAACATAAATTGTTGAGAAGTCCCATGAGGCCTTTAAGCCATCTATTTCAAGCAACATATACTCGGTTTTTGCATGGACAATGGATTTTGTATTAGAACAAGGGTCAAGGTATATCTCGCCAAAAAACCGTCTTACAGCGTTTACATACTTTGGCGGTGTACACCAATCTTGACTATCAGAATTTATTTTTCTTCCAGCTGTCATATTAAGCCCATTTTTTATTAGATAACTTAGTAAGTTGTTTTCTAAGTTCGTCAATAGTTACTTCTGTTGGGGTAATGATATTTAGCCACTTTGCTATTCTTTCTCTATTACTTCTAAAATACTCTTGTAGTGCTTGGTCTGCTTTCATATTGATTTGTGTTTTTGTGAACTGGTTTTTACCAACTTTCTTTACTGAATTGTTGTCGCTGGCATAACTAGCGAGGAAGGCTTTTTGTGCGGGCACATATTCCTTTTTAGGATTAAGTAGAAGCTCATCAATAAATGTTGCTATTCCATTATCAGTAAGAAAAAGGAGCCAATCGTAGGCATCTCTTAAAACGACAAGTTCCTTATTTGGATTATCAGAAGTAAACCAATTTCCGTGATTACTGACTACCCCAATGGTAAGAATAAAGTCCTTATAGATTGTTAAATTGTCGGTAGAAATTATTTCCTTTAAGAGTTCATCGTATTTATCAAAGCGAAAATCATCTTGCCCAATAGGGAGTAGGCCAAATAATGTTCCATCGTAATTCCTAACCTTTTGTAAAGACGAAACGGTTCTCGCTACATACGCACCTTGTTTGGCTTTTTCAATCGTCTGTGGGCCTTTCTTATTTCCTTCTTCTATACCAACTCTTTTGCACTCTACCATAGCGAATGGTTTTTCATACTGTTCAATTACTGCAACCCTAACCGACTGGTTATTATTCTTTATAAGAACAGCTACTAATGCTTTATTCTGGTTGCGTGCAATTACGCAAGAATTTTTTACAGTATTGGCTGTTGACAGTAATGTAGAGTTGATTTTTATGTAGCCTTGAAGATTAAGAGAATTGAGCCTTTGGATTGCTAAAAATATCTTTGATGATGTTATTGGCAGAGTCTTAGCAAGTGTTAATTGGATAACATTTACTGTCGGGTGCAAAGTATATTCAACATTATGCGAAATTGCAGCATTTCTATACTCGATTAAGCCCTTCTCAATTCTTACGTTATTTTCTACACCCCAGTCTTTGAGAAGATAAAAAGTAATTATCTCAACCAGAGTTCCCAATGCTCTTCCTGCCGCTTTTTTGGAATCCTTAGCATAATGGAAGACTTTTTGAGCGAGAGTTTGTTGTAATTTATCTACTGACATGTAGCTCATATTTTATTTTTTGTTATTTAGGAAGTTGTCTAAATCCTCCTTTTTTATCCTGTACTGCTTGCCAGCTTTATAGGCTGTTAATTTACCAGACCGTATCCAGCGGTATACAGTTAAGTAAGCAACTTTTAACATCTTAGCTACTTCTTCGATTGAATAATACTGTTCTTCTGTCATATTAGTTATATTTAACATTGTTTATCATTTTAGCTTGAAAGTCAACTAGCTTTAATGGCTCAAATTCAGTTATATGGGTACCGGTCAAAGATGGAGAAATCCAGTCCCCAACCAACTTTTGTTGTTCCTTTAGGTACCCCAGTCAGATCTTTGGTAGACGGGGTTGTTGCCGCGATGCCAACTCTTTGGAGTGGTGATTATTCAATTCAGGTTACAACCGATGGCAAAATGCAGGAGTGGATTTACGAAACAGAACACTTAATAAATCCGAGGGCTAAGGTAGGAGATGTAGTTACGGCCGGCCAAATAGTTGGAGAGGTGAGTAATTTTAATCGCGGAGCGCCTCCTGGATTTGGTACGATGGAGATTGGAATTTTAAGAGGCGGCCAGAAACCTCAGCACGTTTGTCCTTTTGCATATCTTGATGAAAGTATTAAAGAGGATACTTTGAAAAAAATTAACAGCCTTTTTAAATCCTGGGAAGATTATATTGGTGATCAAACGCTGTACGAAGAAAAAAATCCAATCCCCGGCTGTTTAACCCAAGAACCCATCGACGGTTAACCCAACTGACTAATATTCCCCAAAAGTCGAGGTTATTCAATAGATACAGTTGTCCTAAATTGTGACCATTTCTCAAGCCAAATTTTCACTTACAATAATCACTTGTTTTTCCGCTTTGGCCGTCCGATGACGGCAAAGCCAAAACGTTTGCTTTATCCGCAGGGGGAATCCAATCAAACCAACAAACTGCGTATTGATAGGTTTCAGAAGTATGTTCCGCAGCCCAAGCAGGATCTTTTGAAGACTCATTTTTTTGCCGGTAATCGTACACCCCCCAATCTACAAAGGCGTTGACTCCCCCAAAGTCAGAACCCCCTTTGGTTAAACCTACTGCAGTTGCAATTACTTCCCCCTGCTTGACCTCAACCGGAGGATAAACTTCTGTTGTTCGGGAATCCAACCCTTTGGGGAGAGGAAATTTCTCCGCAATTGCCTGAAACTTGGGCGTGAGGGTAAGTAGGTGTCCAAAACGGTACCGAATTCCGCAGGGGTGGGCAAAGTCAAAGGTGTATTGAATTTCGCCAGTGTCTGCTGGATAGCGGGCCCCGGCAATAACCTGAGCGTCATAAGGAACAGTAACCGTGATCTCGCTGGGAAGAGAGTTATCAAACCTGAAGCCGCCATGCGCTTTGTAGTCGCCGCCCCGTATTTGTCCAGGATAAAGAACTGAAGTTGCTTTGTCGATATTAATCGGAAGTTGAAAAATAAACGGATCAGGACAGAGAACCTGTTTACTACTTAGAGGATTATCAAAATATTCATTAGTGGATGAACGATTACCCAAAGGCTTTAGAAAAAGTACACCAAAAATAAGAAGTATTACAATAACGATTATAATCGGAATTAAAGAAAAGCCTTTTTGACTACGCATTAATTTTATATTAGCACAATATAAGACTGCCTGAATTTTGGTATAATGTTAAGAGGCGCTCTGTTTATTTCTATAAGAATGCTAACATAAGTATATGGGAGAGTTGGCCAGGTTAAATAATAGATGGAAACAGTGGCAGTATAAAAATACTGCCTTACTCATTCTTAGCTTGGTTGTCTTTTTTCTCTTTGCGGAGCATCCTGCCGTACGAAATACAATTGATTTGATTGGCAGCTTCGGGTATATTGGAGCTTTTATCACAGGAATACTCTTTGTTTCTATTTTTACCGTAGCTCCTGCAATAGTAGTTCTTTATTTTCTTGCAGATCACCTTAATCCTCTAATGGTAGCGTTATTTGCCGGAATGGGTGCGGTAGTTGGTGATTGTCTAATCTTTAGGTTTCTAAGGGATAGGGTATTTGACGAGCTTAAACCTCTATTTTTAAATAGTGGAGGTAATGTATTAGTAAAATTGTTTAAAACACCATATTTTGGATGGCTTTTACCCTTTCTGGGAGCTTTTATTATTGCTTCTCCTTTTCCTGATGAATTAGGAATAGGATTACTTGGAGCATCAAGGTTAAAGAACTGGCAGTTTCTTATACTATCCTTCCTTTTAAACTCAATCGGGATATTTATAGTAGTAATTGCAGCAAGGTCTTTTTAAAATTTCAGCTCTTTCAAAATGTGCCAAAATATTCTTTAATCACTCCTTCTGCCGGACGGTCTTTGATATCCATCCCAGGCATTACCCAGGCGATAAAAATATATCCTACTGGTTTGTTTTCTGTAATCTTTAGATACTCATCCAGGGAAATTTTGAAATAATCATCCTGAAGCGCATCTAAAGACTCTCCTGCCCGGTTTTTAGTTTGTTGGAAAAACGGTCCGCCGTAGGCAAACCACGCTTCAGAAACCAACCACTTTGCTTCACTTTTTTCTGCCACTTCTGACAGAATTTGATATTGTGAAGCTATGCGCTTTCTAAATTCCTCTAACTCATCATTTCCATGAAAGATGGTAATTCCTACATAATCATAGCCAGTCACATCTATATTCTCCTGCACCGTGGCCAGTTTTACCATGGTTCTGCCGGAATAGACTGCTTTTATTTTGGGCAGAAGCTGCTGGTGCCACTCGGAGGTTATTTGGGCAATTTCCTGATCGCTTTGGGCAAAATTGTCGCCTATCATCCCGTTAAACTCATTCTGCGGAGCAAAAAATTCCACCTGATATTTTTCAGAGATTGCTGCCCATTTCAAAGCCACTTTCTCTGAAATTTTCAGATACTCCTCCTTGGTGATATTAATTCCTTCTTCCTTAAAATTGTGCCCGCCTGGGCCAACAAAATTGGGTGCTACCAAAACCGCAAAGCCAGCCTCTTTTGCTTTGACAATATTCGAAGCCAGTTGGTTTTCGTCCCTAAGAAACGGTGTGCGGTCATTATTGAGGCTGTATTCTACAGAAACAGAGACAGTGTTAACTCCAAGCTCTTTGATCCTTCCCAAATCCTCACGCAACATTTTGGTCATATGGAAAGAGGAAGGTTCCCAGTTTCCCCTGACAACAGCAGGGTAATTTTTCTTAAAAGCAGCTGCTTTTTCCTCCAACTGTTTACTGGAAAGTGAGCCGTTTAAGATTAAGTCCCATGGCCACAGCCCAAAGCGAGTATGGACAAAGAGTCCTCCGGTAATAGAAATAATGGAGATAATAAAGATAATTAAAATCAAAACCAAAGCAAAGCCTTTTTGCCTCATAATTAAGTTTATCATACTTTTTTAGAATTTCTTTTTTTCCAGACAGTATACGCAATAAGCAATGCTAGTAAGGCAATACCAACATAAACTAAATTTTTACCAGAAAATATTTTAGGAGTGGTACTTTTCTCTAAAGTTTCTTTTTCCCCTAAAACTTCTTTTACTTCTTGAGTTGGGACTGCTTTATTCTTTTCTTTTTCTTCTTTTGTTCCTAAGACTCCTGTTTTAAATCCTTCTGCTGTTTGGGATAACTCATTTCCAAATGGTGTTACCGATAATTCATTTGAGTAATCTCCCGGCATGCAACCATTACCCGCTCTTACTTTAAAGTAGTACGTTGTTCCTCCGGATAAGCCTTTGATTGCATAAGAAGTTGTATCCGAACCGCCGATATTGGGATTGCCAAATTCCAAGGTTCCCGGAGAAGTACCATATGCTATTAAATAATAAGTGACAGGATTTTGGGCTTTTGTCCAGGTCAGAGTTGCCTCATTCGGATTATTGGCTACCCAGGATATAAGAGCAGGAGCGCTCCCCGGTTTGGTATCACTGCAAACCGGCGCACTGGCATTTCCACCGGCAGTTCCGCCTGTCCCGCTGTTTTCTCCAGTTGAGGAGGTAGTCGTGGCTATCTCGGTGAGAGATCCAAAGGAAGTAAAGTGGTAGGTGTAGATTTTAGTGTCTGTACCGTTTGAAACGCGACATTCACCAGGGAACACGACATTTGTCGGGTTGTCGTAACTGTTGCAAATTGTGTCTATCTTGTTCCAAGTTGTCGAGCCGGATGCTTTGTAGCCTACTTCACCTGTAACACCACTTAAAGTTACAACAACCGGTTTGTCAAAAAGTAGAACCGCATCAGCTGACCCAACCTCTATAACTGTATTTCCGATTGAAAATCCAGATGGCGCCGTACCAATACTAGAACCTGTTTTTGGTGGCTGTATCTTACCATTCCAAGAAGAGGGAGCAAGAACCGAAGTTGAATCGGGAATTGAAACATTCACCCCCGAAAGGGAAGAATTCGAAAGAGTTATCGACTGCCCGCCAGTTCCCGACGCCAGCTTCACTGCTTTATCAACTAATACAGGGATACCCCCAACTGCTTGAGCAATACTCAAATTCACGCCACCCAACGTACCGCTCGTAAAATTATTTAGAGATACGCTTACGCCCCCGATGTTTAAATTCCCACCCGAAGCGGTATTTGCACTGGACGAAACATCCATAAAAGTACTATTGCTCAAGGCAATAGTTGTAATTCCGCTTGGTAAATCTGCTTGGCCCGGAGTCACGGAAGTAAGTTGTACATCAGATGTTCCGCCGTTTACTGTTGATCCACTCACAGCATTAGAAAGAACTGTTCTTCCGGAATTTACATACCAGGGATCGTAGTTTACTAAACCAGATAAAATTGTTGTCCAGCTCGGGCTCGCACTCCCCCACCAGTTCTGAACAGCATTAACAGTAGTAGAGCTATCGGTATTGTTTATCTGGCCAATATTGTTTAAGAGGGTACTGTTTTGGAAAGTGAGGCTGTTAGCCGAACCGCTTGGTCCAACCCAAACTCCCGTGTTCCATCCAGAAATCGTATTATTACTATTGCTACCAGTTGTCAATGTTGTTAGCGCGGGAATGAAAGAAAGTTCTGGAGTTTTTGCTATCCGAATACCATAACCTGTTTGGGCACCAGTAATACTGTTGCCGGTTAAGGTGATCCCCGTTGAACAACCTAATCCAGGAGTACTACCATCTCCATCTATACAACCAGTTCCGGTTGCTCCTCTGCCAAGCAACCACAATCCCATGGCAGGATTTGATGAACTCATGTTGCTGGCAGCAGCACTTGTAACAGAAATAGTATTTGAAGTGACTTGAACTCCTTCGGCTGCTTGTATCATCACTCCAGTCTGACTATTCTCAATCACGTTGTTGCTTATAGAAATATTATTTGCCGAGTCCCACAAAAATACTGCTGTAGCTGATTGAGGGGCAGAACCTGTATAAACAAAATCTCTTAGTGTGTTGGAATTAATAGAACCAGACGCTCCGTCTTGAATTGTAATTCCTTGTTGAGTCGTCGAAGAGGTCGGTCCAGCGCCAGTGATTGTATTTCCTGAAATATTCGCATTATTACCAACCCCAAGTAATGCAATTCCCGTCCGATGAAAACCACTTAATTGATTATTGGAAATAACATTTGTGCCCGAAGCTGCAACATCCGTATCGCCATCCAAAGAATCACCTACTAAAATGCCTTGTCCAGCAAGCGTGCCAGACAAAGAATCCGTTCCCGAAATAATATTATCTTGAATTGTTGCATTAGCTCCCTCACGAGCGTGTATTGCACTTGTTATGCTGCCTAAATCTCCCCGAACGGTAAAGTTCTTAAATGTTACAACAACAGAGGAGCCAGTTATTTCTACAATGGAAGTCCCGTCCCCATCTGTTTCTGTAGATAAACTTGCAGGAGACTGAATGATAGAAGTTGCAGAATTGTTACCGGAAACTATAACACTTTTGTTGACTATCAACTGTTCAGTGTATGTACCTGCTGCCACATTGACTGTTCCGCTTGCAGCAACCGCATTAATTCCTTCTTGAATCGTATTAAATGGAAAAGTACTGGTACCGAATTCGCTACCTGATGTAAAGTTATCATCAACATAAACAGTGGAGTTTTCGTTTGTGTATCCCTGGGTAATGTTCGCAGAAACTTCCCACGTGTTTCCACTATTTGTAGTTCTGTGTGCAGATTGGTTTGTATCCGGAGCGGAAACTGTTCCGGGATAAACAACCTCGTCCCGTACAACGCTTGCTGGATTTAACAGTTGTATTGTGTCACCTGTTTGATTGAGTGCTGTCCAGGTAAAGACGGCGAAACCACTAGGAAGAATAGTGCCGGTAAGAGATTTTGTATTACTGACTGTGTCATGAAGAATCCACCCGGTTAGATCTATGGAGCTTGAGGTGGGATTGTAAAGTTCTACCCAATCGCTTGATGTATTTGAGTAAAACTCATTAATAACTGGATGTTGCGTGTTGTTAGGATTATTTAGCTCCCCTACTAAAAAATGAGTTAGATGGTCAATTTCTTTAATAGTGATAGTGTCAGACGAGGTTATTTTTTCATTATCAAGAGGGGAATAGTTTTGTCCGTCCTGCGAGGAAAGTACGTTTTTATTGGGATCATTGGTTGGCAGGGTTAGATCAAATTTAAAGCTGCCGTTTGGCATGGTGGAAGTAATCTCATAGTCTTTGCTGCCTGGATTATTAGTGGTAATAGGTGCGTTGTGTTCTTTAATTGTGATGGTGTCAGACTCAGGAGGAAGTTTAGTAAATGTGACACTGATTTTCTCATTTGGCGGGAATTTATAAGTAACTCCTAGTTTTATAATCTCTGTGGTATAGGTTTCATTGTTGTTTGTCCATATTAGTGGTATTACAGTTGGTGTAGAAATTGGTTCTGGCGTTGGGGTTAGTAAGGTTGCTGAAGTGGGAGTTGGATTAAGCTCCGGTGTGGCTGTTGTTTGAATTGTTAAAGCCGGAGTCGGAGTTGGAGAAATCTCCGGGGTAGGCGTTGGTGATAGTTGGGGTGTAATAATTGGTATAGGGCTAGTATCAGGTATATTCGTTATTGTTGGTTCTTCGTTAGTAAGCGGAGGCGTTTCTTCTATTAAGATTGTTTCTGTTGGCACGTTTTCTTCGGCATAGCTAATGTGGACAGGAATTAAAGCATTAAACAGAAGAGAAAAAACAAGAATTGCAGAAACTATTCTTCGTCCTATAACTTTATCCATATATCTGTTTTAGTTTTATAGGCTCAATCCTATAATAAAGTATCATAGTAAAATAATTCGTGCAATAGGTAATTTTGCTGACATTACTCCACTTTGTCATTCTGGTAAGTCTCGTCGAATGCGGACGCATCCAGAATCTCTCAACATTCTAACGAGGGGATTCTGGAGTCCTCTGGATAAACCAGATTCCCCAGAATGACGCCGAGCATACAGTTAAAACACTTTAAAAATTATGTTTTACCAGTTTTCTAGCTTCATTTTGAACCTAACTTTTACCCCCCCCCATACTTGTAATAGACCCTATAGTTTATTGACTAATTGTTTTTTTGTGTTATACTTGCTTTTACAGATATGAAAGAATATATCTGCTTATTATTACCAACGATTGAATTGTTAGGATAAAGGTACCTCAACTTCATTTTTTGTATCTTTTCTCCATATTCACCATTGATTTATTTTAGGCAGGCATATTCTTTTATAAAGAAGGCTAAAACAATGAATAAGAATTCTTATTATCATACCAATAGATTTAATAATCCAAGGCGCTTGAGTCGCAAAAGGATGGACCCTTCTTTATTCGTAAATAAAGCAGTTGGTGCTTACGCGCAAACTGCGTATAGTTCTGTTCATCAATTTTCCGATTTTTTGATTAGCGACCAATTAAAAAGAAATATTGCCCAAAAAGGATACGCAACACCTACTCCTATTCAAGACCGGGTAATTCCTTTAGTACTACAAGGAAAAGATGTAGTAGGAATTGCGAATACAGGTACGGGGAAAACTGGCGCATTTTTAATTCCCCTTATCAATAAAGTTTTGTTTAATAAATCTGAAAAAGTCTTACTAGTTGTACCAACCAGAGAGCTTGCTGTCCAGATCGAAGAAGAATTTAAAATTTTCGCCAAGGATATGGGTATTTTATCTGCTTTATGTATTGGCGGGGCAAGTATCTATAATCAGATTCATTCCTTAAAAAGGAATCCTAATTTTGTCATTGGAACACCAGGGCGAATTAAAGATTTAAAAAAACAAGGAAAACTTAATATTGTCTTCTTTAACAATATTGTTTTAGACGAGGTTGATCGGATGATGGATATGGGATTTTTGCCGGACATGCGGTTTATTATTTCTCATCTTCCTGGAAAAAGGCAGTCACTTTTCTTTTCTGCAACTATTCCAAAGCAAGTAATCCCGCTTATGGAGGAATTTCTAAATAACCCAACTCATATTTCTGTTAAAACCAATGACACAGCGCAAAGTATAGAGCAAGATGTAGTAAAAATAAATGGTCAAAGCAAAATTGATGTTTTGCATGACTTACTTGCTCAGGAAGATTTTAAAAAAGTTATTGTGTTTGGGAAAACAAAATGGGGAATAGAAAAACTCTCAAGAGCCCTTATGCAAAGGAGATTTAGTGTTGTTGCAATTCATGGAAATAAAAATCAAAATCAAAGACAACGAGCGCTTACAGATTTTAAAAATGGACAAGTACAGGTTTTACTCGCAACAGACGTAGCAGCCCGAGGTTTGGATATTGATGATGTTACTCACGTAATTAATTATGATCCTCCGCAGTCTTATGATGATTACGTGCATCGAATCGGTAGAACCGGTAGGGCAGATAAAAAAGGTATTGCACTAACCTTTATTGAGTAATTTTTTCTGAAGAGGATCTTTTTTTATCATTTGTTATAATTTTCCTCATGGAAGGAAATATTGTTTTTGAAGGTAAAACTGAATCAGGTCTTTCGATCTTAATTCGGTATCCAACAGTAGAAGATGCGCAAGTAATGCGTGACTATATTAACGAACTTTCAAAAGAGCAAACATTTATTGCTTTTTATGGAAAGCAATTTTCTCTTGCAGAAGAACAAGAAGTAGTTAGAGAAACGATTAAAAAAATTCAGAGCAAAACCGCAGTTCAATTACTTGTATTTTCAGTGAGTAAGCTTATCGCTGTTTCCGATATCACTTTGCAAACAAAGGAAGTATTTAATCATGAGGGAACCTTTGGCTTATCGGTTTTACGTGAATACAGAGGAAAAGGAATTAGAAAGATACTTATGCAATTTGTAGTAAATGAAGCTATTAAATATATTCCTCAATTACGAATTATCACTTTAAGTGTTTTTAGCAACAATCCTATTGCAATAAATTTATATAAAAAATTTGGATTTGTTGAGTTTGGCAGATTGCCTCAAGGAGTTTTACATAAAGGAAATTTCGTTGATCATGTATATATGTATAAAAAAATAAGATAGGGTAATTTTTAATTCTTTCACGAGTTTTGCAGTTTGTAATAATGTAGGAGAGTAATGTAATTTACACTTAAATAGCGTCTTCTAGATCACTCTGTTCAGAAGACTTGTACTGTACATTTCTTCGGGTAACATCCCAGATATATTATATCCTCTCGCTCTCAAAGGTTTCTCCAAAAGAAGGACTACGAGTACATTTATGGGGATACGGTTGGATTTATGGTATTCCGGTTTGAGGGTAAGCACAACCGCACGGATTACATTGGAACAAATATCCAAGATCCAACCAGAGAACAAGTGGCCTTCCCTGGTACGGAAGTGTTGGGAGATTGAAGTTTATCACCGAGAGTTCAAACAGACCTGTGGTCTGGAACACTAATGAACCATTGCCAAAGAGGCAATTGTCCAACAACTTACATATAAATAACTCTTGCTTAAACTGCTAAACTCGTGGTAGAGTTTGATTGAGTTCCATGAAAAACAAACAATGAGTTGTCAGAGTTATTAAACATAAGGCAAGCGGTAAAGACACTAAATGTTTGTACTGCGACTTTAAGAAGATGGGATAAAAATGAAGCTGGACCAGACAGATGAGTATATTCAATTACGCAAGACGGAAAAGAAATTGAGACGTAGTTATGGATGTTTTTAGCAAACTCTTGGCATTATCTTTTTGGGAAAAACTTGTCAATTTGCATGGATTCTTGGCAATGTTTTCTTTGATTCTGTTTGGCGCTGGTATTGTGCTTTATTTTGTAGCGAAGAAAAACAGTAATTTTATTGTTTGGTTGCAAAGCGTGTTGCTGCCTCTTTTCATTAATCTGGTTCTGCTTGATATTGCCGGTTTAGTTGTCTATGTTCCATATCGTGCCAGCGACGGTCCAAGGACGACTCTTATGGCGTCTGAATCAACAGCCTGGCTTCATAGCGTTATTTTCGAACACAAAGAATTTTTAGCCTTTGCTCCGCCACTGCTTATTTTAGTAGCTTTTCTGCTTGCTTATTTTCTAAGAAAAAATTTTAACAATGAGAAGGTTTTGGCACTACGAAGGTCGCTTTTATTTTCTCTCATAAGCGCTCTCGTTCTCGTTTTATTGGTATCGGGGGAGGCAGTCTTCGTAACCAAGGCTGCCCCGCTAAAATGAATTATGGAAAATCAAGACACGCCTAATATATCAACAGCAAATAACGTTTTAGTTTCCGGCGGGCTGACACTGACTGTTTTTTGGATTTTAAATATCTTAAAGACCGCTTTCCCGATGGTGAAAAGTTTCTTGACATTCCATAAACCAGTTGGGCCTTTATCTGGTTTATATATTATCTCTATTCTTTTCTTCGCTTTGCTTATGTTCCTGTTTACCAGCTTTAAAATTAGAAGCCAAACCAAAGCCTGCTGGATTTATGCTGTTTCAATCATTCTGTTTGTAATTATGGTTTTTCCTCCCGTTTTTGAACCAATCGCGCACCTATTAGGAGGAAAATAATATTATGGATGCGCAAAAAACAATCATCATTTTAGCGCAAAGCAGTTTGATTACAACTAGTGATGAGAACAATGTTTTAGGTATAATGCTTGCATAAATGTTGGAGAATCAAAAAATAAAAATGGAAATTTTTCCGGGAAAACTTAAAATCAGGTTGTGGATTTACCAGTAAAGCATTACTATACGAAAGATAAAACTTCCCAACAATTGGTTGGCATCAAAATAGTAAAAAATTCGCGGGTGTAGCTACAATTCCACCCCGGGGGTGGACACTAATCCTTTGTTTCGAAGGAGATTTCGAAAGTGATTTTGCTATAATTTTTGTGTGAATCACATTTATTTGCTGAAGAGATTATTGCCAATTGTTTTTATTTTTATAGTTACTGTTATCTTTTTCTGGCCTTTCTTTTCAAAAACACTGCTTCCGATACCCACAGATAATCTTGTGGGTATGTTTCATCCGTTTGATGATTTTTATAGATCTACGTTTCCCCGAGGTGTACCATTCAAGAATTACCTCATTTCAGATCCAATAAAGCAGCAATATCCATGGCGTGAGTTAGTAATTTCTTTAGAAAAAAAATGGCAATTGCCCTTGTGGAATCCGTATTCTTTTGCCGGGACACCGCTTTTGGGAAATGTTCAATCAGCTCCTTTTTATGCTCTAAATCTATTGTTTTTTATGTTTCCTTTTCATATAGCGTGGAGTATTTTAATTTTACTTGAACCACTGCTTGCTGGATTATTTTTGTATGTCTATCTAAGAAATTTAAAACTATCAAAATGGGTTAGTGTGTTTGGCGGAATTTCCTTTGCTTTCTCGGGATTTTTCACCGCGTGGCTTGAATGGGGAACAGTGTTGCATGTGGGATTATGGTTGCCTTTTATACTTCTTTGTATAGATAAAATTTATTTAAATCTAAATACGATAGTAAACTCAAAATTCATTTGGCCGATTTTTTTTATTTTTTCTTTAACATCCTCATTTTTTGCCGGGCATTTGCAAATATTTTTTTATGTTTTTATCGTATCTATTGCTTACATTTTATTTCGGTTATTGGAACAGAATGAAAACAAGAAGTCTATTCTTCTTATATTTATTATCTGTTTGTTGTTTGTTTTTATCATCATCTCGATACAACTTATTCCAACTCTTCAGTTTATTTTGTTATCAGCACGAAGTATTGATCAAGCAAATTGGAGGGAAAATCCAGGGTGGTTTGTTCCGTGGCAGCATAGTATTCAATTTTTAGTACCTGACTTTTTTGGCAATCCGGCAACGAGAAATTATACAAGTATTTTTAATTACGGAGAGCTTATCGGATACATTGGTATTTTTCCTTTTTTGATGGCACTTGTATCATTATTCTTTAGAAGAGATAGAGAAACTGTATTTTTTATTTTTGTTCTTTTTACAGGGATACTTTTTGCATTTCCAACCGGAGTTTCCTCAATCCCTTTTATGTTACAGATTCCATTTGTTTCTACTTCTCAGCCGACGAGACTTATGTTTGTAATCGATTTTGCATTGACAACTCTGTCCGCACTTGGGATTGATTATTACCTTACTCATAGAAAAAAAATTCATGCCCCACTGTTATTACTTTTTTCTGCTTTTTGCGTACTTTGGCTTTTTGTCTTGTTCGGCAGAAAATTTCTACCCAATCCTTTAGTAATACAGAGAAATCTATATGTTCCTTCGATACTTTTCATTGGTATGTCTTTGATATTGTTTTGGCATTCATCAAAAAAGAAAATAAAACACGAATTTATTTTTTTAGGATTACTATTGTTAATAACAACAGGCGACTTGCTCCGTTTTGATAGTAAATATAACGTATTTCAATCGCAAAAATTTCTTTTCCCTCAAACGAAAACAATTTCCTATCTAAAACAACAAAAGGGATTATTTAGAATTATGACAACCGACGAACCTGTTTTTCCACCAAATTTTTCTATTATATTTCGGTTGCAAAGTTTAGATGGATATGATCCGTTATATTTAAAGCGCTATGCAGAGCTTATAGCAGCTTTGGAAAGAAAAAGTCCGGATATTTCCGAGCCTTTTGGATTTAATAAAATTGTTTCACCGCATACTATAGATTCGAAACTTATAGATTTATTAGGAGCAAAATATATTCTAAGCAGAATAGACATACAATCACCAAAACTAAAAAAAGTGTTTCAGGAAGGAAAAACCAGAGTGTATGAGAATCCTTTTGCATTCTCAAGGGTATTTTTTGTTACTCGTACAAAATGTTTTGCCAAAAAGCAGGAGATAATAAAAGAAATGTTTTCTTCTGATTTACACACTATCGCTTTTGTTGAAAGTCAAGAAGGATGTTTGGGGCTTGATCGGAATTGGATAAACGGAAACGCAATAGTATCTTACTATTCAGAGAATAAAATAATAATTCACACCCAAAATGAAAATGAAGGTTTTTTAGTATTTGTGGATAGTTTTTATCCAACATGGCACGCGCGGATATATGATCAAAATAATAAAGATAGTAAAGATGCAAAAATATATATAACAGATTTTAATTTTAGAGGAGTTATGGTACCAAAAGGAAATAATACTATTGAGTTTTATAATTCTTTGTTATGAAAAAATCAATTCTTTTGTGTATTATTCTTTTTTTTGCTGCTGGTTTTGGAATTTTTCCTTTTTTTTCTCCTGGTATTCCTATAACTCATGACGGTGTAGACCATACAGCACGCATTGCTAATTTTTATCAAAGCTTGACAGATGGAAATATTGTTCCTAGGTGGGCAGGTAATCTTAATTGGGGGTATGGTCATCCAATTCTTATGTTTTTATATCCATTATCTTCATATGTCGCATCTTTTTTTCATAGTTTGGGATTTTCTTTTATAGATAGCGTCAAGATTATTTTTGTTTTAGGTTTTTTAGGGAGCGGACTGACTATGTTTTTGTGGGCTCAAAGTTTTTTATCTCTTGAATCAGGAATTGTGGCTGCCTTTTTGTACATGTTTGCATCATATCGTTTCGTTGATTTGTACGTACGAGGGGCTTTAGGCGAGCACGTAGCATTTGTTTTTGCACCTTTAGTTTTATATTTTTCTCAAAAACTTGTTAAAAACAATACTTTATCAATACTTGTTTTTGGTTCATTCTCCCTAGCTTTTTTAATACTTTCACATAATGCCATAAGTCTTATGTTTTTTCCATTCATCGTAATATATATGACGCTGCTGATTTTACATAGCAAAAAAAAACAACAGATTATACAATCTTTTGTAATTCTTTTGGTTTTGGGATTAGGGTTGTCCGCATTTTTTTGGGTTCCTGCTTATTTTGAGGGGAAATATACACATCGGGATATTTTGACGTATGGAAGATATAGAGAAAGTTTTTCTTCTTTTTCTCGATTTATTTCTAGTCCATGGAGTTTTGAAGGGATAGGAAAATTAAGCGTTGAAGTTGGAAAAGTGCAATGGTTTGTAGTATTTTTGGGGTTTGGGGCAATACGATATTTGTTTAAAAACAAGAAAAATTTTTTAGGAAGAGTATTGATTATTTGTTTGATTACATTTTGGTTAACGATATTCTTTATGACTTCTTCTTCTGATTTTATCTGGGAAAAAATAACAGTACTTCAGAAATTTCAGTTTACCTGGAGATTGTTAACCTTAAGCGTGTTTAGTGCTTCTATTTGTGGGGCAATAATTACCCAGTTAATTCCAAAGAAAATAAAAAAATTGTTCATAGCAACACTAGTTGTTCTATTACTAATTTTTAATAAAGATTATATACGGGCAAACGGATATATTAGTAAGCCGGATTCATTTTTTTCAGGAATATATTTTGGCACAACCGACACAGGAGAAAGCTCGCCAATTTGGTCCGTGAGTTACATGAAAGAAATTCCTGATGCACATTTGGCTGTAATTGGCGGAGAGTCAAAAGTAATAGAGTTAAAGCGTTTGTCAACGAGGCATGTTTATAAAGTGAGTGCAAAAACAAAAACCCAACTAAGGGAAAACACCTTGTATTTCCCTGGTTGGAATATACTCGTAGATAATAAAAAAGTACCCATAGAATATCAAGCCAGAAACAACATGGGTGTCATGACGTTTTTTTTACCAAAAGGAGAGCACACAGTAATCGTGCAATTTACAGAAACAAAACTTCGAATAGTAGCTGATAGCATAAGCGGTTTAACGTTTCTTGTTGTAGTTATTTTTATAATGAAAAGATTTTTATCATGTATTTACCGGAAATAAATTCACACAGAATAATTCTTACTATTTTATTATCAATAAGTACTTTACATTTTTACCGTCCCGTGATAATCTCTAACATTATATGAAAGCGGTGCAGATTAAGGAATACGGCGGGATAGATGTTTTGGAGCTAAGTTCGGACATCCAAAAACCGGTTTCTGCCAAGGGTTACGTTCTTGTTGAGGTATACGCGGCCAGTATTAATCCGGTTGATTGGAAAATTCGAGCTGGATTTTTTAAAGAAATGGCGCCAATTCAGTTTCCCGCTACAATGGGTGGAGATTTTGCCGGAGTTGTGGCAGAGGTTGGTGGGGAAGTTACCGAGTTTAAAACGGACGATGAAGTATATGGGTCAGCACTTGTTTTAAATGGCGGATCTGGATCATTCGCCGAGTTATTGAGTGCTCGAGTTGAGAATACTGCTTTTAAGCCAAAGTCTGTACATTTTATAGAAGCAGCCGCTTTGCCTTTAGTAGGAAGCAGCGCAATTCAGGCGCTCGAAGAACACATTACATTACAAAGCAGGCAAAAAATTTTAATCCACGGCGGAGCAGGAGGCATAGGTCACGTGGCTATTCAACTTGCTAAAATATTAGGAGCGTATGTTACCACAACCGTAAGCACTAATGATATGGATTTTGTTAAACAACTGGGAGCTGATGAGGTAATTGATTACAAAAATCAGCAGTTTGAAACGGTTCTCAAAGATTTTGACGCAGTATTTGACACAGTCGGAGGAGAGATAACAAATAAATCACTTGACGTTCTTAAAAGGGGTGGCATATTAGTTTCTATGGCAGGAGAGCCAGACAAAGACGAGGCAGAGAAACGTGGAATTACCGCAATTAGTCAGTTTACCCAGACAAATACAAATCATTTGAATCGCTTGACAAAACTTGTAGACAGCGGAAAAGTAAACGTTTCCGTTGATAAGGTATTTCCCCTTGAAGAAGCAAAACAAGCTTTTTCGTATCAGGAGGAAATTCATCCAAAAGGAAAAGTTGTATTTAAGATAATCTGATATATTTAAACGTAATTGTTTAGGATTCTAACATAAAACTGTCATCGCGAGGTCGCTTCAGGCGACCGTGGCGATCTTTTGTGAGATTGTTTCCCCCTTGATTCACTCGGGGTCGCAATGACAAAATCGTGTCAGGAGTGTGGCCTGTTACATTTAAACCATGGAAAAAAAGGTTTTGATTGGAACAGTAATTATATCAATAGTTTTAATTGTTGGAGTTATTTTTTTTCTTGGGGGTCAAAATACAAATAGAAAGTACGACCAGTTTGCTAAATGCTTAAGAGAGAAAGGTGCTATTTTCTATGGAGCGTTTTGGTGCCCGCATTGCCAAAATCAAAAAAAACTATTCGGATCTTCAGAGCAGTACCTACCTTACATTGAATGTTCCACTGCAGACGGAAAAGGCCAATTACAAGCGTGTGGGGATAAACATATTTCCGGGTATCCTACATGGGAATTTAAGAATGGGGAAAGAAAATCAGGAGAAGTATCGCTTGAGGATTTAGCACAAAAAACAAGCTGTCAATTGCCAGAATAGTATGCTTATTGTTAACCATGCAATCGTACTCCTTACTATACTAGTTCAAGGTACCATCATATTTTTATTAGCATCTTTTTTTCTTCCTAAAAAATTAAAAAATTCGATATTTGTTTTTTTCTCCGATCATGCTTTTCTTTTTTCTTTTGTTGTTTCGTTTTTTGCAACGGTTACAAGTCTTTATTATTCTGAAGTTTTAGGGTATGAACCGTGTGTATTGTGTTGGTATCAGAGAATTTTTTTGTTTCCCCAAGTTTTTTTATTTGTCATTGGTTTTAAAAGAAAAGAAAAGGGTATTGTTGATGTAGGCATAGTTTTTTCGACTATTGGCGCAATTTTGTCGCTTTATCAGTATTTACTCCAGTTGGGTATTGTACCGACTTTTGTTTGCAATGCGTCCTCTGCATTTTGTATAAAGCGGTTTGTTTTTGAATTTGGATACATAACAATTCCACTCATGGCTTTTACCACTTTTATTTTATTACTTCTTTTGATGATTTTAGTAAAAATAAGAGGAAAAAAATCTAAAACGTAGAGGTATCGGAATCCTGACATTGTGATGCGTCATTTCAATTGTTACGCTTCTGCGACATTTAAAATGATACAGGCGAGGTGGGCAGTTAGACCCTCAGCCTGAATTTGTAAACAACC